>NZ_PXWF02000273.1 GCF_003011895.2 Massilia glaciei | reverse complement strand
CCTCGCCGGCGCTGCGCCGCGCCGCGCTGGCGGCCAACCCGCTGGTCGGCGACGAGGCGCTCGCCGGGCGCATGTTGGAGGCCGCGCGCGCGCGCTACGGCCGGGAGATCGCATGGGAAACCTGAAGGCCCGCCCCCTGCTCGACCAACTCGACTTCGACGCGTTCGAGCGCGTCGTGATCCTCTCGCCCCACCTCGACGACGCGGCCCTGAGCTGCGGCGGCCTGCTGCACGCCCTGCAGGGGGTGCCGACGCTGGTCGTCACCCTGTGCAGCGGCAACCCGCCGCCGCTGGTGTCGGTCGACGGCGCCAGCAAGACGCCGGCGCGGCGCGGGCATGTCAGTCCGCGCATCCGGCGCGCCGAGGACGTCGCGGCGATGCGCGCGATCGAGGCCGCCTACGTGCACCTGAGCTTTCCCGACGCCATCTACCGGCGCGGCCCGACCGGCAAGCTGATCTACCCGAGCGCGCGCGGGCGCTGGATCGCCCCGCGCGACGACGACGCCGCCCACATCGAGGAATTATTCCAGCTGCTGCGCAGGATCTGCCTCGACCTCGGCCCGATCCTGCTGGTGAGCCCGATGGGCATCGGCGACCATGTCGACCACCAGATCACCGCGCGCGTGGCGATGCGGCTGGCCGCCGCCGCCGCCGGCGCCAAGCTGCTGTTCTACGAGGACTTCCCGTACGTGGCCGATCCGCACAGCGGGCGCGGCGGCGACGGCCCCGAGGCCGCGCTGGCGCGCCTGCAGCTCGAGCCGACCGAACGCTTCGTGGTGCCGGTCGACATCGAGGGCAAGATGCGCGTGCTGCGCCACTACACCTCCCAGGTCCCGGTGCTGTTCGGCGGCGACGAGGGCATGCGCGCGGCCATCGCCGGCTACCAGCACGGCGGCACGGCCTGCGAATGCTACTGGCGCGCCGGCAAGGCGCGCGACAGGCACGGGAGCGCTCTCCCGGCGATAAATAAAGGGAACATCTTGTGATGGATTATCTGGTTTTCGGCAACGACGCCCTCGCCTGGGGCATCGCGGCCGCGCTCGCGCTGGCGGCGCTGGCCCTGCTGTACGGGGGCAAGCATCTGGTCCTGACGCAATTGGGAAGGATCGCCAGCCGCACCGACAGCCACCTCGACGACATCGCCGTCTGCGTGCTCGCCTCGACGGCGCGCCCGTTCATGTGGGCGGTGGCGCTGTACGCGGGGACGCAGGCGCTGGCGCTGCCGCCCAAGGCGCAGTTGTACATATCCAACGGCATCATTCTGGCCGTCCTGCTGCAGGTGGCGCTGTGGGGCGACCTGGCCGTCAAGGAATGGCTGACGCACTACCGCAATGCGCGCCAGGGCGACGACCCGGCCAGCACAACCTCGACGGCGGCGCTCGGCTTTGTGGCGCGCGCCATCATCTGGCTGGTGCTGGTGTTGACGATCCTCGACAATTTCGGGGTCGACGTCACCACGTTGATCGCCAGCCTTGGCATCGGCGGCATCGCCGTCGCGCTGGCGCTGCAAAACATCCTGGGCGATTTGTTCTCTTCGCTGTCGATCGTGCTCGACAAGCCGTTCGTGGTCGGCGACTTCATCATCGTCGATGGCGTGGCCGGCTCGGTCGAGTATGTCGGCCTGAAGACGACCCGCTTGCGCAGCCTCGGCGGCGAGCAGGTGATTTTTTCCAATTCCGACCTGCTCAAGAGCCGGATCCACAACTACAAGCGCATGGAGAGCCGACGCATCGCCTTTTGCATCGGCGTGACCTACCAGACGACGGCGCAGCAACTGCGCGCGCTGCCCGGCATGATCGGCGAGATCATCAAGGCGCAGCAAAACGTCCGGTTCGACCGGGCGCACTTCAAGTCGTTCGGGGCGTCCTCGCTCGACTTCGAGGTCGTCTACATCGTCGCCAGCGCCGACTACGCGCTCTACATGGACCTGCAGCAGGCGATCAACCTGGCCTTGTTCGAGCGCCTCGGCGACGCCTCGATCGAGTTCGCCTACCCGACCCAGACGCTGCACCACGTCGCGGTCGATCCCGGGCCCGCGCCGGCCAAGGCGCCGGCTTCGCATGCGTTCGACAAGGCCGCCGCATGAAGGCGCCGCAGCGCCGGCGCCCCCTGGCACGCCGCGTGACCTTGTGGAGCCGGCGGCTGCGCCAATGGCACCGCGCGAACCAGCGCGACTTCCGGCACCTGCTGGCCTGGCTTTGACCAGGCGGCGCCAACGGCGCGGCGGCGGGGCGCGGCCTGCGAACGGCAAGGCGGCCGGTTGGTCCCGGCTCATCCCGTAATGGCGTTGACTTAAGCCGTCGTGCGCTGAATTAGCGCTTAAGACGCTTCAGAAATCGTACCGGGGAAAATTGATAAAACTTAAATCCACATCGTCCTCGCGTAGGCGGGGACCCATGGAGCAGTTGCTTTGAGCCACCGCTCTATGGGTCCCCGCCTTCGCGGGGACGATGTCGGTTCATTACGGCCCATCCCCGTTTGCCCCGCCCCCCGATATTTTCCGTATGCTCCCGTCTATTCGTTCAGGCGGGCGGGCGCGCCGTGGACCGCGGCCGCTGGCGCCTTCGACACGCTTTGCGTAAAGCGCACCGAAACCCGCAAGCCCGTCTGCGGCGCGCGGGAGTCGGACAGTTCGATGCTCGCCCCCATGCTTTCGGCCACGGTGCGCGTGATCGCCAGTCCGAGCCCGGAACCGATCTCGCCGTTGCCCAAAACCCGGTAGAAGGCGTCGAACACGCGCTCGCGCTCCCCGGGCGCGATGCCGGGGCCGGTGTCGTCGATTTGCAGCGTGACCAGTCCGGGCGCGCCGAGCACCGTGATGTCGACCCGTCCGCCGCGGGGCGTGTAGCGGATCGCGTTGTCGATCAGATTCTTGACCAGCACTTTCAGGTCGACGCCGCGGGTGTGGACGATGCCGTCGTCGTCGTTCATCACACCGAGATCGATATCCTTTTCCTCGGCGATCGGCACCAGATCCTCGAGCACCTCGCGGATGACCTGCTGCAGCGACACGTTGCCCGACGCTTCGAGGCGCGACTCCTGGCTGCGCGCGAGGGTCAGCAACTGGTCGAGCAGGACCCGGGTGCGGCGCAGGCCGGCGCTTAGGGCGTTGAAGCGGATGCGCGCCTCGTCCGGCATATTGGTCGCGCTCAGGCGTTCGGCCTGCAGCGACATGGCGGTCAATGGCGAGCGCAGCTCGTGCGCGGCATCGGCGATGAACCTGCGCTGTGCGGTCAGCGAGCGCCCCATGCGCACCAGCAGCGCGTTGATCGCCACCACGAACGGCCCGACCTCGGACGGCAGGCCGGCGTGGTCGAGCGGGCCGAGGTCGGCCTCGGTGCGCCGTCCAAGTTCGTCGGCGAGCGTCTTGAGCGGCTTGAACATCTGGCGCAGGAGCACGCCCATGAGCAAGACCAGCACCGGCACCAGGAACAGGATCGGCATCAGCGTGCGCAGCGCGCTGGCGCGGGCGGCGGCGTCGCGCACCCGCGTTTGCTGGCCGACCGCCACCCGCCCGCCCTTGGCGTTGGTCCTGACGAAGACGCGCCATTTTTCCCGGCCCACATAGACCGTGTGCAGGCCGTCCCGGAGCAGGTTGGAAAACACGGGCGGGCGCGGCGGGGTGGCGGCGGGCTGGCCCTTCTCGGTCCACAAAAAACGCACGACCACGCGCGCGTCGAAATCGACATCGCCGGCCTTCTCGCGCGCCAATGGCGACGAGGGCACCGCTTCGAGCCGGCTGATCAGGAAACCGGTCTGGCGCAGCTGGTGGTCCTGCATCTTGTGCGCCTCGTCGGTGGCCAGCGAGAACGAGATCACGCCGGCGCCGGCGGCGATGATGACGATCGCGAGCGTGAGCCACAACGACAGCCTGAATCTGAGCGAGGCCGCTACCGGCCCTTCGAAACCATCCATCCCACGCCCCTCACGTTCTTGATGACCTCGGCCCCGAGTTTCTTGCGCAGCGCGTGGATGAGGAATTCGACGGCGTTGCTTTCGACCTCCTCGTTCCACCCGTAGAGCCGGTTCTCGAGTTCCGCGCGCGACAGGATGGCGCCCGGGCGCAGCATCAGCGATTGCAGCAGGGAGAATTCGCGCGCGGTCAGGCGCACCGCCACGCCGTTGGCGTGCGCCTCGTGGGTCGCCGGGTCGAGCGTGACGACCCCGTTCGTCAGGATCGGGCTGCCGACGCTCTCCATGCGCCGCGTCAGGGCGCGCATCCGCGCCAGCAACTCGCTCATGGCGAACGGCTTGACCAGATAGTCGTCGGCGCCGCCGTCGAGCCCGGCCACGCGGTCCTCGGTCGCGTCGCGCGCCGTCAGCACCAGCACCGGAACGTCGTTCCTGGCCGCGCGGATCGCGCGCAGCACCTCCATGCCGTCCTTTTTGGGCAAGCCCAGGTCGAGCAGGATGAGCGAGTAGCTCAGGGCGGCGATGCTCGACAACGCGGCCTGGCCGTCGCACACCCAGTCGACCGCGTAACTGGCGTCGCGCAATTCCTGCTGCACGACGCTGCCGATCATGGGATCGTCTTCGACCAGGAGCACCCTCATGCCGGCGCTCCCACGCGCGGTCGAAGGCCTGCGCGGGCGCGGGCAGCGGCGGCTTCGGCGCGGCGCCGGCCTTGCCGGAGTGAACTGTGCAGTGCGCGCTGTGGATGATGCAATGGGACCCCTTTTGACATGATGGACGCGGTGGTGCGCGGCGACGTTGTGAGGAGCCCGCACAGCAATGATATAGGAAATCACTTAGCCAATACTTAGCGCGGCGCGCGCGTTGCGGCGGGGCCGCGTTTGGACCGGGCACGGTTGGATTTGCGGTTTGCAATGAAAGTTGCAAACGTATATTCTTGACCCACGTTCCACTCCCCAGCACCACCCATCGATGCCGTGCGCCCCCTGCGGTCGATGGGGAAATCCAATAGAACATGGTAATTAAAACGGAAAATTTTCGGCGCCGCGTGCGCTTGATGGCCGCCAACGCCGCCGCGCCGCCACTGCGGCGTGCCGTCGCGCTGCCCATGGCGCGTCCGATCGGGGGCCCCATCACGCGCCATATCGCGCCTCACCTGCGCCCCGGCCCGCCATGAGTACAAGCGCCATCCCTGACGACGTGAAGCGCTTCATCCTCGTCAGCATCCATTCCGTTCCCTACCTCGAGGCGATGCTGTTGTTGCGCAACGAGGCGAGCGCGCCGTGGGACAGCAAGCGCCTGTCGCAGCGCCTCTACGTGAGCGAGAAAGTCGCGACCGTCTTGCTGGCCCAGCTATGCGGCGCCGGCGTGCTCGAATCGGCCGACCGGAGGGCGGACCTGCTTGCCTATGCCTACAAACCCAATTCTGAGGAACTCGGAGAGATCATCGACCGCCTGACGGCGACCTACGCGAAAAATCTGGTCGATGTCACCAACCTCATTCATTCAAGAACCGACAAGAAGGCCCAGGCCTTCGCCAACGCCTTTGTATGGCGCAAGGACCCCTGATATGGCCGCAACAATCTACGCGCTGTGCGCTCTGACCGCCCTCGCCTGCGCCTGCCTGATACTGCGCAGTTATTACCAATCCAAATACCGGCTGCTGCTGTGGAGCGGACTGTGCTTCGCGGGCTTGTTCATCAACAACTTGATATTGATGATCGACCGCCTCATGTTGCCGGCGACCGACCTGTCCACCTGGCGCCTGCTGGCCGCGCTGGGCGCGCTTTTGCCGCTCCTCTATGGCCTGATTCTGGAGGATGAATAATGGTTCTGCATGCGATGATTTCGGGCGCCATCGCCATGGGATCGATTGTGGTCAGTCTGTTCTTCCTGCGCTATTGGAGAAGCAGCAAGGACCGCTTCTTCCTGTACTTCGCCGCCTCGTTCGCGCTCGAGGCGGTGACCAGGGTCATGCTCGGATTGTCGTCGCCCGAAAGCGAGGGCGCGCCGCTGTTCTATCTGACGCGCGTCGTCGCCTATGGCTTGATCCTGATCGCGATCTACGAGAAAAACAGCGGCAAGAAGAGCTAGTCCAAGAGCTAGTCCAGGAGCTAGGGGCTGCCATCGGCCTCGAGCACGACGGCGAGGACCCGCTCGGGCCCGGTGCAGCCGCGCTCGCGCTGCGCGCCGTATAGGTCGCCGGAGGTGACGCGCTGCGCGCGCATGGCCGATGTCAACTTTCGAAGAACATGGCGTGCTCCGCCCCGGCTCAGAGCGGCAGCGCAGCGACGCTGAACGCCGGCTGCGCCGACAAGGGCAAGATGCGGTCGCCCTCCCAACCGAGCCACAGCAAGGGCGCGCCCGGCGCCGCGCTGGCGACGCGCCCGTCGGCGCCAATGGTCAGCTGCGAGAGCTGGTCGAATTCGGCCCCGGGGTCGCTTGCGCGGAAGCGGTTGAGGCTGGCCAACGTGGTGAACAAAAAAAGATAGCTGCGGGTCGGCGGCTGGCGCCCGGCCGCGCCGATGACGCTGAGCAGGTAGTATTCCGTGAACACGTTTGCCACCCGCAATGCCCCCATGCCGGACTGCTCGCCGAGCACGGGGTTGCTGTTGACGACGGTGGGGAACATCATCACACCGATCGCGTCGGCGATGAGGCCCGCGCTCGCCGGCGCGACCTGCCGGAGGCGCTGAAGCTCCCTGAAAAAATCGGTCTCGATCTGCAGGCGCAGGCGGTCGCGCTCCGGCACCGTGCTCAAGGGACTGGTGTCGACGCAGGCCGATACGAAACCGGCCGCCGCGGCGAGGCCGACGGCGTCGAGTAGAAATTTGCGCCGAGACGGCACCATTTTGCGGCGTTCCATGGATCTTCCTTTGCCGGCAGTCGTGGCCCTTGGCGCAGCCCGACACGCCGGCCGGCCATCTGCGCACCAATGGTATGACTGCGCCGCCGGCCAACGGTTCAGACTTGCCCGCCCGGTGACGCGCGGCCCGCGCGCTGCCGAACAGGGGCGCCGTGCGACAATGTTCGCCCGGCCCGGTCTCGGCGCCACAGCGAAGTTCACCACAAACTATGAAAATTGCCGTTTTTAGCGCACAGCCTTACGACCGCCTCTTCCTTGACGAGGCCTTCGGCGCGGCCGCCGACAAGGTGGAGCTGGTCTACTTCACGGAGGCGCTCGCGGCGCAGTCGACCAGCCTCGCCGCCGGCTGCGCCGCGGTGTGCGTGTTTGTGAACGACAAACTCGACGCCACAGTCCTAGGGGCGCTGGCGGGCCTCGGCGTGCGCGCGGTGCTGCTGCGCTGCGCCGGATTCAACAACCTCGACACGGCCAGCGCGGCCAAGCTCGGCCTGTTTGTCGCCCGCGTGCCCGCGTACTCGCCCGAGGCGGTAGCCGAACACACGCTCGCGCTGATCCTCACACTGAACCGGCACACCCACCGGGCCTGGCTGCGCGTGCGCGACGGCAATTTCTCTCTCGATGGTCTACTCGGCAGCAACCTTCACGGCAAAACCGTCGGCTTGGTCGGGCTGGGCAAGATCGGCATGGCCGCCGCCCGCATTTTTAAGGGTTTCGGCTGCACCGTCATCGGTTCCGACCCGGCCGCGCCCGACCAGTTTGGCGCGCACGGCGCGGTCGCGCCCCTCCCCGAGCTGCTTGCGGCATCCGATTACGTCTCCTTGCACTGTCCTCTGACACCGGCAACCCTGCACATGATTGACGCCGCCGCGCTCGCGCGCATGAAGCCCGGGGCGATGCTCATCAACACGTCGAGGGGCGGCCTGGTCGACACCGTGGCGGTCATCGCGGCGCTCAAGTCGCACCGGCTGGGCGGCTTGGCGATCGACGTCTACGAGCAGGAGAGCGAACTGTTCTTCCAAGACCGCTCGGCCGACATCATCGGCGACGACGTGTTCCAGCGCCTGATGACGTTTCCGAATGTGCTCGTGACGGGCCACCAGGGATTCTTCACGGTCGAGGCGATGCGCGAAATCGCGCAGGTGACGCTGCACAACCTCGAGTGCTTCATGCAGCAAAAACCGTGCGCGAATCTCGTGGAGGGCTGAATACGCCATTCATTTTTGAATAGCGCAGGCTGGGCTATTCAAAAACGAATAGTCACGCCGCGAAATACCCGAGCCACAGCCGGTGCACGCCGATGTGCAACTCGGGCTCGAAATCGCGCGCCAGGCCACGCAGCGACTCCTCCTGCAACAGGGCGCGCAGCGGTTCGGGATACGACAGCGCCTGCCACAAGCCGAGCGTGAGCGAATACGTATGCAGCAGCAAGGTCTCGCCGCTGCCCCCGGGCGCGAGGCCGGTGCGCTGCTCCAGGTGGCGTCCGGCCTGGCCGAGCGCGCGCGCGAGCCCGGTCTTGAAGCGGCGCATCGGCTCGACCGGCAGGTTTTGCTCGAGCACCGCGTTGGCCAGGGCCGCCAGCGGCAGCAGGTCGGCGCTGTCGGCGATCAGGCGCACGTAGTGGTCGGCGAACGCCTTGGCGGTGTCGCGCCCGCCGCGCGGCAACCGATCGAGCGCGGGAAGCAGGCGCGCGAACAAGGAGCCTAACGCATCCTCGAGCAGCGCGACAAAGATTTTCTCCTTGGTCCGGAAATAGAGATAGACCGTGCCCTTGGCCAGACCGGCCGCGGTGGCGATGTCGGCCACCGGGGGCAGCACGCCGCGCTCGCGGTACAGGCGGTGCGCGGCCGCCAGCAGCACGCGGCGCCGGCCCTCTTTTTCCTCGTCCGACATGGCGTTGCGGCCCATGCGTTCCTTTCCGGTTCAGTTTTTCATCAGCGCCGTGGCGACCTTGCGCTGGACCATGCGCGGCATCAGCCGGTTCGACCACGCCGTCAAGGCGTTGAGCCAGCCGGGCACGATCGACGTCCGCCCGGAGTATAAGGCCTGCAAGCCGATGCGCGCCACCGGCCGGCTTTGCATCATGACCATGCGCTGGTACAGGGTGGCGCGCTGGCCCGGGACCGCCAGGAAGCCGGTGGCGGTGATTCCGGGCGACAGCACCGTCACCGTCACGCCGCGGCCCTTCAATTCTTCGTGGAGCGCCTCGCCGAACAGCAGCACGAATGCCTTGGTGGCGCTGTAGGCCGCGTAGGTCGGCGTGGCCTGGATCGCGCCTATGCTTGCCACCAGCAATATCTTGCCGCTGCCGCGCGCCGCCATCGGGCTTTCGAACGCGTGCGTCAGTTCGGTCAGCGACGCCATGTTCAACTGCATCATGTCGAGCGTGCGCGCCAGCGGCTGCTCCATGAATGGGCCGAAGACGCCGTAACCGGCGTTGTTGACCAGTATCTCGACGTCGATGCCCTCCTTGTCGAGCCGGTCCTTGAGCTCGACGCCCACCCCGCCGCGGGCCAGTTCGATCGCCACCACATGGGTGCGCACGCCATGGGTGGCGCGCAGCAGCGCCGCCAACGCCTCCATCGGGCCGGCCGAGCGCGCGGCCAGCACCAGGTTGGCGCCGCGCTCTGCCAGCAGGTGCGCGAAGTCGACCCCGAATCCACTCGAGGCGCTCGTCACCAGTGCCCACTGCCCTTTAAGATCTTGTTGCCTTGCCATGTTCGACCTTCATTAACTGACCATCGGTCATTTCATGTGAATTATTGACTGACCGACGGTCAGTTGTCGATCGGGATTTGCCGGCCAAAGACTGCGAAACCGTTCGATATTTCCAATTAGGAAAATGACGAAACCATGAGTAACAAGTATATTTAGGCCGGGCGCCTGTGCAAGGGAAGTGGCACAAGTGACAACAACAATATGAAGGCGCGTGGCATTGGACGGACCGTGTTCGGGCTTGTCGCTGCGCCATTTATGTGATTTTCAGGAGGAGACGAACGATGAGTGTTAACAAGAAAATTGCGGTGCCGGCCTTGCTGTTCGC
This sequence comes from Massilia glaciei, assembly GCF_003011895.2. Taxonomy (GTDB): domain Bacteria; phylum Pseudomonadota; class Gammaproteobacteria; order Burkholderiales; family Burkholderiaceae_D; genus Telluria_A; species Telluria_A glaciei. The sequence goes on along the minus strand of NZ_PXWF02000273.1, from coordinate 20,832 downwards.
CCTGGGCGCCACCGGCGCGGCCCATGCCCAGGATGAGAAATCGGTGAAGGTGGTGCACTGGTGGACATCGGGCGGTGAGGCGGCCGCGCTTAAGATATTGAAGGATGATGTCGCCAAACGTGGGTTCGCCTGGAAGGACAGCGCGATCGGCGGCGGCGGCGGCGAGCCGACGCCGGCCAAGCTGCGCGCGAGTGCCTCGCCGGGCAATTCGCCCGATGCGATGCAGTTGCTTGGTTTTGCCATCAGCGACTATGCGGCGGAAGGCTTGCTCGGCAATGTGGACTTGGTGGCCAGTAAAGAAGGATGGGACAAGGTGGTGCCGCTGCCTCTGCAAAAATTCTCCAAGTACAAGGGAAAGTGGGTGGCCGCGCCTGTCAACATCCACCGCACCAACTGGATCTGGGCCAACAAGGCCATCTTTGACGAACTCAAGCTGAAAGTGCCGACGACCTTCGACGAACTGGTGGCGCATGCCGACAAGATCCGCAAGGCCGGTTACATTCCGCTGGCGCACGGCGGCCAACCGTGGCAGGAGGCGATCATCTTCGACAGCGCCGTGATGTCGGCTGGCGGCCCCACGTTCTACAAGCAGGCCTTGGTCGATCTCGACCCGGTGGCGCTGGGCAGCAAGACGATGGAAAATGCTTTTTCGCAGATGAAAAAGCTGCGCACCATGGTCGACCCCAACTTCCCGAACCGCAATTGGAATCTTGCCACGTCGATGGTCTACCACAAGAAGGCCGCGATGCAGATCATGGGCGACTGGGCCAAGGGGGAATTCGCCAAGGGACACATGAAGCCCAATGTCGACTACCTGTGCTCCCAGTATCCGGGCACGGATGGCACCTTCATCTTCAGTTCCGACCAATTCGCGCTCGTAAAGGCAAGCGACAAGCGGATGGCCGGCCAGTCCGATTTCGCCAGCGCGGTGATGGACAAGGGCTTCCAGGAGAAGTTCAATATCGCCAAGGGTTCGGTGCCGGCGCGCACGGACGTGTCGATGGAAGGGTTCGACCACTGCGGCAAGAAGTCGATGGCCGACCTCAAGCAGGCTATGAAGGCGGGCAGCATGGTGAGCGGTTCCTCCTCCTCAATGCGCATTCCGGTGCAGGGAGCCGTGACTGGCGTGGTGAGCAAGTTCCATAACTCCAATATATCGCCCGCCGAGGCGACCAAGCTATTGCTGGCCGCCGTCAATAACAGCAAGTAATCCCCTTCGGGTGGACCGGCGTGGCTATTGCCGCTTGCCGCTTGCGGCCTCGGCGCGGTCCTGCGGTCAATCCGATGCGCAGGCTACTGGCAGCGTGTCGGATTTAAAGGAAAGTGGCTGCAAATCCGTCTGGGCGGTCCGGATTGCGTCGTTGGCCTGTCCGCTTCGGGGCCCGCATCATTGACGTCTCTCATGCCGTAGCCTTGGGCGCCGCCTAACATGGACCCGCGTTCTGCCCAACGGGGGTTGCGAGATGTCTTACAAAACTATTCTGGTCCATGTGGACGACTCGCCGCAGGCGGCCGAGCGCGTCGGCGTCGCCGCCGGCCTCGCGCAGGCGCACGGCGCACATCTGATCGGACTGGCACTGACCGATGCGTCACCGCTGATCTACTACGTCGGCGGCGGGTTCGACATCAGCGACCCAAGCCTGGCGAGCCAGCTCGAGGCGTCCAGGCAAGCCGCCGAGAAGGCACTCCAGCAGTTCGAGTCCCTAGCGCGAGGGATCGGCGTGGCCTCGTTCGAGCGGCGCCTTGAAGATGGCGAGGCCTGGCCCGGGTTCACCTTGCAGGCGCGCTACTGCGACCTGGTCGTGATCTGCCAATCGTCCAACCAGGCCGATGCCCCCAGATATGCGGCCGATTTTTCCGAGCACGTCGTGCTCAATTGGTGCCGTCCGACATTGATCATCCCCGCCGCCGGACATGTCGGCCACCCCGGGCAGCGCGTCCTGATCGCATGGAACGCGGGCATGGCGGCGGCCCGCGCGGTCGCCGGCGCGCTTCCATTGCTGCGCCGCGCGCGGCAAGTCGACGTGGCCGTGTTCAATCCGGAACGCGAACCCTACGATGCGCACGGGGCCGAACCGGGCGCCGACGTGGCGCTCTACCTTGCGAGGCACGGCGTCCGGGTCGGGGTCAAACCGCAAACGATCGATACCAGCGTCGGCGACGCCTTGCTCTCGGCGGCCGCCGACTGGTCCTCCGACCTGGTCGTGATGGGCGCGTACGGCCATTCGCGTTTCCGCGAACTCATACTGGGGGGCACCACGCGCACGGTGCTGCAATCGATGGCAGTACCCGTGCTGATGATGCACTAGCGCATGCGCGATGATGAAGCCGATCACGGCCTGTCGACTGTAGCGGCGCGCCGGCAACTGGCGCGCGACGGCTACAACGAACTGCCCTCCCCGCCCAAACGGACCACGCTGCGCATCGTCTCCGAGGTCGTCCGCGAGCCGATGTTTTTGCTGCTCATGGCCGCCGGGGCGATCTACCTTGCGATCGGCGATCGCGCGGACGCATTGCTGCTACTCGGCTTTGTCATGATCGCCATGGCGACCACGATCGTCCCGGCGCGCAAGACCGAGCGCGTTCTCGACGCGCTGCGCGAGCTCTCGAGCCCCCGCGTTCTGGTCGTTCGCGATGGTGAGCGCGTGCGGATCGCCGGGCGCGAGCTCGTCAAAGGCGATCTGCTCGTCCTTGAGGAGGGCGACCGGATCGGCGCCGACGGCGTGCTCATCGAATGCCACGAACTGCTGGTCGACGAGTCGCTGCTGACCGGGGAGTCGTTGGCGGTGTCCAAACGCGTCATCGAAGCGCCGCCGGCGCCGGATCGCGCGATCGCCAACGACGGTTGCGTGGTGGCCGGGGCGATGGTGGTGCAAGGCGGCGGACTGGCGCGCGTGACGGCCACCGGCGAGCGCACCCGGATGGGCCGGATCGGCCGCTCGCTGCACCAGATCACGCAGGAGAAAAGCGCGCTGCAGCGCGAAATCGGCGCGCTGGTCAAGCGTTTTGCTTTTATCGGCGCGGCCGTCTCGTCGCTGGTCTTCGTGCTGTACGGATGGACGCGCGGCGATTGGTTGAACGCCCTGCTGGCCGGGATCACGCTGGCGATGTCCGTGTTGCCGGAGGAATTCGTCGTGATCCTGACCGTGTACATGGCCCTGGGCGCGTGGAGCATGTCCAAACAACATGTGCTCACGCGCCATCTGCCCGTCATCGAAGCGCTCGGATCGGCGACCGTGCTGTGCGTCGACAAGACCGGCACGCTCACGCAAAACCGCATGGCCGTGGCGGCCGCCGTCGTCGGCGCCGGGCACTTCGCGCTCGGCGAGCGGCGCCCGGCGCCGGAGGCGGTCCGCAAGCTGCTCGATTACGCCGTGCTGGCCAGCGAAACGCCCCCTTTCGATCTGATGGAAAAAGCGCTCCACCGCTGCCAAGCGGCGCTTTTCCCCGACGCCCCCGCCGGCGCCGCGCGCGCGCTGGTCCACGACTACCCCCTCACGACGGCGCTCATGGCAATGACCCATGTGTGGCAGTGCGCGGACGCGGGCGGTTACCTCGTCGCCAGCAAAGGCGCGCCGGAATCGATCATCCGGCTGTGCCGGCTCGAGCAGGGGGAAGCGGCGGCGCTGCTGGCACAGGTGCGGGAGCTGGCGGCGCAGGGGCTGCGCGTCCTCGCGGTCGCCCAGGCCGCCCATGCGGGACCGCCCTGGCCCGCCGATCCGCTCGGGTTCGACTTCAGCTGGCTTGGACTGGTGGGCCTTGCCGATCCGCTGCGCGCGCCCGTCCCCGAGGCGGTCGCGCAGTGCCACCGGGCCGGCATACGCGTGGCCATGATCACCGGCGATTTTCCCGCAACCGCGCAGGCGATCGCGCGGCAGGCCGGCTTGCCATCCGAACCGGTAATGACGGGCGCGCAGCTCGCCATGCTCGGCTACGCGCAACTGGGCGTCGCGGTGGAGCATGTGCATGTCTTCGCGCGGACCCCGCCCGAGCAAAAATTGCGGCTTGTGAATTCGTTCAAGGCGCGCGGCGAGATCGTCGCGATGACCGGCGACGGCGTCAACGACGCCCCGGCGCTCAAGGCCGCGCACATCGGCATCGCCATGGGCGGGCGCGGCACCGATGTGGCCAGGGAGGCGGCATCGCTGGTGCTGCTCGACGACGACTTCGCCTCGATCGTGCTGGCGGTGCGGCTCGGGCGGCGGATCTACGACAATCTGCGCAAGGCCTTGACCTATGTCGTGGCCGTGCACGTGCCGATCGCCGGCATGACCTTGCTGCCGCTGCTGGCCGGCACCCCGCTCGTGCTCGCGCCGATCCACATCGTGTTCCTTGAAATGGTCATCAATCCCGCATGCTCGCTCGTCTTCGTGGCGGAGGCGCCGGAGGACGACATCATGCGCCGCCCGCCAAGGCGCGTGGACGAGAGACTGTTCGGGCGGCAAAGTGTCGCCTTCGCGCTGCTGCAAGGACTTGGCCTGCTCGCCGCCGTTGCCGCCGTGATCCTGACGGGCCAGCGCGAGGGCTGGCCGGAGGACCGGGCCAGGGCCATCGCGTTCGCCTGCATCGTGGCCGGCAACCTGGCATGCATCGTCGTCAACCGCTCACCGTCGCGCAATGTCTTCGCCTTGCTGCGCATTCCCAACCCGGCCCAGTGGTGGGTGCTGGGAAGCACCGGCGCCGCCCTCGCCGCCATCCTGGCCATTCCCGAACTGCGGCGGGCGTTCGACTTTGCGCCCATCTCGGCCCTCGACACGGCCTATCCGCTCCTCGTCGGCGCGTCCCTCATCGCCTGGTCCGAAACCTTGAAGCACTGGCTGGGGCGCAGCGGGACGGCAGGCGTCGCTGACTGAACGGCCCCGCCCCTGCACTGGCCGCGCCCGGTGAACACATCGTCAAAAAGACGTTCCCAGCCATATGAAAGGTATAATTGCGCCGCGTCCAACATGCCGGCCCAGGCCAAGCAGTGCGGGCCGGCACACGGCGAGATTATTAAAAAAGCACGTTTCGCACGTTCACAACACGACAGGCTTTTTCAATGGAATGGTTCTTTGACCCGAATATCTGGGTCGGTTTGCTGACACTGGTGGTACTCGAGATCGTCTTGGGCATCGACAATCTGATTTTCATCGCCATCCTGGCCGAGAAGGTCCCCCCCCATCAGCGCGACAAGGCCAGGCTGATCGGCCTCTCGCTGGCCATGTTGATGCGCCTCGGCTTGCTGGCGACGATCTCGTGGATGGTGACGCTGACCGAACCGCTGTTCTTGGTGCTCGGACAGGAGATATCCGGCCGCGACCTGATTCTGCTGCTCGGCGGCGTATTCCTGTTGTTCAAGGCGACGATGGAGCTGCACGAGCGGGTCGAGGGTAAAATCCACGTCCACAGCGGCCCGCGGGTGTACGCGAGCCTGGGCGCCGTGATCGCCCAGATCATCGTGCTCGACGCCGTCTTCTCGCTCGACGCCGTGATCACCGCCGTCGGCATGGTCGATGAACTTGGCGTGATGATGGCCGCCGTGGTCATTTCGATGGCGGTGATGATTTTCGCCTCGAAGCCGCTGACCCGTTTCGTCAACGCCCATCCCACCGTCGTCGTGCTGTGCCTGAGCTTCCTGTTGATGATCGGTTTGAGTCTGGTGGCCGAGGGGATCGGATTCAAGATTCCAAAAGGGTATTTGTACGCGGCGATCGGTTTTTCCATCGTCATCGAGTTCTTCAACCAGCTTGCCCGCAAAAATTTCGCCAACAAGGACGCGCATGTTCCCTTGCGCGAGCGCACGGCCGATGCCGTATTGCGCTTGCTCGGAAACAGGACCAGGGACGAGGTCAGCGAGCAGTCGGAGAGCGCCGCCGCGCCCGCCGAGGAGTCCGCGTTCGACACCGAGGAGCGCAACATGGTCAGCGGCGTGCTGAGCCTGTCGCAACGCTCCATCAGGTCGATCATGACGACCAGGTCGGACATGACCTGGATCGATATCAATGCCAGCGCGGCGACGGTCCGGCAACAGATATTGGACACACCCCACAGCTTTTTCCCCTTGTGCCGGGGGCAGCTCGACGACATCGTCGGGGTGGCCCGGGCGAAGGACCTGATCGCCGATCTGTCGGTCCACGGAAAAATCGAGCTCACCAGCGTGCGTGAACCGATCTTCATGCCGGACTCGGTCGGCGTGATGAAGGTGATGGACGCCTTGAAGCGCTCGCACGGCCAATTGATCCTCATCGCCGACGAATACGGCACCATCCAGGGCCTCGTGACGCCGATCGACATCTTGGAGGCGATCGCCGGCGAGTTTCCCGACGAGGATGAGCAACCTGTCATCGAGGTGCTCGGCGACGGCCGGTGGAAGGTCGATGGCACGGCCGACTTGCTGTATCTGCAGCAGGTGCTGCACAGCGATGCCCTGGTGTCCGACGACGACGAATACACCTCCCTGGCAGGCTTCATGCTCGAAAGGTTCAACACGCTGCCGCAGGCCGGCGAAAAGATCGAGGTGGACGGCCTCCAGTTTGAGGCGCTCGAGGTCTTCGAACGCCGCATCGCCACCGTGCTCGTGACGCGCCTGCCTTCGGACCACGCGCGGCAAGACAAATGAGTCCGACGTAACGCGGCTTTTTTGGCGGCCGACGGCCGGGGCTTTCCGTTGGCGCGATCGGGACGATGCCCAATTAGCCTTCGGGCACATTGCCGTGTCGTCGATTCGCCCCCCGCCCACCGGCTCGAGCGTGGCCACGACCTTGTCAATGCGTTGTCAGTCGAGATCGACTATTTCAAACAGCCAGCAGCCACATCCGCACCTGTCCCCGCTCTTCGGAATATTACCAAGTAGTAGCAAAAGCATGCCGCTGAGCGTTTGGCAGCGACCTCGCGCCGCCTCCGGCATCACGTCGGCGCGGCTGGACAATCGATGGCGGGGCCGGTTCCACGCGCCGACATGAGCGTGCTCGCGCCCCGCTGCGCTTGCAGGTCTACCCTTGGCTATTCGAATCGGATGACGGGCAATGCATGGGCAGCAATGGCGCCAATGGCCGCAACGCGCACGGCGCAAACGGAAACGTCATGCGCCTGCCGGTGTTCCGCGTGCGCCGGCTCAGCAAGACCTACACCAGCTGCGAGGTCGAGGTGCGCGCGCTGCGCGAGGTCGACCTCGAGATCGCGCGCGGCGAATTCATCGTCCTGCTCGGGGCCTCGGGCAGCGGCAAATCGACCCTGCTCAACATCCTCGGCGGGCTCGACAGCGCCACCTCCGGTCAGGTGCTGTTCGGAACGCAGGACCTCAGCGCCGCCGGCGAGGCCGACCTGACCGCCTTCCGGCGCCGCCATGTGGGCTTCGTGTTCCAGTTCTACAACCTCATTCCCAGTCTCACGGTGGCCGAGAACGTCGCGCTCGTGACCGACATCGCGCCCGATCCGATGCCCGTCGACGAGGCCGTCGGCCTGGTCGGCCTGGCCCCGCGCAGCCGGCACTTTCCGGCCCAGCTGTCCGGGGGCGAACAGCAACGCGTGGCGATCGCGCGCGCCATCGTCAAGCGGCCCGACGTGCTGCTGTGCGACGAGCCGACCGGGGCGCTCGACTACGCGACCGGCAAGCTGGTGCTCGAGGTCATCGCGCGCATCAACGCCGGGTTCGGCACGACAACGGTCGTCATCACCCACAACGCTGCCATCGCCGGCATGGCCGACCGGGTCGTCAAGCTCGGCGACGGCCGCATCCAGAGCGTCGAGGCCAACGCGCACAAACTGACGCCGTCGGAGCTGGCGTGGTAGGCCCGGGGGCGCGCCCATGAAGATGCTCGACCGCAAGCTGGTGCGCGACCTGGCGCGCATGTGGAGCCAGGCCATCACGGTCGCGCTGGTCGTCGCGAGCGGCATCGGCGGCTTTTTAACGAGCCTGTCGGCGGTCGACTCGCTCGAGGCCGCGCGCGACCGTTTTTATGCCGAGGCCCATTTCGCCGACCTGTTCGCCGGCGTCAAGAACGCCCCGCTGTCGCTGGCGGCCCGGCTGCGCGCGGCGCCCGGCGTGGCCGACGTCCAGACCACGCTCGAACAGGTGGTGCGGGTCGAGCTGCCGGGCCTGCCCGACCCGGTCATCGGCCAGTTGATCGGACTCGACCAGCGCAAGCCGCACCGCATGAACCTGCTGACGCTGTCGGCCGGGCGGCCCCTAGGCGCCAAGGTGGCGGCGCGCGCCGACGGCGAGATCGAGGCCCTGGTCTCCGAGGCCTTCGCCGAGGCGCGCAACTTGCGCCCGGGCGCGCGGCTGCGCGCGCTGATCAACGGCAAACGGCGCACGCTGGTGGTGGTCGGGATCGCCCTGTCGCCCGAGTTCATCTTCGCCGGCCTGTGGGGCATGCCCGATGCGCGCGGCTTCGGCATCTTCTGGGTCGACCGCGACGTGCTGGCGGCTGCCTACAACATGGAGGGCGCCTTCAACCGCGCCGCGTTCAAGCTCGCGCCCGGCGCCGTTCCCGAGCGGACCATCGGGGCCGTCGCCGCGCTGGTGGCGCCGTACGGCGGGCGCGAGGTGTTCGCGCGCCCGGCGCAGGTGTCGCATTCCATGCTCGACGCCGAGATCAAGCAGCAGCGCGTGATGGGCACCATGCTGCCGGCGATCTTCCTCGGCGTGGCCGCCTTCCTGCTCAATGTGGTGGTGGCGCGGCTGGTGTCGACCCAGCGCGAGCAGATCGCCACGCTCAAGGCGCTCGGCTACGGCAACACCGCCATCACGGCCCACTACCTCAAGCTCGTGCTCGCGATCGTGTTTGGCGGGCTGGTGCTGGGCATCCTTGTCGGCAAGCAACTCGGCGTCATGCTCACCGGCCTGTACGCCGAGACCTTCCACTTTCCGCGCTTCGAGCACCGGATCGCGCCGCCGCTGCTGCTCGTCGGCGCCGGCATCGCGATCCTGACGGCGTGTGTCGGCACCCTGCACGCGATCCGGGCGACGGCGCGGCTGGCCCCGGCCGAGGCGATGCGCCCGCCCGCGCCGCCCAACTTCCACCGCTCGGCGCTCGGCAGGCTGGGCATCGAACGCGCCGGCCCGGCCCTGCGCATGGTCCTGCGCAACATGGAGCGGCGCCCCGCGCGCACCTCGCTGGCCATGGCCGGGGTCGCCGCGGCGGTGGCGATCGTCATCATGGGCAATTTCTTCCGCGACGCCATAGAGATGGTCGTCGACAACCAGTTCACGCTCGGCCTGCGCGGCGACGTCACCGTCTGGACCACCGACCCGGTCAGCGACAGCGTGCGCCACGCGCTGCGGCGCCTGCCGGGCGTGCGCAGCGTCGAGTCGCTGCGCTTCGTCACCGTCAATGTTGGCAACGCGCAGCGGCGCGAACGGACCATCCTGCGCGGCTACGCCGGGCGCGCCGAACTCTACCGTGTGATCGACATGGGGCAGCAAGAAACCCTGCTGGCCGGGCGCGGCCTGGTGCTCACCGACCGCCTCGCCGACAAGCTCGGCCTGCGCCTTGGCGACCTGGTCACGATCGAGGTGCTCGAGGGGCGCCAGCGGACCCTGCTGGTGCCCTTGCGCGCGACCGTCAAGGAGATGTTCGGCCTGAACGCGTATATCGAGCGCGGGGCGCTGAACCGGCTGCTGTCCGAGGGCGACCTCAGCACCGGTTTCGTGCTGTCGGTCGAGCCCGGGTCGGAGGCGCGCGTGCTCGAGGCGAGCAAGGCGATGCCGCGCCTGGCGGGCGCCTGGAGCAAGAACACCATGCTGCAAAACATGCAGGAGATCACCGCCCGCAATGTGCGCATCATGAGCACCATCCTCACCGCCTTCGCCAGCGTGATCGCCGTCGGCGTGGTCTACAACAACGCCCGCATCGCCCTGTCGGAGCGCGCCTGGGAGCTGGCCAGCCTGCGCGTGCTGGGGTTCACGCGCGCCGAGGTGTCGGCCATGCTGCTCGGCGAAATGGCGATCGTGATCGCCGTGGCGCTGCCGCTGGGCATGCTGTTCGGGCGCGGGCTGGTCGGCCTGGTTGCCGAACTGGTCAAGTCGGACCAACTGCATTTTCCGGTCGTGCTCCAGGCGCGCACCTACGCTTGGGCGGCGGTGGCGGTGCTGGCGGCCGGGGTCGCCAGCGCCCTCGTCGTGCGCCGCCATATCGACCATCTCGATCTGGTCGCGGTCCTCAAGACCCGGGAGTGACATGCCCGCGCGCCGCAAACTTCACATCGCAGGGGCCGCCGCGGCCCTGGCCGCCGCGCTGGCATGGGCGTTCGCGCCGCGGCCGATTCCCGTCGAGGCGGCCACCGTCACGGTCGGGCGCTTCGAAACGGCGGTCGAGGACGACGGCAAGACGCGCCTGCGCGACCGCTACCTGGTCTCGGCGCCGCTGGCCGGGCTGGTCAACCGGATCGTCCTGCGCGAGGGCGACCGGGTGGCCGCCGGCGCCGTGGCGGCGAGCATGCGCCCGACCTATCCGCCCTTGCTCGACGCGCGCACGCGGCGCGAGCTGCTGGCGCGCCTGAACGCGGCCGAGGCGCAGGTGCGGCGCGCCCAGGCCGCGCTCGATGCGGCCGACATCGCGCTGCTGCGCGCGCGCCACGACGCCGAGCGCACCGCGCAACTGGCCCGCTCCGGTTTCGTCTCGCCGAGCCGGCTCGAAAGCGAGCAGCTCGCCGCGCGCGCCGCGCAAAAGGAGAAAGAGAGCGCCCTCGCCCAGCGCCAGATCGCGGTCCACGAGGTCGAACAGGCGCGCGCGGCGTTGGAGGCGAGCGCCAATGCAGCCAATCCCGCCAAGCACGGCGACGGCGCCGGCAATTTCCTGGTGCGCGCGCCGGTCGACGGCCAGGTCCTGCGCGTCGCGCAAACGAGCGAGGCGGTGGTCCCGCTCGGCGCGCCGCTGCTCGAACTGGGGGACCCGCGCAAGATGAAGGTGGTGGCCGAACTGCTCACCGCCGACGCCCTGCCCGCGCGCCCGGGCAGCCCGGTGCGCATCGACCGCTGGGGCGGCCCGGTGCTGCGGGGGCGCGTGCGGCGGGTCGAGCCGGCCGCGTTCACCAAGATATCGGCGCTCGGCGTCGAGGAGCAGCGGGTCAACGTGCTGATCGACATCATTGACCCGCCCGCGCAGACCGGCGCTCTCGGCGTCGGCTACCGGGTCAACGTGCGGATCCTGACCTTTCGCGCCGACAAGGTGCGCAAGGTGCCGGTCAGCGCCGTCTTTCCGCTGCCGGGCGGCCAGGTCACGCCTGCGGGCGACATGGCGGTCTACGCGGTACGCGATGGACGGGCGCGGCTGACGCCGGTGCGGCTTGGTGGCAGGAACGAAAGCGAGGCCTGGGTGCAGGCCGGGCTTTCCGAGGGCGCGCGCGTGATCGTCTACCCGTCGACCGACGTGCGCGACGGCGCCAGCGTCGAAGTGAGGGGGGTCGCGCGGCCGCTGTAGGTGTTTGCGGCGGGTGCATCATATGGCCGGCCGCCGATACGCATCTTTGATGCATATCAATCTTTTCCGATCGAATGAAATTCGGCATGGCGAGCGCCACAACAGGGCGTTTGGCGACGCGTTGCGGCGTACCATGGATCCTTTCACATCAATAAATGGAGCGGGCAATGCGGACAATGAAAGCGGCGGTGTATAGCAGGCCTGGGGTGATTTCGCTCGCGGACAAACCGGTGCCGGTCGCCGGGCCGGGCAGCGTCGTCGTGAAAATAACCACGACCACGATTTGCGGCACCGATGTGCATATCCTCAAAGGCGAGTATCCGGTCGCCCCCGGCCTGACCATCGGCCACGAGCCGGTCGGCGTCATCGCCGAGATCGGCGCCGGCGTCGAGGGCTACGCCGTGGGCCAGCGCGTGGTCGTGGGCGCCATCACACCCTGCGGCCAATGCCACACCTGCCTCGACGGACACCAGTCCCAATGCGGCGGCAAGGCCGCCGGCGGCTGGCGCTTCGGCAACACCATCGACGGCTGCCAGGCCGAGTATTTGCTGGTGCCGAACGCGATGGGCAATCTCGAACCGATTCCCGACGGCCTCACCGATGAACAGGTTTTGATGTGTCCGGACATCATGAGCACCGGCTTCGGCGGCGCCGAAAGCGGCGGCATCAGGATCGGCGACACCGTCGTCATCTTCGCCCAGGGGCCGATCGGCCTGTGCGCGACGGCCGGCGCCAAACTGCGCGGCGCCAGCCTGATCATCGCGGTCGACGGGGTGCAGGCGCGGCTCGACGTGTCCAAAACGCTCGGCGCCGACGTCACGATCGACTACACCAAGACCGATCCGGTCACCGAGATCATGCGCCTCACGCAAGGGCGCGGGGTCGATGTCGCGATCGAGGCGCTGGGGACCCAGGCCACGTTCGAGCAATGCCTGCGCGCGCTCAAGCCGGGCGGGACGCTGTCGAGCCTTGGCGTGTACTCGGGCAAGCTCTCGCTGCCGCTCGATGCCTTCGCGGCCGGCCTGGGCGACCACCGGATCGTGACCACGCTTTGCCCGGGCGGCAAGGAACGCATGCGGCGCCTGATGAATGTCGTCGCGTCCGGGTGCGTCAAGCTCGAATCGATGGTGACCCACCGCTTCAAGCTCGATCAGATCGAGCAAGCCTACGAGCTGTTCGCCAACCAGCGCGACGGGGTGCTGAAAGTGGCGATCACGCCATGAGTGCCGCCGCCCCGCCGCCCTGGCACGCCAAGAGCGGCGCCGAGGTGCTCGAGGCCTTGCAAGGCACGCCCGGCGGCCTCGGCGCGCGGGAGGTGGCGGACCGGAGCGCGAAGTACGGTCCGAACCGCGTGCCCGAGCCGCCCAAGCCTAGCCGCGTGCTCGCCTTCCTGCGGCACTTCGACAACCTGCTGATCTATGTCTTGCTCGGCTGCGTCGTCATCACCGCCCTGCTGCGGCACTGGCTCGACAGCGCCGTGATCCTGGCGGTCGTGATCGTCAACGCCGTCATCGGCTTCATCCAGGAGGGCAAGACCGAAAAGGCGCTCAGCGCGATCCGCCAGATGCTCGCGCCGCAGGCCGCCGTGATGCGCGGCGGCGGGCGCTTCACCGTCGCCGGCGAGGCGCTCGTGCCCGGCGACATCGTGCTGCTCGAAGCGGGCGACAAGGTGCCGGCCGACCTGCGCCTGCTCACAGCGCATGGCCTGACGGTGCAGGAGGCGATCCTGACGGGAGAATCGTCGACCGTCGACAAGCAATGCGGCTGCGTGGCCGCCAATGCGGCGCTCGGGGACCGCAGCTGCATGGCGTTCTCGGGCACCATCGTCGCCACCGGCCAGGGCAGCGGCGTGGTGGTCGCGACCGGCGCGCAAACCGAGATCGGGCGCATCGGCGCGATGCTGTCGCAAGTGGAGGTGCTCACCACCCCGCTGGTGCAGCAAATGGGGGTGCTCTCCAAGTGGCTCACGGCGCTGATCCTGCTGGTCGCCGCGCTGCTGCTGGTGTTCGGCTATTTTGTCGGCCAGCGCGATTTCGCCGAGATGTTCATGGCCGTGGTGGGCCTGTCGGTGGCGGCCATTCCGGAGGGCCTGCCGGCGGTGCTGACGATCACGCTCGCCATCGGCGTGCAGTCGATGGCCAAGCGCAACGCGATCATCCGGCGCCTGCCCGCGATCGAGACGCTCGGCTCGGTCTCCGTCATCTGCACCGACAAGACCGGCACGCTCACGCGCAACGAGATGATGGTCGCCTCGGTCGTGACGCACCAGCATGTGTTCAGCCTCGAGGGCGACGGCTACGCGCCGACCGGCGTGGTGCGGCTGGGCCGGGACGAGGTCGACGCCGGCGAGCACGCGATACTCGCCGAGCTGGCGCGCGCGGCGGCCCTGTGCAACGACGCGGCACTGCGCCGCGGCGACGCCGGCTGGGCGGTCGAGGGCGACCCGATGGAGGGCGCCCTGCTGGCCTTCGCGGGCAAGGTCGGGCTCGACTTCCATGGCGAGCGCCAGGCCTGGAACCGCACCGACGCCATCGCCTTCGACGCCCGCCACCGCTTCATGGCGACCCTGCACCACGATCCGGCGCGCCGGGCGGCGGTGTTCCTCAAGGGCGCGCCCGAGCGCGTGCTGGGCATGTGCGACAGCCAGCGCGCCGCCGGCGGCGCCAGCGAGGCGCTCGACATCGACTACTGGAACGACAGGGGCGAGGCCATCGCCTCGCTCGGCCAGCGCGTGCTGGCCTTCGCGACGCGGGCGGCGCCGCCGCAGCACGCGGCGCTCGCGCACGCCGACGTCGAGGGCGGCCTGACCCTGCTTGGCATGGTCGGCATGATCGACCCGCCCCGGCCCGACGCGATCGCCGCGATCGCCGAGTGCCGCGGCGCCGGCATCGGGGTCAAGATGATCACCGGCGACCATGCGAGGACCGCGGCCGCGATCGGCAAGCAGGTCGGGCTGCGCAACCACGACACCGTGCTGACCGGCGCCGACCTCGACGCCATGGGCGAGCCGGCCCTGAAGGAGGCGGCGCTGGCCTGCGACATCTTCGCGCGCACCAGCCCCGAACACAAACTGCGCCTCGTCATGGCGCTGCAGGCGCACGGGATGACCGTGGCGATGACCGGCGACGGCGTCAACGACGCCCCCGCGCTCAAGCGCGCCGACGCCGGCATTGCGATGGGAAAAAAAGGCAGCGAGGCGGCCAAGGAGGCGTCCCAGCTGGTGCTCGCCGACGACAATTTCGCCTCCATCGTGGCCGCCGTGCGCGAGGGGCGCACCGTCTACGACAACATCCGGAAGGTCATCAGCTGGACCCTGCCCACCAACGCCGGCGAGGCCGCCACGATCATCGTCGCGCTGCTGTTCGGCATGACGCTGCCCGTGACCCCGATCCAGATCCTGTGGATCAACCTGATCACCGCCTCCACCCTCGGCGTGGCGCTCGCGTTCGAGCCGACCGAAGAGAACACCATGCGGCGCGCCCCGCGCGCGCGCAACGAGTCGCTGATCGGCGCCACCCTCGCCTGGCACATCGGGCTCGTCGCGGTGCTGTTCCTGTGCGGGGTGTTCGGCATTTTCAGCTATGCCATCGGGCGCGGCTATCCGCTCGAACTGGCGCGCACCATGGCGCTCAACACGCTGGTGGTGATGGAGATCTTCCACCTGTTTTTCATCCGCAATATCTACGGCACCTCGCTGACCTGGCGGGCGGTGCGCGGCACCAGGGCGGTGTGGACCACCGTGGCCATCGTCACGCTCGCCCAGTTCGCCGTCACCTACGCGCCGCCGCTGCAGGCGGTGTTTTCGACGGCGGCGGTGCCGCTGCTCGACGGCATGCTCATCGTCGGGGTCGGCGTGGCCATGTTCGCCATCATCGAGATCGAGAAGCAGATCCGGATCCGGCTGGTGGCCATGCGCGCATGAGATGGGGCGGACCGTTCGTCCGCCCCATCTTGATCCGCCCCAACATATTTGATGCACGTCAACGTTTTTGCGTAAAACTCTTGTCATAGTTCAACTGACCCGCCTCCATTTCGCCGTGCGGCCCTTGATCGATCCCAGGAGAACCGCATGCATATCCAGTTTCTCGGCGCCACCGGCACCGTCACCGGCTCGAAATACCTGCTCACGGAAGGATCGAGGAAGGTGCTGGTCGACTGCGGCCTGTTCCAGGGCTACAAGGAGCTACGCCTGCGCAACTGGGCCGGCCTGCCGTTCCGCCCGGACGAGCTCGACGCGGTGGTCCTCACGCACGCCCACCTGGACCACAGCGGCTACCTGCCCCTGCTCGTGCGCGACGGCTTCCGCGGCAAGATCATTTGCAGCGAAGCCACGTACGACCTGTGCGCGATCCTATTGCCAGACAGCGGACATCTGCAGGAGGAGGAGGCAAACTATGCCAACCGCCATGGGATCTCGAAGCACGCGCCGGCGCTGCCCCTGTACACCGAGGACGACGCGCGCCGCTCGCTCGGGCACTTCGCGCCGGTCGCCTTCAACCACCGCGTCGAGGTGTGCGCGGGCGTGAGCGTGGAGCTGCTCAGGGCCGGCCACATACTCGGCGCGGCCATCGTCTCGATGCGCTGGGGCGAGCACAAGATCACGTTTTCGGGCGACCTTGGACGCCCCCACGACCTGCTCATGCCCGCGCCCTCGGTGGTCGAGCAAACCGACTATCTGGTGCTCGAATCGACCTATGGCAACCGGCGCCACGATCCGGCCGACCCCGAGCTCCTGATCGGCCAGACCATCCGCGAGACGGCCGCCCGCGGCGGCGTGACCATCATCCCCTCGTTCGCCGTCGGCCGCGCCCAGGAGATGCTGTACTACCTGCACCGGCTCAAAAGCAGCGGCGCCATCCCGCGCCTGCTGCCGGTCTACCTCAACAGCCCGATGGCGGTCAACGCGACCGGCATCTACCACAAGCACCGCGCCGACCACCGGCTCGACGCCGCCCAGTGCGAATCGATGTGCCACGCCGCCAAGATCGTCAATTCGGTCGAGGAGTCGATCGCGCTCAACAACCGCCACATGCCAATGGTGATCATCGCCGCGAGCGGGATGGCGACCGGCGGGCGGGTGCTGCACCACCTCAAGGCATTCGCCTCGGACCCGCGCAACACGATCCTGTTCGCCGGCTACCAGGCCGGCGGCACGCGCGGCGCGGCCATGCTCGCCGGCGTGGGCGAGATCAAGATCCATGGCCAGTACGTGCCGCTGCGTGCGCGCGTCGCGCAGATCAGCAACCTGTCGGGCCACGCCGACGCCGACGAGATCCTCGGCTGGCTGTCGCACTTCACGCGGGCCCCGAAACAGACCTTCATCACCCACGGCGAGCCGGACGCGGCCGACGCGCTGCGCCGGCGCATCGAGGAAACGCTGCGCTGGCCCTGCCGCGTGCCGACCTACCGCGACCGGATCGCCCTGTGACCCGGCAAGCGCCCCTGCCCGCCACCGCGTTCGCGCCGCTGACCTTGCGCCGGCTGGGCATCGACACCCGCGACGAACCGGTCGTCTACATGCGGCGCGGCTGCCACGTGTGCAAGTTCGAAGGCTTCGAGGCGAAATCGCGGGTGGAGGTGTGGCGCGGCGGGCGGCGCGTCGTCGCCACCCTCCACGTGATGGAGCCGTCCCTGATCGGATTGCACGAGGTCGGGCTGTCGGAGGCGGCGTGGCGCGCGCTGGGCGGCGCCGACGGCGACCAGCTCAGGGTCGCGCACCCGGCCCCGACGCGGTCGTTTTCGGCCGTGCGTGCCAAGATTTTCGGCAGCCCGCTCACACCCGAGGGCGTGGCCGGGATCGTCGGCGACATCGTCGCGGGACGCTACCGCGACATCGAACTGGCCGCGCTGATCACCGCCTGTTCGGGCGCGCGGCTCGACTTGGCCGAGATGGTCGCGCTGACCGGCGCCATGATCGACGCCGGCCAGCGCCTGCGCTGGAATGCCGACATCGTGGTCGACAAGCATTGCGTGGGTGGCCTGCCGGGCAACCGCACCACATTGCTGGTGGTGCCGATCGTGGCCGCCTGCGGCCTGCTGATCCCCAAGACTTCGTCGCGCGCGATCACCTCGCCGGCCGGTTCGGCCGACACCATGGAGACGCTGGCCCCGGTCCGCCTCGACCTGGCGACCATGCGCCGCGTGGTCGAGCGCGAAAGCGGCTGCATCGTCTGGGGCGGCGCGGTCAACCTCAGCCCGGCCGACGACCTGCTGATCCGGGTCGAACGGCCGCTCGACCTCGACAGCGACGGTTTGCTGGTCGCATCGGTGCTGTCCAAGAAAATCGCGGCCGGGTCGAACCGGGTGCTGATCGACCTGCCGGTCGGCGACAGCGCGAAGATCCGCTCGCCCGAGGCCGCCGCCGCGCTCGGCGCCAAGCTGGTCACGGTCGGCGCCGCGCTCGGACTGGCGGTGCGCACCATCGTCACCGATGGCAGCCAGCCTGTCGGGCGCGGCATCGGGCCGGCGCTGGAGGCCTTCGATGTGCTCGCCGTGCTGCAGAACGCGCCGGGCGCGCCCGACGACCTGCGCCAGCGCGCCCTGACGCTGGCCGGCGCGGTGCTCGAACTGGGCGGCAGGGCGGCCCCGGGCGCGGGCCGGATGCTGGCGCAACAGGTGCTCGACAACGGCAGCGCGTGGCGCAAGTTCGAGGCGATCTGCGAGGCACAGGGCGGCATGCGCGTGCCGCCCAGGGCCAGACACACGCACGACATCTGCGCGCGCCAGTCGGGACGGGTGGTGGCGGTTGACAACCGGCGCCTGGCCGGGGTGGCCAAACTGGCCGGCGCGCCCAAGTCCCCGGCGGCCGGGGTCGCCTTCCACGCGCCGCTCGGCACCGAGGTGGCGCCCGGCCAGTCATTGCTGACGATCCATGCCGACTCGCCGGGCGAGCTGGCCCACGCGCGCGCCTATGCCGAAGCGCAGGCACAATTGATCTCGATACAGGATTGACAATGCATAAACCGCTTCTATGCGCCATGCCCGGCGCCACCGATTTTGGCGCCGCCCTGGGACGCGCGCTCGCCAGCGAGCCGGGCGCGCTGCACGTGCACCAGTTTCCGGATGGCGAATCCAATCCGGTCTTCCGCACGCCCGTGGCCGGGCGCGACGTCGTCATCGCCTGCGCGCTCGAGCGGCCGGACGATAAAATCATGGCGCTTTACCTGAGCGCGTCGATCGCGCGCGAACTCGGCGCGCGCAGCGTGGGACTGGTCATCCCCTACCTGCCCTACATGCGCCAGGATGCGCACTTCGAACCCGGGGACGGCATCACGTCGGCGCATTTCGCGCGATTGCTCAGCAGTTGCTGCGACTGGCTGGTGACGGTCGATCCCCATCTGCACCGGCACCACGCGCTGTCCGACATCTATGGCGTCGACACCCGGGTCGTGCGCGCGGCACCAGCGCTGGCAAAGTAGATCGCGGCGACCATCGCGCGCCCGCTGCTGGTGGGGCCCGACGCCGAAAGCGAGCAATGGGTGGCCGAGGTGGCCGCCGCGGCCGGCTGCCCCCATGTGATCTTGCAAAAAACGCGCAGCGGCGACCATGCCGTCGCGGTGTCGTTGCCGAACGTGTCGGCCTGGCTCGGGCACCCCCCGGTGCTGGTCGACGACATCATTTCGACCGCGCGCACCATGGCGGCGGCGGCCGGCGCCCTGCGCGCGGCCGGGATGGTGGCGCCGGTCTGCGTGGCCGTGCACGCCTTGTTCGCGCCCGATGCGTCCGCCGTGCTGGCCGGGGCCGGCGTAGTCGACATCCGCAGTTGCAATACGGTTGCGCATGCGTCGAACCGGATCGACTTGTGTCCCTACATCGCCGCGGCGGTAGTCGACCAGCTCGGCGAGCGCAACGGCCGCGCCACAACCAAACACATCGAGTAAACCGATGATTTAGCGTTAAACAATCGAATTGTGCGAGCTCACGGCGCGCCCTATGATCCTTCCATCACACAGCCGGGGTGTGGCCGGTCAGCCGGAGCCCACCCGGCTGCAATGTTGATCAATTCATTGCAAAAGGAAGAAATTATGCGCGCGTACGAAATCGACAGTCCCCATGCGGCGGGACGCATCCTGGCCCTGATGATGGTATCGGATGGCAACCTCGCCCAGAGCGAGCTCGCCGCGATGAACCGTTCCGGCATCCTCAACTACGTCGATCTCGACGACGGGGCGTTCCAGCAGTTGCTGCAGGACCTGTGCCAGGACTTGCTCACATCGGCCACGCACGGGTTCGTCCAGATCGACAACGCCATGGTCGATCATTTGCTGCAGGAGATCGCCCATCCCGACATGCGGCGCCAGTTGTTGAAAGCCATGTGGCAGATCGCCGATGCCGACGGCTGGCTCGCCGACGGCGAGGCGGTGCTGTTGACGCGGGCGAGCGCCGTGTGGGGCGCCGAAAGCGGCTTTGGCGCGCGGGCGATCGGGGGCTAATCGGGGGCAACAGGGGCGTCGCTTCAAGAGGCCCAATTGAACAGGACGGGCGGTCGCGCCGTGCGTGCTCTTGCAGCAGTTTTGCCGCAGTTTTTATCTGAGCTATCGCACGCTTTTCGGTCACCGAAGAAGTTGGCGCCGGACGAACGGCCCGTCAGGGTCTTGCCACTCGCTTGTCGGGCGCCGGCCCGTCGTCGCCCTCGTCCTCATCCGCTGTAGCCGCCTCCTTTTTTTCGGCTACTTCGGGCAGTCCTTCGAGCGGCTCGAAGTCGGCATCGTCGTCAGGCAATTCGTTGCGGGCGCGTGCGGTACAAAAAACCGCCAGTCGGCTCTCGACCCGCTTTACGGCAGCGATCCGGTTGTTAAACCCCGACCGCACAGGCTTGTCTTCGGGCGACACGGTCGGCTCAATGTATAAGGGCGCGTTCGCAATCCACTCCACAAGGCTTTCTACAAAATGCGAAAAGTGCTGTGCGTCCATGGATGACTCTCTAAGTTGATTGGGCTTGGTTGAAGGTAGTGCTCATCCTCATTACAACAACTGATGTAGATCAAGCAATTGACCGAGATCGTTTTGGCTATCGCGCAAATGCAAAAATAAATCTCCCTTGGTATTGCTTTCGAAGCGAGATGGTCTGAGGGCGGCTAACGCCCTGGTCGATCATTTTCTGCAGGAAGTCGCCGATCCCGACATGCGCCTCAGCTAGTTGCCGGCGCCACGGATATCAGGGAAACCGCCTTTAGTCGCCTACGTTTCCGTGAAACAGGGGTCTGTACCCTGTAGGGCCCTCCCAGTGGGGCCGCGAAAGCAGGGTCAGAGAAATTTTCGCAAAAGGCCTCGAAAAAAATCTCTTGCCCTGGTTTCGCTTTGCCAACGGATGGGTTGCCACTGTAAATTCCCGCTGCGACCATTTTCCAAAAGAATCATGTAGTTGACTAGCAAAGCTCGACAAACCCCGCTCGCCCGGGTATGAAGAGCGGATGGAGACCGATCTGAA
>NZ_PXWF02000272.1 GCF_003011895.2 Massilia glaciei | reverse complement strand
CGACCCGTTAAGTCCGGTGGATTGGCTCCCACATTCGGTCCGATTGGGGTCGATACCTGAGGTCCCTGATGAATGTCTTAGCCAAATCCTGCGCGCGGAAGATGCCGTCCGGCCGATACGAAGCCAGCTGCGTGTTCAAATATGCGCGCACGAGTGGCATGCGACTGGTCAGCGCGGGCCGCATCGCATCGTCCAGCAGCGCGTTGGCCGAACGGTGTGTGCTGTATGCGGCGCCCAGTGCGGCACCGGCTGTGGGCAGGCAAATCAAGATGAGCAGGTAGCTGATCTTCGCGAGCGTGTTCCATGACGATTCCTCGCGCCTGAGCAGTCCTTTGCGAAACAGGACCACACACGCCAAGATCGCCAGTACGAGGAAGATGAAACCACACAGCAAAGCCAAGAACAATGTTCCGAATATGTAGCCACCAACGGCCGAAGCAAGCCCACCGGCCCATTCGGGAGCGAGCTCACCCAAATTGCTTACTTCCTGCATGATTGCCTCGTCCTATCTGGCTTGCGCACGCCTGCTCCCGAGTAGTGGGTTGGCGGCGGCAGCCGGAAAAAACCTCGCATGCTGCTACCGTTGATTGGCCTGCCCAACAGGAATCGAACCTGTGACCCTCAGCTTAGAAGTCACAGACTCTATGCATACATGCAAATAGTCAATCATACTTAGTGATTGATTTCATTGATCTATTCAAAAATGATCGTTATCCTTGTGCTACCCGAATTAGACGGAAATTGATCAACGCGGTAGCACAGAGGTAGCACATAGCATGGCATCCGAAAAATTTAGTTTTACAAAATCAGCGCTCACAGCGGTTGTGCCACCATCAAGCGGACGAACCTACTGCATCGACACGCAAACACGGGGCTTGTGCCTCGATGTTTTGGCCAGCGGTACCAAGACCTTCCAGATTTACCGAAAATTTGACGGCAAGCCTAAGCGAATTGTTCTGGGCCGGTTTTCCCCTACCCTATCCGACGCCAGGGATCTTCCGACTGGAACGGATCCGCTCTCGCTGATCGGCAACAGTGCCGAACTCAATGTGCGCATGGCCAGGAAGCTTGCCGATGCGGTAAATGCGTCGATGGACAAAAGCGTGGACCCGGCAGCCAATGCCCGGACCGTTCGGCAACTGAAGGAACAGGAAATGACGCTACGCCAGGCGTTCGACCGGTATTTTTCCGATCATGTCCTCGCCCATGAAAAGCGGTCAGCTCAGCTCATGAAAGACGATTTCGCCCGATACCTGGGCACCGTTCCTGCCGGTCAGAAGAAGACGCACGGGAAGGAGAGAAGCAAGTCCGCTGGCACGGTCGATTGGGAGACCCGCAAGTTGTCATCCATCTCACCTGCCGACACCAGACGGATGCTGCTGAATGCAAAGGATGGCACCGGGGCAAGAACGTCGAACCGGATACTGGCTTTGTTGCGTGCCATCTTCAACAAGATGATCGACTGGCACTTGTATACAGGCGCCAACCCCTGCGCCGGCATCGACAAGTTCAAGGAAAACAGCCGGGAGCGCTTCCTTACTGGGGACGAGTTACCCCGCTTCTTCGCCGCCATCGACAAGATCGACCACGTCGATTTCAAGGACTTCATCCTGCTCTCCTTGTTTACAGGTGCTCGACGGGCCAACGTCCTTGGCATGCGCTGGCAGGACATCAATTTTCACGCAGCCATATTGACGATCCCGACCGAGGTGTCGAAAAATGGCAATCCATTGACGATCCCGCTGACCGATGCCGCTCGAACAGTGCTGGTACGACGAATGGGCAATGCTCCCAAAATGGCAAACGACCCGGCCGAAAAGACCGCAAGCCCTTACGTCTTTGCCGCCAACAGCGCTACCGGCTACATGTCGCCACCGAACAAGCATTGGAAGGCGTTGCTGGCAGACGCGGGAATTGAAGATTTGCGGTTGCATGATTTGCGGCGCTCGCTGGGAAGCTGGGCGGCGATGGGAGGAACCAGTCTGCCTATCATTGGTAAAATGCTCGGGCACAAGACCAGCCAGGCCACGTCCGTTTACGCACACTTGCAGACTGGCCCGGTAGCTCTTGCGATGGAAGCGGCGACAGCAGCGATGCAGGCGCAGGGCAAGGTTGTTGATCGTTTGCCGCCACTTCCTCCGAGTGAATGAATTACCGATATTGGAGCGAATCGATATGTCAGAAAAAGTCAAAGGTTCCGGTCGACAGAAGGGCAGCACCTATGCCACCGTCGACGATCTAGCATGGTTTGACTTGAAAAACTATGCCGCTTTGACCCCACCGAATTCCCGAGTCGCACCAGATTTTACCCATTGGGAAACTATCATTCGAGATAGGACCCAACTAAAGCATATGCTGGCCAAAAAAATGAAGGCGGAAGTGGCGCCTTTTTTTGATCAGATCAAGAGTGCCCCGCTCCGACCGTTAGGTTTTGGCAAGGGCTACAATCCTGCACCGCATCCCACCGACACCACGACGGTCAGGCTGACGACCACCAACAGAATGAAGTGGCTCATCGAAAATTTAGATCGAATCGAAGCCGACACACGTTCTGTGGTCGATGAAGAATTGCTCAAGATTGATGAGGGTATCTTCGGGGATTTTGCGCACTTGACGCTCAACCTATGTGCTAGCGATAAACAGATTCATTCGGACTTCAAAAATTGGCTAAGGGCATGGCGCAAGCATACGAAGCCAGTGGTAGGAGGTGACTTTGCGACGAAGGTCAGATCCTGGGCAAGCACAAATCTCGTCCCCTACATGGACCTCAAACTGTTCACGTTGCTTACGGGAAAATCCATACGGTCGGATCGGCGTATAGCCCTTATCCAGCCAACCTTCAATTTGACAGAACGGGACGCTCACGGAAACCGTTTGTCGAAGTCGCTTCCGCTCGTCTTTACCTTTGAGACTGCGGAGATCATCAGGCATCAGGCTGAAAGCGCGAAGAGGTCGTTTCAGGGAAAATAATTCACCTCTTTTATTCCCTCGAACATTTTTGTCGGTTGGCGGAAACTGCAAGCACGGAATTGCCCGTACTTCGGAATTTACCAATGAACATTGCCCCAATCGCTTCCACTACGCAACAGCCCGGCCCCCTCCTTTCCCGCAAGGACGCAGCCCATTACCTAGGACTGGCTCCGCAAACCCTGGCGCAATGGGTCGTCAGTCGTCGTCACCAACTGCCCTACGTGTCCATTGGCCGCAAGGCCATGTACCGCAAGGCTGATCTAGATGCCTTCATCACCGCGAATACCCACGGCGCTAACGCCATTGCTGTGAAAGGATCTCTGCAATGATCAACAAAACCGCAATTGCGCAAGCACCATCGACATCGGCCACCATGTCCAGCGCGTCCATCGTTCCCGCTTTCGAGGACGAAATGTCCTACCCAATGTCTCAACTGGAACCCGTGACCGACGTGGTCGTCCTGCCCGCCATCGACAGTGGCGACGACACCGCCACGCCCGAAGCCACGGTGGCGACCACGGAAACGAATGCCGTCGTGGTCCCCGTTACCTTCTATTCACGCACTGCGCTTGCCCTGCTGCAATTGAAGTGCCCCGCAATTCGAGATTACATAAGCGGCAGCTCCACTGCTCCGACGACGGCGGCGCTGCGAATCGGCTTTAATCAAACGCTCGCCAGGTTCGACGACGGCCCCGATGTGGTAAGCCAGGCCAATGAAGCCATGCCCGGTTTCGACCGGATTCAGTTTGACGTTGACATCGAATCCGGTCGCCAGGCGACAACGCCGTGCTATACCTGCGCTCAAGCACGAGTTGACGGATCTAGTATGTGCCCGACCCGTGGTTGCGTACTCCCGGACGCCACGCTGGCCGAACACCCGACCGATCTGCTGGTATGGGACTGCAACGTTAAGAACGTCGGCCATGCCACCCTGGCCAGCTCGATCATGACCAGCGAATTCAGCACGAGCCTGATCGGGGTACGAGACACGGTCCGTGCCTATCGTGAAGGGGTGTATGAGGAAGTCGAAGACGACGAACTCAGGAATAACATCTTGGCGCACCTCGGTCCGATGGGCACCAATGCCCAAATCTCCGAGATCGACAAGATCCTGCGCATCGCCCACGTCCAGCACAATGACATGATGACGCCAAACCCGAACTTCATCGCCTTCAAGAACGGCACGCTGAACGTGGCGTCACGAACCCTTGAGGCGCATAGCCCAGCGCACATGCTCCAAAATCGTATCGACCATGCCTATCAGGCCGACGCCACTTGCCCTCGCTTCTTGGGGTTCCTCGACAGCATTTGGGAACCAGATGCGGATCGACCTCAGAAAATCGCCTTCATTCGCCAGTGGCTGGGATACCTGATGGTCGCTGACAACAGCCTTCAGGTCATGCTCATCTTGAAGGGCGAAGGGGCAAACGGGAAATCGGTGCTGATCGACGTGATCGAAGGCATGATCGGCTCCGTCAACTGTGAAGCGGCCATGTTGGATCGCTTTGGTATGCCCTACGTCCGCGCGACGTTGGTCGGCAAGCTGGTGAATCTGTCGGCGGACTTGCCCAAGAAGACCAACATTTGCGATGGCTACGTCAAAGCGATTGTCGCCGGGGATCGGGTCGAGGTGTCGCCGAAGCACAAGCCGTCTTACAAGATAAAGCCCTATGTGCGCCTGATGGTAGCGACGAACAACATGCCACGAAGTAACGACACGACCGAGGGATTTTTCAGAAGGCTGATCGTGCTGACCTTCAACCGAATGTTTGCCGTGGCCGAGCGAGACCCGCACCTGTCGAAGACGTTATTGGGGGAAATTCCGGGCATCATCGCATGGGCAGTTGACGGCCTGTATGATCTGCGTGCCAACGACAGGTTTAACAACCCCACGTCTTCGGATCAAGCGATGGCGGTGTATAGGGAGGAGCTGTCACCGGAGCGATTGTTCGCAGCCGAGTGCCTTGACCATTCGACCGACAGGTCTGGCTATATCCCCCGTGACCTCTACATGGCGTTTCGTGCGTGGTGCCGGCATCGTGGATTCGATGCTGGCAGCATGGTGACGTTTGGGCGTGAACTTGGTTCGATGGGATTCCAGCAGCAGAAATCCGGAAAAACCTGGTGGAGAATTGTTGCGAAGCAAGATGGTGCCGAATACTTCCGCGCCGCCCAAATTGTGCCAAGTCCAGCATCGTCCCGCATCTTCCCCGAGTTGCCAATAGCCGCTTGACCCTGCTGCGCTTGCCGGACCGCCATGGCTATCGACGGCAAGAGAAAAGGGCTGAAAACATCATCCCATCCGCCCAGACAATGCCCAGTCCTGCATTGTTGGTGGATCGGGAGGATGGGGTCAACATTTCCATCAAAGTGAAAACGCCCTCCAGGCCACGGTCGCCACCATGACCGATTCGACCAGGAGCGGCAACTTGATCAAAACATCGTCCCTATCAGCCCGAACGATCCGATGCCGTACACCTGGGCGGATTGGGCGGATGGATTTTGCCTATCTCGCCCGCCTCACTCCAGTAGTGCCTCAAGGACCACTGGTATGCGCTAACACCCATGAGTGCTTCAGGCATCTCCTTTTTCCGATTCTAGTCGTTGCGATAGTGGCAATTTGGACCGATGGGTAGATGGCTTCACCGCATTCCATCGCCCCCCCGCCAAAACGGACCATCAACGACAGGGCGATTGCGGTGGCCGCCGCTTCCAGGTCGGGCGGATGGGCGGATGGGCGGATGATTTCATGGCATTCAGCGGTCGGCGCAGGCCATTCGACGTTGCCGCTGCATTCTGTGGTGCCGCACTCCCCCGCCCCCGAAGCCATCAACGAGTCATTGCATCACTCCGTCGACATGCCGTAATGCCCGTTGACCCTCTGGAATATCGATCCCTGGCCAAGTCCGAAAATATTTCTCGACATTTTTCCAGCAACGCAAAATCCGGAGTTAACATAAATACAGGGTGAACAAAAAATCACCTCAATCTACTTATAAAGGACGAGAAAATGGAAGACAGCAATATTCGCAAGGCGATCTATAACATGGGGGGACCCAAGATCGCAGCACAGGGGCTTGATGTTTCGCGGAGCGCCATCGGTAAGTGGATCCGCCTCGGCGTTATCCCGAACCTGGAAAAAGCCACGATGGTGGCGGAAGCCAGTGGCTTTGATGTGGCCGTGCTTAGGCCACGCTATGAGCAGAAGGCCCTGTAAATTGGGGACCTGCCAGTCTGGTGTCATTGGGGTGTCAGACAAAACAAAGCCCGCTGGGAAGTGAGATTCCGGGCGGGCCAAAAATAAAAATAACAAAAACTATCTATATGTATTTTAACAATAAAAACGATGGCGTTACGCCACAATTAGCAAAAAATAGCAGTATTTTCGCACCTGATGTTAGCGCCGGGGCGGAACCGAAAATCGAGCCCGGACATAAATTCAAGGTCAGCCGATTCAACAACAGCAAGGACCCGACCCCGAAGCCAGCAACCCACACCTGGGACAGCTTTTGCACGGATTTCTTGCTCCATCCCGCTCGATCCCACAAGGACGGCCCTGCTTGGTCCC
This sequence comes from Massilia glaciei, assembly GCF_003011895.2. GTDB lineage: Bacteria > Pseudomonadota > Gammaproteobacteria > Burkholderiales > Burkholderiaceae_D > Telluria_A > Telluria_A glaciei. The sequence goes on along the minus strand of NZ_PXWF02000272.1, from coordinate 24,270 downwards.
CGGTCAGCTACCTCATTGGCCATACCCGAGGCAACGCAGGGGTCGATGAAATTCACTTTGCCGTCATTGATGTGGACGGGGGATCCACGCCCGAGGCCGTGATTGAACGATTCGCCGGATTCGCTTGCCTGGCACACAGCTCGTTCAGCCACACGGCGGCCAAGCCAAAATTCCGCCTGGTCCTCCCGCTAGCGGCACCGGTCAAAGCGGTGGACTGGCCAACGGTCTGGGCACGTGTCAATGCCATGGCTGGGAACGCGAATGATCCCACGACGAAGGACGCCAGCCGCCTCTATTACAAACCAGCCCACCCGGTCGGCAACAGTGACCACTTTTCCAGTGTTCAGGTCGGACGCTTCCTGTCCGTGGCGGATCTGCCGGAACTGGCGGCACTGGTACAAAGCCATCCATTGACGTTCCATCGCAGCGTCACGGGCGGACGCCTTCCTGAAATCGAGGGAATCGAGTCCAGCGGTCCGGATCTCAATTACAAGCAGGGACTGAGGCATGTCGTCGAGCGCTGTAAATTCATGCAGTTCGCTTCGGCACCGGAGAACCAAGCAGACCTGAAAGAGCCGCTGTGGTCGGCCATGATCACCAATGCATGCGTCTTCTCAGAAAGCGAAGAATGGATCCATGCCGCCAGTGACCAGCACGATGGTTACGACGAGACCGAAACCGGCAACAGAATCGAGCGCTTCCGCAACACGACGAGACCCCACACCTGCCAACGAATTCAAGAACAGGGGTTCGAGGGTTGCCCTAGCGGTGGCTGTCACAGGCCAAACGGCGATGTGACAAAAGCACCGGCTGGGCTGATGGGGTGGATGTTTAAGCACCAATTGTCGGCGGCGCAGACGGCCATGGCCCAACTTCCTGACGAGTATGAAATCGGGAATTCCTTTGTCGTCAAGCCGAGCGGGGTCTATCAACTGACGAAAAAGGCCGACGACGACGAGCCTGTCGCTGTTCGCCTCTGCTCAAGGATCGACGTGACGGCGCTTACCCGTGACAAGGAAAGCAACAACTGGGGCACCGAACTGCGCTTCACCGATCCCGATGGCGTCACCAAGAATTGGGCACTGCCCAGGGAATTACTTGCAGGGGCGGGAGAGGCGTACCGTGCGGCTCTACTCCGAAACGGGGCAACGATTGAGCCGGGCAAGAAGGCCCACGAAGGACTGGCAGCATACCTTGTTGCGGCAAAACCGGAAGCGAGGGCAACAGCGGTTACTCAGCCGGGCTGGTCCAATGGCTCGTTCGTGTTACCTGATGCCGTATTCGGTGGCGGCCCCGAGGAACGTGTCGTCTTCCAGACCGACAAACCCGACGAGATAAAGCGATTCTCGAAGAAGGGCACCCTGGAAACCTGGCAGGCGCATATTGCCAAACCGTGCCAAGGAAACTCCAGAGCGGTGGCCTCGATTTGCATTGGCCTGGCCCCTCCCCTGTTGCACCTGCTCGGAGAGGACAACGGTGGCTTTCACTTGCGAGGCTCAAGCAGTATCGGCAAATCAGTTTGCCTGTCGCTCGGGTCAAGTGTGTGGGGTGGCACTTCGCTTATTAGAACCTGGCATGCGACGTTGAGCGGACTCGAAGGCGTAGCAACGATGCACAACGATATCCTGCTTCCGCTCGACGAGTTGGGCCAGGCTGATGGTAAGGCAGCGGGAGAGGCCGCATATATGCTTGGCAACGGCCTAGGCAAAAGCAGGGCCGGCCGCAGCGGCGATGCGAAAGCCGTTAAACATTTCCGCAACCTGGTACTGTCGTCAGGTGAAAAAAGCATGGGGGACCTCATGGCCGGGGCTGGAATGCAGGTCATGGCCGGACAGGAAGTACGCATGGTCGAGATCGCCGCTGATGCTGGTCGTAGCCTTGGCGTCTTCGAGAATATTCACGGGGCAAAGTCCTCCCAGGTTTTCGCCGAAGAACTCAAGGGCGCAGCAACGCAGCATCATGGCCATGCCGGTCGAGCCTTCGTCGGAATACTGGCGGACCTGGAGCTACAACCGCAGTTGGTGGAAAAGGTACGAGCGCTGATTCAGACATTTGTCGATACCCACGTCCCGGAAGGAGCTACGGGCCAGGTCGGCCGTGTTGCTCGACGCTTTGGCTTAGTGGCAGCGGCAGGTGAGATTTGCATCGAGCTGGGCATTTTGCCATGGCCCGAGGGTGAGGCAGTCGATGCCTGTCGCAAATGCTTTGAGTCGTGGATTGAGATTCGTGGTGGCGTTGGCAATCATGAAGCCACGCAGGCCATCGCCCAGGTCAGGCGTTTCATTGAATTGCACGGGGAAAGCCGATTCACGTCATTCGTTGAATTGCTCGGAAACCCGGAGTATGATGCAACAAATAAGACAATTCAACGAGCGGGATTCCGAAGACTAGGCGAAGACGAACGCACGGAATATCTGATTCTTCCCGAGGCTTATGCCAGCGAAGTATGCCGAGGACTGAATCCAACGTTTGTTACAAAAATCTTGCTTGAAAAGGGTTTACTTCTTACAGATAGAGATGGCAAGCCACAAAGACAAACTCGAATCCCTGGCAGTGGGAAAGTACGAGTACGAGTCTATCATTTGAAGGCCGATATCATGGGCGAAGCTGTCACCTAGTTTTTGAAAGTGGGTGACACTTAGGAGACAGATATTAGAGTCAAAAACAATAGCCTTAGCCCTTATTTATTTGTATGTGTCACTTTTGTCTCCTTTGTCTCCCTTGTCTCCCTCATAAATAACCAGTTTCCCTTTTCACTATTTTTACCATGGACTTAGTGAATTTGAAAAATTGACGTTTTTGGTGGGTGACATGGGTGACATGGGTGACAGCGCCGATTTCCGCTATGAGAAATTAATTATTTTAATTTTTTTGTCGAAATATCGTGGGTGACACTTGGGTGACATGGGTGACAAAACTTCGAATTTCCGAAGAACGAACTCTTTAAATTTTTATCCTGTATCGACATCGTTTTGGGCCAAATTTTCCATCTCCGACTCTTCAAAAATTGCCACACGAAAAATAGTTAAAATGAAATATTCCAAAATTAAGAATAAGAAAATTTTATTGCCTTTTTTGTTTACGTTCGTATTTTCTATAGTCGCGTGGAATTACTATGGAATACATATGCACGCTTCTTTTGGGAAAAATGGTATCTCCTGTCCCATTGAAACCCCAATTTTGCTTACCGTTGAAAATTATACTTTTACGCCTGTACTTAGAGCTTACTCAGAATTGGAAATTTTTCAAACTGGTAGATCGTCCAATGTGGGAGGATGGAAGCCATTAGTTTTCGATATCCGTATTGAACCATTCACGTCCAGGTCCATTTGTACTTCGCACGAATTTTTCACGAATTATGTTGCAAAAAGACAACAGGAGGAAGATCCTGATTTTTCCAACAGAGACCCCAAAAAAAACACGACGAAAGAAGTGTTTGATGATATGAAGATACAGAAAGAACTCTCAAAGGAATTTAATGTGTATCTTTCAAAAAAAAAGTTCGAAATGGTGGAGAAATAAGTACGATTTAATTTATCCGCAATAATTTCACTGTTTTTATCCACAGCGCAAAGGACCGAAAATAAATGAAAGACCTGTCAAAGCTCTCCCTCACCGACCTCCGCACTCTCGAATCACAAGTTCAAGAAGCGCTCAAAACTCACCATTTCCTTGCCATCAGCAAGGCTCGTGAGCAGATCCTACACATCGCCCAGAGCTCTGGCCTGTCGGTAGCCGACATCGTCGCCACCAAGGCTCCAAAACGTGCCAAATCGGCTCCTGTGGCTGCCAAATATCGTAACCCTGATGACGCTAGCCAGACCTGGAGCGGCCGTGGTCGTCAGCCGCTGTGGGTCAAGGCGTTGCTTGAAGCGGGGAACAGTTTGGGTGAACTTTCCAAGTAAACCGACTTAATTCCCGACTATAAAATTGACTTCGGAAAGAAATGCATCGGTATCTAAGAAATAGTTCGGATATGCACGACGTAAAGACGCAATAGAAGAAACGGAAACCAGCACAACTCGGACAGCCGATTTCTTGTCTATTTCATTTTCTGCTTCTGTGTACAGCCTATTCGCTTCCTTCGACTCGTTTTGCTTGAATCCCTTAACACGCACAAGGCGATTTATAGGGTCAAGTCGAACCAAGAAGTATTTGGCATCCTTTAATTTCTCGACCTGAGGAAAGATTGCTCGATAGCCAGAAAATGTTGCTGCCATGTGATGTTCTTTATCCAGCCGCCTAATCTCAGCATGCAGTGCGGCAATGTTATTTGGCGTTCCAGGGACAGTCGGACTATTTTCTCGAATCGCAAAAACAGAACTCATCAAGGAGAAAAAGCGTCTCCAATCCTGGCTGCCTTGGTTTGATTTTAATGCTTGCCCGGTAAAAGTTTCTGCCGCCTCGACAGCTGTCGCCCATTTATGCTGCAAAAGCGTTCTCAACTGTATTTCTATTTTTAGGCCGTTATATGGCCATTCGGCATTTACACTTGCGATGCTATATTTAAGATGAATGCCTCTGTAGCCCGTCTCTTTTGGCTCATCGATATAATCTTTACAGCCATTGTAGGTGTGGGAAAGAGGTTCCGCTTGGTAATATCGCTGCAATTTTCTGACACTCTCTACACTAGGAAGAACTGCACGACACCCAGCAATGTCCTGCATTTGTGTCAACTTCATTTTGTCGTTGTGTATCAATTTAAACGCGATAGACTCAAGCCGTTTAATTCGCTGCACCACTAAGGCTGCTCGAGCAAACTTTGCAGCTCGCCGCTTCAACGTCATATAAAACGCATTTAATGGATGAGCATGCGCAGCCCTCCAATTGTCAATTATCATTAGATAATTTTTGGCGTCATCGAACTCAAGCCCGGCAAGTTTTCTGCCTGCCTCATTGACCTTTGCTCTGGGGTAATCTGGCTTAGCGTAGTACGACATCTTATTCTTTCTAGTTGCTAATCACATAAAGGAAAGGGCAGTCTTAAGTATTTTTAATTACAAACGTTTCCGTCGCTTTTACCAGCTCTTTGACAAATCGAATTACTTTTTCGAGCTCGTCCCTCTTGATTAGATGGGCAACTGGAGCGCCATTGTTGACTGGTCGGGATCGATGCACAGCATCCCCGCGTTTCCCTATCCAGGTGTTGAGGGCTGTTTTTGCCTTTTCCGGATCATGGTTTGACCAAACCCAACCAGCGGTTACGTCAACTCCCAAATACTCCAAAAATAACCGCTTCGTTTTTTCTGAATTCGGGTTATGAAATTGCTTTAAATCCTGACTCAATTTCTTCGAAACAAAATCACCAACGTAGCTCCCAGCAACAGCACCTAGCTTTTTTTCCATCGATTCAACCAACCTGTCCTCGACGTAGGTTTCCCAAGCCGTCAAGGCCATAACGAGCCCAGCACGCTTCAACACCTCGGCGTTGGCTGGCGGGGGATTGCCATTCAAGGCATCGAAATGGGCGAGAAGCTCTTCGGCATCTTTAATGCCATATTCAAAACTTTGGATAGCACGCGACATGAAATTCTTTAGCTCCTCCCCATGATGCTCAAGATCTAGGGTTGTTAATGTTTGTTAATTAATATAATTTGAAGTTTTATTTGCTTAACTTTTCAAGCTCTCGCCGAACCTTTTGGAGTCTTATTTCTAATTCGACCTTGCCCCATTCCGCATTCATGATGCCCCATACCAATGCAAGTGCGAATGCTCCGACAACCAATGCTATTGCCGCTTCTGCAAAACCATTTATTATCTGGCTAATTAATAAATATATCAAAGCGATAAATAAGAAAACGCCAAGCGAAACCCCTGAAATTCTCTGCTTGCTCCGCCGCTCTCTCAAAGCCTTTTCAGAGGAGAACCTCTCGTTAAGTTCACTCAAAATATGCCTTTCATCTGCAAGCAATCCAGCCTTCTTCTGAGCTAATTCCAGCAGCCTCCGAGCAACAACCGTAGCACTTGGCGAATTTATTGCACAAAAACTTAGCCATGTAGCTACGGATATTCCTAGAAGATCCGCAAAAATAAAAGCTTCATTGCCAGTGCTTAGGGCAACAATTCCACTAATTATCGAGGCGACAATGGTCGCCATTTTACTATCCAACCAAATGGCCCCGATTAAGAATACAGGAATAGAATGCAATAACACGATAAACAGAATTGTCATTCTCGCCCTATTCGTAAATATAGATAATGTTGTAGGTTTCAGCGAGTAGTAGGTGGAATATTTCCGCTAAGTATATTAGCGTCTCCCCGCCTCTTCGCAAACCCCGCAAATACCAGATCCAGCAGAATTTCGGACAATCCATCTTGCACTCGGGGGCTGTTTAAGACCTGCTTGGCCATTTCCTGATACTTGTCCAAGCCGTCCGCAACGGAGTCGAGCATCACATTCTTGTAGTCCGGGCTAGCGCCGAACTGTTCTTTGGTGTTAGCGGCTGCTTGCTCCGCCAACATCTCGTTGTCCATCATCAGTCCACCGACGTGGTTCGCAAGCGCAAGCAAGTCGTTGTCCGTCAGGTCACCCTCGAAGAGGTCGTTCATCTTGGCGATGATTGCCGACAGCATCGCTACTTCCGGATCGCGGGATTTTCCTGAACCGATATCAGTCAGGGGCTTGAGCTTGTATTCTTCAAGGTCCTGCCCGAGCTTGATTGCCTGCTTCCCCGTGTCACTCAGTTTGTAGTGGGTCAACTTCACAGCAGACAGATCAACGGGATCATGACTGCGCTCATCTTTCAACCAAGGCAGCAGATGCTTGAAGTAGATCGAGCGCTTCTCCAGGTCGGTGTCGCCGAAGTCAACGATCTGCGACAGAAAATCGTAAGCACGAATGAAGCCGCCCACGTCCTTGCGGAAGATCTGTAGCTCGTCGATCGCTTCCTCGTCAGCGGCCTCTATGGCCTCTCTGAACTGCACACGGTATCGATCTACCGCAGGCGCCACCTTGGCTTGCATATCGCCTTGGCGGGCCTTGAAATAGGCTGCAACGAGCCCCTCCACTTCTTCGGGACTGTAGATGCGTGCGGCATCGAGTTTGCTCTGTAGGTCATGGATCAAATTCGGGTCCGAGACGTCGGCCAGCTCGGCGGTCTCGAAATATGGCTGAAACGCCGCCTTGATCTCTTCGGGATCGTTGACGAAGTCGATGACAAACGTTTGGTCCTTGCCTGGCATAGTCCGGTTCAACCGGGAAAGGGTTTGTACGGCTGCGACACCGGCCAGCTTCTTGTCCACGTACATCGACACAAGCTTGGGCTGATCGAAGCCGGTCTGGTATTTGTTCGCTACCAGAAGAATCTGAAACTCATCGGTGTCAAAGGCTTCTCGCAGATCTCGGCCCTTCAGACCTGGATTCATATTCGCTTCGGTGAATTCGCCAGGGCCACTTTCGCCGTCAACAACTTCGCCGGAGAAGGCTACGAGCGTGGCCAATGATTTGTAGTCTTGTGATTTGATGTACTTGTCGATGGCCACCTTGTAGCGGACCGCCTCTTTCCGGGACGAGGTGACTACCATCGCCTTAGCCTGACCGTTCAACCGCCAAGCCACGTGAGCCTTGAAGTGCTCAACGATGACCTGAACTTTCTGCGAGATGTTGTACGGGTGGAGCCGGACCCAGCGCATCAGCGAAATCATTGCATCGCTCTGATCTACGGTGTCGTTGTCGTAGTCCTTACCGTTATGGGCCAACTTGAATGCCAGCTTGTACGGCGTGTAGTTCAACAGGACATCGAGAATAAAACCCTCTTCAATCGCCTGACGCATTGAGTAGACGTGGAATGCTTCCGGTAGATTGGTGTCCGACGCCGGCAAAGTGGCATCGGGGGCACGCCCGAATAGTTCGAGTGTCTTGCTTTTTGGCGTAGCGGTAAAAGCGAAGTAGCTTAGGGAGCTCGGCTGTGGCCGTGCCGCCATTTCAGCGATCAACAAATCCTCATTGCTGAACTCTTCGCCTTCTTCGATCTGCTCGGCGGTCAACACCTTCTTGAGGTTCTTGGCGGCAGCGCCAGTCTGGGACGAATGGGCCTCGTCGGCAATGATGGCGTAGGTACGGGTCTTGAGCGAAGTTTCTTTCTGAATCGCCTCCAGCACGAACGGAAATGTTTGGATCGTGACGATGATAATCGGAACGTTGTCTTTCAACGCTTGGGCGAGCTGGGCGGATTTAACGCCCTCGTTGGTGACACGGCAGACAACACCCTGCTTGTGTTCGAACTGGTAGATGGCGTCTTGCAGTTGCTGGTCTAGGATGGTCCGGTCCGTGATGACAATGACGGATGAAAATATCTTGGCGTCAGCGTCGTCGTGAAGATTGGACAACTGATGCGCCAGCCAGGCGATGGAATTCGTTTTTCCCGACCCCGCCGAATGCTGAATCAGGTACTTGTGCCCTGCCTTCTCCGCCTTGGCCGTGGCAATCAGCTTCGTCACGCCTTCCCATTGGTGAAATCGTGGGAATATCAGCCGCTCCTTGACTTCTTTTTTGCCCTCGGCGTTCTTCTTTTCTTCCCGTGATAAGTGGACAAACCGACCTACAATGTTGAGCCAGGCATCCCGGTCCAGCGTGCGCTCCCACCAATACGAGGTCCGGTATCCGTGCGGGTTGGCGGGGTTGCCAGCGCCGCCTTCGCTCCCAAGGTTGAACGGCAAGAAGAACGTTTCCTTGCCACGCAGCTCCGTGGCCATCCAGACCTCATCGGTTGAGACGGCAAAGTGGACCAAGGCCCTTCGCTTAAATGCCAGCAGTGGCTCTTCTCGCTTGCTGGTAGGGTCTTTCGGATTGCGGTCGTAGCGGTACTGATTCTTGGCGTCGTCAATCGTTTGTGTGAAATCGGTTTTGAGTTCAGCCGTAGCGACCGGGATACCGTTGATGAAGAAGATCAGGTCGATGGAGTTTTCGTTCGACAGACTGTAACGAACTTGGCGAACGACCCTACAACGCACTTTGCTGTAGCGATCTATCGTCGCCGGATTGATGGCTTGAGCTGGACGAAATTGACACATATCAAACTTGCTGGACAAGTCCTTGAAGCCCTGCCTCAGCACTGCTAGCGAGCCCTCCTTGTCGAGCACCTGCGCCAGCCTGGCCAAAAGTGTTTTGACGGAAGCGCCGTTGTGAGTGGCAGTCAGCTTTTCCCATGCTTTAGGCTGCGTGTCTTGGATCCACCCGATCACGTCATCGGGGTACAGCGCAAATTCCCGGTCGTACTTGGCAGCCTCGCCTTCCAACCAGCCGTGACTGATCAAGTGAGCGACGATGTCGGCTTCGAAGTGGATTTCTTTGTGTGGACTGGTCATAGCGTCTAACCCGGAATTGAAGCGATGTATGGTCGAACTGCGGCCTCAAGCTTGATCATCTTGTCCACGAGGTTTTTGTGAATAAGAGGCCATTCTTCCCTCGGCGACTTCCATCCACCGGATACGAAGCAACGTATATGGCAAGCCCGCCTTTCGGAGGACTGATCCCAGTCAATTTCGCCGTCAAATGTTTCGCCAATTTCCACAGAGTGCTGCTGAAAATGTCGATAAACTTCTAAACATTTCGTTGCATCCCGGTAGTCGATCTCAAGTTCGACATGGGCATCATTTCCACGTGTCACAAATCCCAACAGTAGCCCCGCCTTGCCTGGACTGACCCCGAACCCGCCGGCAGCTGTAGGCTTCTTCCCCGAAAATAGTGAAGTCTTCGTTTTTGCGTATTCAAGAAGGTCTGTCCAGAACTGATACCGAATTTCATGTCTTTCTACGCGATGCTCCTTCTCCGCCTGTTCTTTCGCTCGTATCTTCGTCTGATAGTCTGCCGCCTCAGGTAGCGGAATGATTTGCTGGACATCTAGAAGAACTCGCCCATCTGGTAGCCGATATGGCTTAAGCCTAATGCAGCGAATATCGATTTCGTGATCGTTCAACCACATCACAGATGTTGTGATTTCTTTGGAAAAATCAGCAGCAGCAAGGATGATCCGTACTTCTTTCGCAAAGTCCTCTTCATTTGCTTCGTCCCATCGCAAGAAAGCTAAAACGGCAGCTTCAGCTTCTTCATGGGTCTGACCCTGCGGCCTAACATAGGATGCATGAGCGTCGATCAGCTGCTTGAACGTCATGGTGGACAGCATTGCGGCATATCGGATGGCTTGCAATTCCATGTGACCGCCATCGCTGGTGCGCTTGATTTCGACGACCACAATATTCGCTTCCGCATCGATACACAGAAGGTCAATTCGTCGATTGCTGTCGATCCAATCCCCGTATTCTTCAGAAATCACCATCAGGTCGCTCGACAACACGCTAATGTGCTGCTTTAGGTGTCGCTGGAGATCATTGCGTTCATAAATCCCTTCGACGCCAAAGCTAGTCTCTGACAGCGGGGTCATGCATTCTCTAGTGATTTCGAAAATCGCCATTACGCGGCCTTCCTTTCAGCGACTTCGTTTCGTACGTCGATCTTGCCCGTCACAGCAGCGGAGATCAGAGCGGTGCGATGCTCCATTTGCAGGGAGATGGCTTGCTGTGCTTTTGAAATTAGAGTGTCCAACTTCCGAGTTGTGCTTTCTATAGATGCAAGTATCGACAGCTGCTCTGTCACGTTAGGCAAGGGAATTTGCAAATTCAAAATCGTTCCTTGAGCGATGTTCAACATCGAAGCGCTCGCACCGCCAGCCGCTAGTTCAATTTGGTTTCTAACTATGGCCGTGCCTAGAAATAGCGCCACGAATTGGGCGACACATTGGTTTTTATCTACACGCAAACGATACAGCTTGTCGCAAAGCATCAGCCTTGGATAGTCATCGTGGACGACGGCAGCGCTTCCAACCAGCTCTCTCGTATTCGCGCGGGAAATCAACAGGTCGCCCCGTGCGACGGCTAATTCAGAAATCGCGTTCAGCTCAGCAGGCAATGACTTGTTCTGTTCGGGATTAAAGGTGCCGTAGTTTACGCATCCGACTTTAAGGACGCCCCATTCTCCAGGCCCTGCCGGATATCCATTGCACTGGGGACTCCAGCCTTGTTCAATTGAATTGATTGCATATTTAATTGGCGCTGTCGTCCAATGCTCAGGCACGTCGCCAAGCCACTCCACCTTGCTGTCCTTCATTGGCACGTTCGGGTCAAGCCCCTTCGTTACCGCATGCGAAATCACCGCCTGTCGCTTTTCTTTTAGCAGCTCGATCATCGCTTCTTGCTTGGCGATCAGTGTGTCGATCTTGGCGGTTTCACGGTCGAGAAAGGCACATATCGCCAATTGCTCGGGGGGTGACGGTACGGTAAGCGGAAAATTCAGAAACAATGGCATTCGAAGCGAATCCACGGTTGATTTGGCACCACCTTCAAGGGCTACCCGATGAAAGTTCTCTTTCAAGAAAAAATATAGAAACCGTCCAGATACGTGGCGAAAATTATTTAGCATGTAGACCCGCTGATGAAAATCAAACGGGCCGTTGTAATAATGAAAAACCTTCCCGACTCCAACACCATCCCCAGCTGTGAGCACAGCCTCACAATCAAAGGTGAAGGTGTTGATGCGTTCGATGGTTTGAGAGCGGACGAATAACGGATACGCTCCGTCTTTAACGGCATCAACTGTGTCTTTGTCGCCGGTCTGAACATCACATGCCAGTTTTAATCGCTTGATTTTCCAATCTGCCGGAACGTCGCCGAGCCACTCCACGCCCGATGCCTTGTACTTGGGGTGTGGCTTGAACTTCACGCCGTCACCTCATTCAGCAGCGCAAGAATCTCGCTCGTCACCGCCTTGAGCTCGGCATCAATCACTTCGAGGGAACGTGGTGGCGTGTACTGGTAGAAGAATCGGTTGAAGGGAATTTCGTATCCGATCTTGGTCTTGTCGTGGTCGATCCAAGCGTCCGGCACATGCGGTAGCACTTCCCGCTTGAAGTAGGCTTCGATGTCGTCCTTTAGGGGCACGTTTTCCGTATCACGCAGCTTGGCGTCAGCCTTGGCTTTGCCCTTCTTGTCGGCGACTGTCCTGCCGTGCTCGTCCGTGAGCGGACGCTCGACCGTTATGGTGCTGTATCCAAAGTCATTGTTGTCGAAAATACGGGACACCAAGAACGTCTCTACCTTGCCACCTTCGGGTGCTGTCGGGATTGTTTCGTCAGAAGGCACAACGCAATCGCTGATCGTTTTGCCGTCCGCACCAATGACTTTCACCTGGCGTAGTTCTTCAAAACGGCCATGCAACTCGACGAGGCGTTCGATGTCAGCAGGAGCTAGCTCTTTGCGCTTGCTGCCCAGTGTCTTGCGCATCTTACGGTAATACTCTGCACCGTTGATGAGCTGGACCTTGCCTTTTCTGGCTTCGCTTTTCTTGTTCGTCAGTATCCAGATATACGTCGAAATGCCGGTGTTGTAGAACATATCTGTCGGCAGCGCCACGATCGCTTCGAGCCAGTCGTTCTCGATGATCCAGCCGCGAATTTCGGACTCGCCAGATCCAGCGCCACCAGTGAACAAAGGAGACCCATTCAACACGATGCCAATACGGGAACCGCCCTCGTCCTTGTTCTTGTCGAAAGGGCGCATTTTGGAAAGCAGGTGCATCAGGAACAGTAAGCTACCGTCAGACACACGTGGCAAGCCAGGGCCAAAACGCCCAGCATGACCCCGCTGCTCGTGCTCCTTGCGAATGTCCTTCTCAACCTTTTTCCACTCGACGCCAAAGGGCGGATTCGACAACATGTAGTCGAAGTCTTTGCCGGCGTGACCATCGTCGGAAAGCGTATTCCCCATGATGATGTTGCCGACATCTTGGCCCTTGATGAGCATGTCGGCCTTGCAGATGGCGTAGGACTCATCGTTGAGTTCCTGGCCAAACATCACCATGCGAGCCTTTGGGTTAAGGCTTTGCAAGTGTTCGCCAGCGATGGACAACATGCCACCAGTGCCCGCTGTAGGGTCGTAAATCGACCTCACAATCCCAGGCTTGGTCAGTGCTTCATCGTCGGTGGTGAAAAGCAAATCCACCATCAACCGAATGACTTCCCTTGGCGTGTAGTGCTCCCCGGCAGTCTCGTTCGAGAGCTCAGCAAAACGACGGATCAAATCCTCGAACACGAGCCCCATGTCCGCGTTGCTGACAACGTTCGGGTGCAGATCGATCGCAGCGAACTTCTGCACAATCAAGAACAGCAGATTGTTGTCGTCGAGCTTTTCGATCTGTTTGAAAAAATCGTACCTCTCGAAAATATCGCGTGCGTTATCCGAGAACGCGTTGATGTATGCGATCAGGTTGGCTTTGATGTGGGCAGGGTCGCCTTGAAGCTTTGCAAAATCGAACGGTGACGTGTTGTAAAACGATTGCGCAGCCTTCTTGGTCAGAAAAGTCTTGAGGTCAATCCCCTGGCCTTTCCTCGCCTCGACCTCGGCCAAGACAGCAGCCTTGCTTGCTTCAAGTACGCAGTCCATACGACGGAGCAAGGTGAACGGCAAAATTACCTTCCCGTAGTCGGATTGTTTGTAATCGCCACGAAGCAGGTCGGCTACCGACCAAGTGAAGGATGCAATTTCGGAATAATTTGACGCCACTTTGGATCCTGAAAGTTGATTTCTATCAGGCATTGTAAGGGCAAGCGCATAGGCGTTGGAGGAAAAGAAAGGTGAGAGATTTGGTTAGATTTCCGACGATGACAACCCACGAAAAACTGGAATTTTGTAGGTTCGTGAAAGCTGTCCCCTAAAAAATTCCACCTCAACAGTACGTGTGGCAAAATCAAGGCACAACATTGGAGGAACCATGGGGAAGTACGGCGACGCAGCAGTGAAGGCAGTTCGAACCTCCATTTACGATTATTTTTTGAGAGAATGGAGTAGATGAGCAAAAAACCTTCTCGAAATGATCCCTGCCCGTGTGGTAGTGGCCGCAAGTTCAAGAAATGCCATGGGTCATTCGCCAGTCTCGACACTCTGCGAATACTAAACAGTCCGACCATGCGTCAGGAACTGCAGACAATGCGCGCCCGGCATGATGCCCAAGAATTCCAACGACGTGAGCAGCAGGGTCTTGGCAAGCCAATCATTTCCGTGCAATTTAAGGATCACAGGATCGTAGCCGTTGGCTCAACAGTCCATTACTCAAAGAACTGGAAGACGTTTCATGATTTCCTGAACGACTATCCGAAGATCGTATTGGGGAAGGATTGGTGGATGTCTGAGGTCGCTAAACCGCCAGAAGAACGACATCGCATTCTCACCTGGGCCGCCCGCAGCGATGAACAACGGAAGGCTCACCTAGAGCAGGAGGGTCCAGGCTTCGGTCAGGCTATAACAGGGGCTTCATCAGCCTATTTGCACTTTGCGTACGATCTGTACGCCCTGAAGCATGCAGTCGAGGTCCAGCAGCTGCTGATCAACCGGATAAAGTGCCCCCAAAATTTCCCCGGCGCGTTGTACGAAGTGCGTGTCGCCGCCGCCTTGCTTCGCGCTGGCTTCACTTTGCAGCATGAGGATGAATCTGATAGACGCTCGACCCACGTGGAGTTCATAGCTACGCACGCAGCTTTTGGGGCAACCTACACGGTCGAGGCCAAGCGGCGCGAAGGGAGGCGAATGAAGGTCAACAAGCAGATGTTTGGGGCCCTTCGCAAACATTCGGACCATCCCCGCATTGTATTTATCGACACGAACGACGCGCGCTTGGAAGTCGGCAGAGTAAAGTCTGGTCTCGCTCCCATTCCACTCGTAGAGGCTGAGAAACTGCTCAAGCACTATGAGCGAGACCCCATCGGGAAGACTCTGCCTCCGGCATATGTCGTTACTACGTACGAACCAGGGGAGCATCACCTTGATGCCATCGACTTACCTTCTGGAATGCTGCTATGGGGCTTCCACATTGAAGATCTAAAGCCAGGGCTGAAGACTCTGCCACAACAGGTTGAAGTGAGGCGACGGCATGCGCCAATCTTCGCTCTGCTGGAGTCCATGCAGAAGCACGGAAATATCCCTGCCACATTCGACGGAGAGGCTGAGGCTTTTTTGAACGGCTATTCCGAAGCACGGCTACAGATTGGTCGCCGCATGGACGTGCCGGGACCCGGTGGAATGGAGATCGAAGCAACGTTAGAAAGCGGTGTCGTCATGCCCGAATGGAAAGCGGCATCTTGCGTTTTTTGCAGCGACGATCAGCAACGGTTCTTCGTACAGATTCCATTGACGGATGAGGAATTGCAGGCCAATGCACAGCACCCTGCAACCTTCTTCGGCGTCATTGACCGCAACGCCGGCCGTCCAAGCCCTAAGACGGCCCTGGATTGGTTCAACTTTTTTTGGGAAACCTACTCGCACAGTTCACGAGGAAACCTTATCGAGTTCATGCGACATGCCCCAAACATTGAACGACTGAAGGAGATGACTCAGGAGGAACTGGCCACCGAATACTGCACGCGAATGGCCGATTCAATAATGCGGCGAGAGATGGCAAAGGTGGATTCAAGCGCAGCCTTAAATCCTAAATCCACCGATCCTTGACCGATAACGACTGGCTGATACGCCTTCTGGCCGTTTTTTCACAGATGTCTCAACATCGAGCTTTCGCTTTCGCCTTGCGATGCTGACTGCACTTAACGTCCGTTTTGCGGCGGTAGACGAGGTCCGCTTTGGGGCGGCAGCGGCCGAGATCTGACGGCACCGCTACTGTCGAGTACAATCGGCAGGAGCCGGCCAAAAGCGGACCTGCGACGCAGAGTTTTCAACGTTTTAAAAACCCATGCACGCGCTATCTTGTTGTTATCTAAACCGTTTTATCCGATTGACGTTAGAAACAAACAAGGCCGCGATGTCGCGGCTTTGTTTCTCATGCCAATTGCCGACCCAGTTTAGCGGGACTCATGGATGATGCGGGTCTCTACTCTTGCAGTGTCAACGTGACTCTTCTGGCGGCTAGCCGCCAAGCGCTCAGCCTCGCGTGAAGTATCGGCCTTGATGGTATGACAATTCCCGTTGAGCCTTTTCCCATCTTTGTTATAAGCAACAGCTTCCACACCGTAAGTGGGCATGTATATTCTCCATTAGTCCGAGCAAGCGCTCGTGGTCTAATTCTAACCCGCAACCCGCAATAGGGTATTGGTAATAATGCGACCGTCAGCAATGGGGCGTAGCGGTCGTGCGTGGCCACGGGCCGGGCTAAGATGAGGGGCGTATTCGCAGACGGACTGATGTCATGGGCAAAGCACTTCTCTCCGAAGAGCCGACATTCACCAGGCCTTTCTTTCGCTTGCGTGTTCACTCATCTGTTGGAGGTACGTTGGGTGGTTTTGTTAGGCGCTCTAAAGTATCAAAGGTTTGGCGAATAAATTGACATTCAGGCGTAGAACCGCGAATTGATCGAAAGTTGATGAACCAAAAAAAGCCCCTCGAACTAACGGAGCTAAGGCGGCGATTAGCCACCAAAGAAGACGCTGCTCAAAATCGCCTTCCCCAGCAAGAGTAACGCCACGCCTGCGACAATTATCAGGACCGGAATGCCGATACAAACTGTGATCATGCCGATCAGGATCATGGCAATTCTCCTGGCTTGTCGCTGCCGGCCTTCTTGTCCAGCTTTTCACGAAGCGAAGGCTTGGCCGGTTTGAGCGCCGGCACAAGCGCCTCGTCGTTGCCATCAACCGTTGCGGTTTCAGCGCCGGTATCAGGAAAGAACTCCTCCACGATCTCCGGAATTTCCTCGCCCGATTCCTCGAACGCGCCATTGGCAAAGCCAGCCCTGGCGCTTTCGTCAAGAGCGGTCTGGTTGTAGCCAACCTCTCGCCGCCGTGCATCGTTCTGCTTGGCTTCGGTGATGGCCTCTTCCAGTGTCATTCCTTCTCGTACTGTCAAATCGACGTAGTACACCGCTGACCGGTGGCTCATGGTGGTGCTCTTGCCACGCAACCGCAACTCCAGCGGCAGACACGCCAGCAGCCCACCTGACACCGCCTGGTAGTAGTTCAGCCTGGCCGTGAGGGACCGGATCGAGTTGTAGCCGGTGGTCCGAAAGATGAAGCTGCCCATCTCATCCTCGTCCCCGATTTTCACGTTCAAACGGCCATAGGGCTTGCACAGACCGCCCTTAGCGAGCTCGCAACTGTCCGGGGAAGGGCAAGGCAAGGACTGGATCCCCGAGGCCGTGTAGCGCCTGCAAGTCTCTCCATCGCCAACGCACAGCGGCCTTCCAGTGGTGCGGTCGAACAAGCTATATTCCGCACGCAGGTTCAGGTCCGGATCGTTGAACAAGACCCGCACAGGAATGGACCGGATCTTGCCGTTGATCGCCGCTTTTCGCAGTCCCTCATCGAACGGATGCAAGACCCAGCCTTCCCTGTTCTGGACCTGACTGGTAATGGTGAACTGGTCGTCTTTTTCGGGAAGACGCTTGCCGTTCCGCTCGACCACCTTTCCGATGGAAATCCGCCCCAGGATTGGCGGCGTTATTGCAAGTCCTTTGATCATTTTTGACTCCTTCAATGGGAAAGTGCCCGCCCCAGTTGCAGCATGGGGAGGGCGTTGTATTACAGGAAATTGCGGGAATCTACTGCTTCGTATTGACCAGAAACCGACGTGAGCCAGGACGGACCAGTGGATACGCTGCAAGCAATTCCGGCTGCTCTTTAATCAGAGTGGTTACGTCCAGGCCGAGCCCGTCCTTGCTGCGCTTCCAGGACACGTCGCCCGTCTCGAACCTGGCTCTGCTGGCTTCGCCCATGCGCTGTTGAATGCGCTGCTTGAGTTCGGCCTCGACCTTTTCCCGGCTGGCGATGTCGTCACGGATAGTCACCAGATCGGCGAAAACTGACGACATTTCCCGGTCTTGGGTGAGGTCCAAAGTGTTCCCGGAATCGTGCGGATATAAGCATTGCAGCGCCATGGCCGCAGAGTCGGAACCATCGGCTGGCGGTGGCGTGTCGGTTTCCACATAGGTCCAGAATTTCCGCTCCAGCTCGATCAGGCGATTGATCAAGGCATCGTCACGTTCAATTCGATGGAAACGGATTTCCTGGCCGCAAACCAACACACAAACGTCGGCTGCGATTTTGTTCGTGACGGCCAATTGATGCTGCACTTGCAGGACGACATATTCCGGAACGCCATCACGCCACAGCCTAGCGCCGAACTCGCCAGCGGTTTTGCATTCGAGGATTTGCACGTCACCGGCGCCAACAACGGTGTAGTCCAGGTTGGCCAGCATCCACGACCGATCCGGGTCCGGGTGTTGCAAGACAGCGTTGATCCGCCTTACCCGATTGCCGGAATGCTTGGTGTAATGCGCAGCCACGATGGGTTCCAGCAACGATCCCCAGTACATGGGTGAGGTTTCATCGTTGGGATCGATCTTGGGCAAGCATCCATCCCGCCCGGTCTTGATCATCCACAGTTCAAGTTGCGACTGGTAAGGATTGAGCCCAACCGCTGCCGCAGCATCGCTGCTACCGATCCCGCCTTTGCGCACATTCAGCCAATCCGTCCGACTCAATTCCTTCGTCGACACCAGCCGCAGCGCTGGCCGATTCGCTCTTCCTTCAATTGCCGTATTACTCATCATGGACTCCTCAATGTGAAAAGCCCGACCGAGGGATTAGTTCAGCCGGGCTTTGTAGCGTGGTGGTGAAACGGTGGTGGTCAGGACAGCATCAACAGCGCCTGGTCGAGTGCCTTTTGTTTGAGTGTGGCTCCCTGCCCGAACCATGCTGATTCCAGGCGGTGATCGACGGATCGGGCACGGCGCTCGTGATCGACAAACTCGGTGACGGAGTTGAGTAGGCCGAAGGCCGTTCCCTTCGACGAAGCCAGTTCCGCCCCCTTTCCGTGGCCTTCATATAGGGTCATGGCCTTGGTCATTGCACGCTCGTTGCTCAGGCCCGTTGCCGCCGTCTTGCTCTGGTCCGTGAAGACCCGCAGGAAGTAGTTGAACGCTTCCGCCGACTTCACCTTGCGTTCGCTCAGTCCCTTCATTTGGTACATGAACGAGTCCCATGTCGAGACCGAGATACCGAGCTGTTTTTTTACTGATTGCGGATCGAAGCTGGTCGAGTGAGGCACTTTCACCGCGCCATTGCTGCCGGCCAGGGCCACAGCCAGCGTGTTGTTGCAGACGACCCGAATGCTAGTAAATTGCGCCGTCGTCGCCAGCGTGCCGTCGCAAGCCGTAGCGAGTAGAACGTAGGCGTTCGTTACGTCGTTGCCTTTGAGCGTGACGGACTGCCCCGTCTTGGCAAGTGCCCAGATCTTGCGACCGCCCTTCAAGATCCCAGCCGTCTCCAGTTCGAATCCGGAGATTTCCGTCAGGTCCCGGTAGAACTCCAGGATTTCACGGGGCTGGACAACCTGGTAGCGCTGGCTGACGACACTAAGCGGCGCGTTGGTATCGGAGCGGAATAGAACTTTATTTTCAGGGAACGACATGATCGCACCAAGACTGCCGAGGCTCTCAGTCATGAAGCGGACAGGCGCCTCACGAATCTCCCAGTCCATTCCCGCTTGTTTCGCCCAGACTTCCAGCGGCTGCTTGGATGTGAGCTGGTTGCCGAGTCCATGCCAAGGTGTTTCGTTGACGTAGGCCATTGTTTCGACGAGGTGAGCCATGATTTTTCCTTCAAGGTGAATAGGCGTGACGATGCCGCTGCGAGAGTGCAGCAAGGGCATGGGAACGCGAGGTTGGTATTGAGGCCGAATTGGCCAGGGGAATTGCGGGGAGGTGTAGCGGTACGGAGTTAAGCGGTTTTGCCTTGGGCGAAGATTTCGTGCAATGTTTCAACGACGACGAAAATGATCTTGACCAGCACGACCAGCAGGAAATTGGTGAAGCTGTTCATTTTGGATCTCCTTGATGTTGGGACAGCGTTATATTTCTTTCACTGTTCTTATACCAAGGATGAGCTGGGATATTGGATTGACCGGGCGGGAGGATTGTGCGCAGGCATTCGACTATTCGAAAAACAGAAGACCCACAAAAATCGAATTGAACAATAGCGGCATTGCCTTTTATTCAACCTATATTACGAATTTTCAATCCGAATTTTAATAGCACAAGGTTAACTATTCCTGATTATGTACTTCGCACCGAAGTGGCGAACTGAAGCATAGAATTGGCATCGACTCCTGTCGTCACTCTGGTCCGTTTACTCAAACTCAATTTCGCACTCCAACGAAGTATTCAACGTACCCTGAAATACAATTTCCCAATGCCATTTTGAAATCTGTTTGCGTTGGTGATGAACTGGACATATTAACCGGATGCAACCAATTTTTCCCGCTTTGCCACGCACCGAATATGTTTAAAAAATCGTTCCGGGGCGGCAAGCCCCCCCTGCAATATGTATTAACAAACCGATACAAGCCATTGACATACGGAGATACCAGTACTGGATATATTCCATTGACAACTGTGTAAACTCCAATTTGCATCAATGGAACACTTGGACGAGGCAATAGGTAATCAATGTCCAAGCCATTGCTTAAATTAACAGAACTCCCCTGATTCGCACTGAAGTGCTTTATCTCAACAACACACAATATTTGTTTGTCACCATTAAAAGTATCAAAAACGACAAAATCAAAATTTCGCTTTATTCCTGGGGTATGAAGGTATCCTGCCTCTTGCACGACATTCCAATTAAGACTTCTCAGATAACACAACAATTCACCTTGAATAGTTTTCTCAGGATTTCCAAGACAGGCCATTTCAAAAATTGATAAGCGATTGTGCGATCCTTGAGGTCCATAATTATCAGAGTCACCACCTGCTGCTGTTTTAGTCTTTGAATTATTGAAAAAAATCACAATATCGTTCTGCAATTCAGCTAAACCTCTAATTGGTTGCATGAAGGAATCTCCGGCTAGGTCCAATAATAAATGGAAGGGCTATAGATACTGTTTCCGTCAGGGCGGCCGACAGAGGCCAATTGTATGTCGGAAAATGACTTCCCCCAGAAAGCGATTTTATATGGCGATTGTCTACACGCCTAGATTTCAACGACTAACCACTTGCTCCGTCCCGCACTACCCCCGCCACATCATTTGCTCAATGGCAAACTGCTCCACGATTTCGACGACCAGGTCGCGGCGATACTCAGGCATGGCCCGCAGCTTTTCCAGCAGTGCCAGCTCATCCGCTGTCGGTGGCGGTGTCGACGCTGCCGTTGTGGCCCTCCTCGTCCTGCTGTGCTTGGTTGCAGTCGGCCGTTCTTCGGCAATGCCAAACCGAAGCCATTGCAGCGACACGTTCAACCATTCCGCCAAGGTGGCGATTTTGTCGATGGTGGGCAGCGACTGCCCCGTGATCCATTTTTGAGCTGCCTGCGTGGTGATCGGGCCGCTGGGGTGGCGAAGGTTGAAGTTCAACGCCAGTTCGGTGGCCGTGTCGATCTTCTTGGGGCTGCGCTTGAGCGCCTGTTTGAGGCGCAGGGAGAACGCTGATTTTTCGTCTGGGCTTGGCATTCCTCCAGTGTCCAAGATACTGCACCAGCAATGAAAACTACTGGTTGCGCCAGACAACTGCATGGTTTATTCTCTGTTACTTAAAGTTGCGTTTACAAACACGAATAGGCCAATGCGGTCGGGAGAGCAGCATATGGAAACGACAGATGAGAGCGGTCAACGCCGTGCACGCAAAGTGACAGGACTATCCTTGCGACCGCAGCCGCTTTTCGACAGAAACGATTTTCAGAACGCAAAAAACGGTTTCTTCCCCAGCTTTGGAGCGGGCCTGGGAGCGGCAGCAGCGGCAGCATTAGTCACGGCATTGGCGACAGGTTTGATTGCCCTCTACACGAGCCGGCAGGAAAATGGCCAATGATTGCCAAGAAAGCAACTTTTATGCTGCTTTAATCAAGGACGAACATGAGCCTAAAAAAATTGCTGGATGCTGGACAGTGGGTGCCCGGCACGAAATTCGACGCGAAGATCAAACCTCTCGGTGAAATGTCCGAAGCGGCACAGCGACGGTTGGGATACACCGACGCCGATGGCTACTGGACTGAACGGGGGGTGAACCGTGCCACGACGAGGGACAACGACCTTATGCGAAAGTCCACCATCGCCAGAGCGAAATCGGGGAAGTAGACAGTCGCTGTCTATCTGGTTACATTCATAGGCATCTGAAGATTCTTTGAGCTTTTAAGGGGAATGGTGTGAGATATAAAAAATTAGCAATTTTCAGTGTATTGGCGATTTCCCTACTAATTCCAAGCTACATCCTAATACGTCACCATTTCGAGCCTAGCGCAGAAGGTGACATTAGCAGTCTAATGAATATGATGACTGTCGGCCCAGTACAAGATCCCAAAATATTTGCACAAATATTCCCTTTTTATACATTGCATTCAGCGTTGGAACCAAATTGTTTCTTGAATGGCGGCAGGCAGTTGACCAGATCTTTTCCAGATATTAAGACGTATCGAGATGTAAAAGTAAAAGGTTGTTGGATATGGATCAGTAGGGTGGATGGGGTCAATGGGGTCTATGGAAAAATAGCTGTGTCTACGGAAGATGCTCCAAATGAAATAATCACCATCCGAAACGACGCTGTTCCAAAATTCCAGCTGAATCGATATTACTTGGATCATGAACTTCCAAAATACGGAACAAAATTAATCAATCGATCAATGACAATGATTTTTGCAGATGCGTGGAATCGAATTTTTTAACTACAAGAAACGAAATGTCACTCACAAATTTTCGAATTATCGCTAGCTTGACAATCGCGGCTTCGATGGTTGCCATCGAAATAATGTTTAGATCTTATTCCAGTTCGCCCGTGACAACAGAGCCGATAATTGAGCAACCTGATGTTGTTTCGACAGACGACGTTGAGCGAATAGCTCAGAAAACCAATATTAGTTTCTCTTCGTGCGTCGGCTTTACGATGAATGAATGTGTAGAACGCTCGACCTACGGAAAAATTTCTTCCAACAATCTAAATTTAACCTTTGGAGTAGCAAGTGAAGAGGATAGATGTGGAGCAGGAGCGAGAATATTGTTTGGTACTAACGGAGAGAACGAAATATTTTCAGGATGCTGGAAGCTGATCAATGGAAGGGCAAGGGTGTGGCGATATGTGCGCACTGGGACGCAAGAAAATGACTTTAGGCTTGATGGGCCGTTCGAGATTGGACAGATAGCCGTGTCGCCATACTATAAAACTCACGACCTACCCGATCTGTAATATTGCCGTATAGTTCTAAGTCGTCTTAATATTTATTTGTAAAATCTCTGAATTTAAAAAATGGCAGCTTAAAATAATACTGACAAGGATGTAACAGATTCTTGTCAATTTACTTTTAAGCGACCATGCTCTTCTTCTCCCAAAATTCTGTAAAAATTGCCGTCAACCGTCTCGGCGGACCAACAAAGGCAGCCCATGCGATGGGTGTGTCCAATACATCGATTCACACTTGGATCAAGCGTCAGCGAATATCAAATATCGACAAGGCCAAGCTGATGGCTAAACTCTCGGGTCTCGAACTGCATCAACTGAGAGGCTCGCTATGACCCCGACCGACAAAACACTCAAACAAGAAGCGACGATTCAAATCAATCAGGCGTTGCGCTTGTGCCGAGGCCAGGAATCGTATGTAGCTCCCCCTAATGAGACCGTTACCTGCGGCAGCTACCGGATGCTCGACCGGTTCCAGTGCGACCAGGGCGTGGTGGCGCTGGTCCTGGCCTGCAACCTGTCCGGTGGCTCCGTGAACGACGTGGACCTCTACAAGCTCGTCCGAACCTATCTATGGGACGAATGTGCCCGAGCCGAAATAAATGCCGTGGTGAAGCGCCATGGCCTTTGAACTGGCGTTTCTGGTGACGTTTGTGATGTTCGTGCTTATGGAAGAATAGGTAGACGGCGGCCCGAAGAATATATTGCTATATCTTTCCCCAGTAGCACATGGGTATCACAGAAATTTAAAGCCCCATAAAATCGACACAATCAGCTACGCAAGCTATTGATTTTAAAGGAAAATTTGGCCTGCCCAACAGGAATCGAACCTGTGACCCTCAGCTTAGAAGGCTGATGCTCTATCCAACTGAGCTATGGGCAGTCAGAAAAAATGACGTGCGCTACGAATGTGCTGCACAAATGCAAAGCGGGCTGTCAGAGACAACCCGCTTTTGATATTTCTGGTCGGAGTACAAGGATTCGAACCTTGGACCCCCTGGTCCCAAACCAGGTGCGCTACCGGGCTGCGCCACACTCCGAAGACAAGATAATACCGCAGCCACCACTTTCCGTCAATGTTCCGCCATCAATAACAGCAGTTCTCAATTCAAAAGCGA
>NZ_PXWF02000271.1 GCF_003011895.2 Massilia glaciei | reverse complement strand
AGGCGCCTAGCACTTCGGTTGCGACAAATCGCGCAGTGCGCCGCGGTCGGCCCAGGTGGTCAGCGCGGCGTAGGCCCGCAGCGCCTGCGAGACGTGGCGCACGCTGTCCACAAGCTCACATGCCGCCTCGCCGCGCGCGGAAAGTCGAGCGTGTCGCGAATAGCTTGTGTCGTTCAAAATGAGGTTTTTAAAAAACGCTCCAATATTTTCCTTTTCGCCGCGCATCGGGTTTCTTCCCAGCAAGATGTATAGGTCTTCACCAGGGCTTTCCCGCGATAAATGCGTACTTCCAAAGGTCGCTTTTGTACGACTGTATGGATGTAAGAAACCAATGATTCTGCAAAATCTTCCTCGGGTCTTGTGGCGGCATACAAGGTTGGGTAATCCGTGGTTTCCAATTGCTCGTACACTCGCGCCATCTGTTCCGAGTCGAACCTTGCACCAAAATAATAGACAATGTCTTTACGCAGGGGGAATGTTGAATCGAATCGGCCAACGAAATAAAAATTTTTATCGAGCTTCCAGGAGTGCTTCGCGAAAGGCGTGTCGGCCAGATTAGTTTTTGCATCAAGACGCCTGTCCCAACGTGGATGAAATTTCTCTCCAATCGATAAAACATGGGCGATTTCATGCAGCAATAAATACTGGATCGCATTCTTGCGATTGTTTGATTCTTGCTGCTCAATGCGCACATCCAACCGGTATTGCGGATCGGATCGGAATGGCGTGTTCTCTTTCCATGTTGCCCAGGCGTTGGCCGTGTATTTTTTCAGGACATCGATGTCCAGAACGATATAGCCGGCATCCGCACTGAAGATGCCACCATCGACATAATCGGTATAACCAGTGCCGCCGAGATCACGGACGAAATAAATTCCGGCCAATTTATCATCAAGGAGTTTTTTTATGTTGACCGGCAGCTCCGCGATTGCTTGCCTGACGTCATTGCGAAAGTCCGGCGGAATGGCGGCGGATTCCGGCCGGTTGGATAAGCCACTGCCAATGTTATTGGTATTAAGATAACGCACGAGTTCGGGTGGCGCACTCGCGAAGCGGTTCTCCAGCTTTATGCCGAATGCACCTCTCCAATAAGATTTCCTCTTTATCGGGTTCCCTTCGTTTTCCACGAAAGCACACTGTGCATCTCCCTTTTTGCAGGCCGATGGCGCCATGGCTTGAGCTCGCCCCACATTCTGAACGGCTAAAACGAGGGCAACCGCTTGAATAAGTAAGAAAGGCAGGCGCGGCAGGATACGTTTCGAAGGTCTGTCCATGCTGATTCCGCTGATTTGAACGAATGAAGGCCGAAGAGCGGGGCGGCATTCGAAATATAAAGTTTCAGCCTCCCGGCTGCCGCGAACCGCAGCCTTGGGTTCAATAATCCAGAGCAGCGCGCTTCTTGGGACGCTGCTGCCCGATCTTGGGGTTCAAGCTCATGGCGGGGCCCAAACGGGTAGCGATCGCCTCAGCGTCGGTTTGACTCGACAGACTTGCGATCACGACGTCATATACGCGTTTGCCGCTCGCGAGCGCAGGCGAGACTTGCGCCGGATAGCCTTGTTTACGCAGCGCGTCGCGCAAATCGAACGCTGCGTTCAGATCGGTCGGCGATGCAAATGTCACTTTCCACTTGCCGCCGATCGCCAACGAACCCGTACCGAGGCCAATTTCTGTATCTGCGGCCCATGTTGCCAATTGTTCGTCAGAAACCTTCGCAATCGGCAATGTCGGCTTATCGGTCGGTGCGATGTAAAACTGCAGCGCTTGATCAAGTGTGACCGCGTCCGCGGCCTTGCCGTCCAAAACACGATTGACTTCGACTTTCCCCTCAATCAGGCAGACAATTTCTTTATCGCCAGCTTGCTTTCCCCACAAATCGGTTCCCCGAATACCCACCGTGACAGTGGAGAATCGCACATCAATATTGCGTCGGCTAATTAATTTTGAGGCGGCATCGGTAGTAAATCGGAATGCTCCTTTTGCGACATTCAGTATCGATTTTAGAGAATAGCCTTTATTTTCTTCTTGAGCCTCAAAAATATCAAGATTCAACTCAGCGTTCTCACCGAGCTTGACCTTGCTGCCCTCGACCAAGGTCAGTAAAATGCGCGCTTTTTCGCCGGTGATAATCCGGTCCTTTTGTTTCAACACGATGCCCGGCATGACTGGATGGCGCACGCCATCGCGCTCTATCCACGCGGGCAGTTGCACGCGCTCAATAACGGCAGGCGGCACGGCAGGTGCTGTTTTATTGGCAGCGTTTGAATATGAAGGACTCAGGGCGGAAAAAGTCGAGGCCAGGACCATTCCAAACGACATTGATGTGAGTTTCATGCATTGCCTCCAAGATTTAACAGGACTTTTCACGATGAAGATTTATGGCCGATCCCGGTGCAGCGTGTACACAGACCGTTGCGCCAGACCAATGAAGTTGAGTATCGCTCAGTAGGGCCTTCGCTACAAGTATCAAATGCCAGTCCTGCGTCGACAGAATCGACGGGCGGCGGGTGGCGATACCGGCCATGCACGGACGTTCTTCGCCGCGGATATGGCTCGGTTGGGGCAGGATTACACGCCGCTCGATCAGCTCGATGCCGCCAGTGTGCTTGCTTAAGCGCTGGCGGCGCTTGGCGCTTAGCGCTTCAGTTGCGACAGGTCGCGCACCGCGCCGCGGTCGGCCGAGGTGGTCAGCGCGGCGTAGGCCTGCAGCGCCTGCGAGACGTAGCGCTCGCGCTCGACCGGCTTCCATGCCGCGTCGCCGCGCGCGTCCATCGTCGCGCGCCGGTGCGCCAGGTCCTCGAAGCTCACGCGCAGGTTGATGCTGCGCTCCGGGATGTCGATGTCGATCATGTCGCCCTCCTCCACCAGCCCGATCGCGCCGCCCTCGGCCGCCTCCGGCGAGGCGTGGCCGATCACCAGCCCCGAAGATCCGCCCGAGAAGCGCCCGTCGGTGAACAGCGCGCACGCCTTGCCCAGCCCCTTCGACTTGATGTACGAGGTCGGATACAGCATCTCCTGCATGCCGGGGCCGCCCTTGGGCCCCTCGTAGCGGATGATGACGACGTCGCCCTCGTGCACGGTGTCGCCGAGGATCGCCTCGACCGCCGCGTCCTGGCTCTCGAACACGCGCGCCTTGCCGCTGAATTTGAGGATGCTCTCGTCGACACCCGCGGTTTTGACGATGCAGCCGTTTTCGGCCAAGTTGCCGTACAAGACGGCCAGGCCGCCGTCCTGCGAATAGGCGTGCGCCTTGTCGCGGATGCAGCCGGTGGCGCGGTCCAGGTCGAGCGAGACGAAGCGCTCCGATTGCGAGAACGCGGTCTGGGTCGGCACGCCGCCGGGCGCGGCGCGGAACAACTCGAGCACGGCCGGATCGGTGCTGAGCGTGATGTCGTTGCGTTCGATCGCCTCGCCCAGCGTCTTGGCGTGCACGCTGTAGACCGAGGTGTCGAGCAGGCCGGCCCGGGCCAGCTCGCCCAAAATGGCGCTGATGCCGCCGGCGCGGTGCACGTCCTCGATGTGGAATTTGTCGGTCATCGGCGCGACCTTGCACAGGCACGGCACCAGGCGCGAGATGCGGTCGATGTCGGCCATCTTGAACTCGACCTCGGCCTCGTGCGCGGCGGCCAGCAGGTGCAGCACGGTGTTGGTCGAGCCGCCCATCGAGACGTCGAGCGCCATCGCGTTCTCGAAGGCGGCCTTGGTGGCGATGTTGCGCGGCAGGACGGTGGCGTCGTCCTGCTCGTAGTAGCGCTTGGCCAGCTCGACGATCAGGCGGCCGGCGCGCAGGAACAACTCCTTGCGGTCGGAGTGGGTCGCGAGCACGGTGCCGTTGCCCGGCAACGACAGGCCGAGCGCCTCGGTCAGGCAGTTCATCGAATTGGCGGTGAACATGCCGGAGCACGAACCGCAGGTCGGGCAGGCCGAGCGTTCGATCTCGGCCACGTCGGCGTCGCTGACGCTGCTGTCGCCGGCCTTGACCATGGCGTCGACCAGGTCGAGCTTGATGATCTTCTGCTTGCCGTCGACCACCTTGAGCACCTTGCCGGCCTCCATCGGGCCGCCCGAGACGAACACCACCGGGATGTTCAGGCGCATCGCGGCCATGAGCATGCCGGGGGTGATCTTGTCGCAGTTGGAGATGCACACCATGGCGTCGGCGCAGTGCGCGTTGACCATGTATTCGACCGAGTCGGCGATCAGGTCGCGCGACGGCAGCGAGTACAGCATGCCGCCGTGCCCCATGGCGATGCCGTCGTCGACGGCGATGGTGTTGAATTCCTTGGCCACGCCGCCGGCCGCCTCGATCTCGCGCGCGACCAGCTGGCCCAAGTCCTTGAGGTGCACGTGGCCGGGCACGAACTGCGTGAACGAATTGACGACGGCGACGATCGGCTTGTCGAAGTCGCCGTCCTTCATCCCGGTGGCGCGCCACAGCGCGCGCGCGCCAGCCATATTGCGGCCGTGGGTGGTGGTACGTGAGCGGTATGTCGGCATGGGATCTCCTGGAAATGGCGGACGGATGGAAGCATCAGAGGCTGAGAGTTTTTCGGGCGTGCCCGAGCAGCCCGCCAGAAAGCGGCAGATCGAGGCGCAAAGCACAGCCATAGCGGGCTATGGCGAGCATTTGCAACGACGAGCTGGCGCTTTCTGGCGTGCTGAGCGGGCATGATCGAAAGACTCTCAGTGTGCCCCGCCGGCGACGAGTTGTCCAATATATGATTTAATACCCTGTAATTCACAATGCATATCACAGACAATGTCCGCCAACATCGAGCTGCGCCAGCTGCGCTATTTTGTCACCGTCGCCGAGGAGCTCCATTTCGGCCGCGCCGCGGCGCGCCTGAACATGACCCAGCCGCCGCTGTCGCAGACCATCTTCGCGCTCGAGGCGTTGCTGGGCGTGGCGCTGTTCGAGCGCAACCGGCGCGCCGTCGCGCTCACCACCGCCGGCGCGGCGCTGCTGCCGGAGGCGCGCCGCCTGCTCGCCCAGGCCGGCGAGCTGCCCGCCCTGGCGCGGCGCGCGGCCCTCGGCGAGACCGGCAAGCTGGTGCTCGCGTTCGTCTCGTCGGCCGACTACAGCGTGCTGCCGCCCTTTTTGCGCGCCTACCGGGCCGCCTATCCGCACGTGCAGATCACGCTGCAGGAGGCGACCTCCGACCTGCAGCTCGAAGGCCTGCTCAACGGCCGCATCGACGCGGGCCTGCTGATCCCGCCGCTGCCCGACAAGGCGAAGGCGGCGCTGGACTACCTGCCGGTGCTCAACGAGCCCTTGATATTGGCCTCGCCCGCCGGCCTGCCCGAGCTGCGCGGCAAGCGCGCGGCCGACCTGCGTTCGCTGCCGCCGCTGCCGCTCATTATCTTCCCGCGCCCGATCTCGCCGAGCCTGTACGACGCGATCCTGGCCGTGTTCCGCGCGGCCGGCATCACGCCGTCGATCGGGCAGGAGGCGATCCAGATGCAGACCATCGTCAGCCTGGTCTCGGCCGGCATGGGCATCGCGCTGGTGCCCGAGTCGGTCGGCAACCTGCGCCGCACCGGGGTCGAATACCGGCCGCTGGCGCAGGCCACGCCGCTGGTCGAGACGGGCCTGGCCTGGCGCGCCGACAATGCCTCGCCCGTGCTCAAGGGTTTTCTGGCGCTGATGGGAAAGACGCCCTGAAGACGGCGCTCCACCGACAAGCTAGCTTGCGAGCAGTTCCGCCTGGAGTGGCGCGCCGCCCGGCGCGAGCCGGGTCTCGACCACCTGCCCGAGATCGAGCACCCGGTGGCTGGCCTGGTCGCGCCCCCGGCCGGTGGTGAGCATCTCGAATCTGGCGCCCGGAAGCGACACTTTGGTCAGATGGGCGCTGTTGGGGGTGATCAGCAATTCGACGCTGTCGATCAGGATGCCGGCGAGCCGGCCCTGGTGCCGCAGCACCAGGATGTTTCCTGCCGCCGAGTTTGGCCAGCGCAGATCGACGAGGGCCACCGCCTTGCCGCGCCACGCCATGGTGCCTCCCGCATAGGCGCGCGCCGGCAGCACCTCCTCGAGTCCGTCGATGGGGGAAGCCACCGTCGCGCCGGCCTTGTAGACGATATAGGCGCCGCTGTTGGTGCGTGCGGCGCCGGGCAGGTGGGCCCCGCCGGCCGCGACCTCGCTGATCGACACCTCCGGGAACATCGCCATCAAGCGCCCGGTATCGATCAGATTGACGGGCACGCCGTCTTCGTCGATGACGCTCGCGCGCACGAAAAGGGGCGCGTCCGGGTGCCGCGCATGCCCGTTAGCGTCCTCTTTGATGCGGCAAATGCGCAGCACCTTGTCGACCGCCAGGCCGAGCGCGAGGCCGGCGCGGCATACGGTCAGCAGCAGCGCTGGCCCGGTGCGCGCCGGCGCCTTGCCGAACAGCGCCCCGGCGTCGAGCACGGGCACGTGGCGGCCGCGCCAGTGGCAAATCCCGCTTGCGGCCGATCCGGCGAACTCGCCCAGCTCGGGCATGGCCAGCAACTCGCCGACGTCGACCGCCGGCACCGCCATGCGCACCCCGGCGCTTTCGATCACAGCCCAGT
Organism: Massilia glaciei; assembly: GCF_003011895.2. Classification (GTDB taxonomy): domain Bacteria; phylum Pseudomonadota; class Gammaproteobacteria; order Burkholderiales; family Burkholderiaceae_D; genus Telluria_A; species Telluria_A glaciei. Next base: position 24,822 of record NZ_PXWF02000271.1, on the reverse strand, counting down.
CCTGCCCTGCCTTGGCGGCGGCGGCTTCGCCGGCTCCGCCAACCGCCTCGGGCAACTGCGATGGCGCGTCGTCGGCCCATGCCTGCGCCAGCGCCATCAGGCGCGCCACGTCGAGCAGGCTGAGCGGGCGATCGCCCTCGCCGCCCACGGCCACGCTGTGGAAGATCTCGTCGGCCGACGCGTCGTGGTGTGTGCGCACCAGCGCGTCCGGGGCGATCCCGACCACGCCCTCGAGCGCGTCGACCAGCACCCCGATCATGCGCGCGCCGTCCCGCAGCACCAGGATCAGGCTGCGCGGCCGGCTGCCGGGCGCGCTCTCGCCCACCTCGACCCACAAACCGAGATCGAGCACGGGCAACGGCCGGCCCAGATGGGTGACCACGTCGCACACGGCGCCGCGCCGGCGTCCAAGCGACACCCGCGCGGCCGGGCGCTTCAAGGCGCCGACCACGGCGCCGACCGGCACGCCAAGGCGCATCGCGCCCAGCTCGGCCGCGACCCAAGCCGCCAAGGGCGCGCCCGCGTCCATGTCCTAGCCGTGCACCGTGGTGCTTTGCAGGTGCGCCAGCAAAGCGTTGACGTCCTCGGTCGCGGTGGCCTGGGCCGAGGTCGCGCGGTGGATCTCGGCGATCGATTGCGTGGTGTTGCCGACCGAACGCACGATGCACTCGAACGCCAACTCGACCTCGCCCGACAGGCGCCCGCCTTCGTCGACCCGGGTCACGGTCTCGTTGATCAGGCTCGATATCGCGCGCGCGGCCATGGCCGACTTCTCGGCGAGCTTGCGCACCTCGTTGGCGACGACCGAGAAACCGACCCCATGCTCGCCGGCGCGGGCCGCCTCGATCGCCGCGTTAAAGGCGAGCAAATGCGTCTGGCGCGCAATGTCGCCGATGGTTTCGATGATCTCGTGGACGGCGCTCGACGACTTCTGGATCGCGACGATGGCGCCGCGCGAGGCCGTCAGCAACTGGCTGCCGCTGGCGGCCTCGTGTTGCGTTTGCTCGGCCAGTTCGGCCGAGCGGCGCGAACTGTGGGTGATGCTGCTGATCGATTCGCTCAGTTCCAACAAAAAGGCCGAGATCGAGCGTGCCTTCTCCGACACCAGCTTTTCGCGCAGCACCTGGGACGTGATGTCCATGGCGAACTTGATCACCCGGTAGGGCTTGCCGTCGGCGTCGAAGATCGGGTTGTAGGTGGCGAAAATCCACACATCGGCGCCATGCTTGGCTTGCCGGACGAAGCGGCCCGACTGGTATTTACCCTCGGCCAGGTCGGCCCAGAAATCGCGGTACTGGGCGCTGTGCACCAATTCCTTTTCACAAAACATGCTGTGGTGCTTACCGATGACTTCGTTTGCGGTGTAACCGAGCGTGCGCAAAAAGTGGTTGTTGGCAACGAGGATATTGCCCTGCAGATCGTATTCAATCACGGCCTGGGAGCGTCCGATCGCATCGAGCTTGCCCTTGATCTCGGAATTGCGCTGTTTGGAGCTGGTGATGTCGGTGGCGAACTTGACGACCTTGTAGGGTTTGCCGTCGGCATCGAAAATCGGATTGTAGCTGGCCTGGATCCAGCGCATGCTGCCGTCCCGGGCGATCCGCCGGAACTCGCCCGAATGGAATTCGCCGGCGCCAAGGTCGCGCCAGAAGGCCTGGTATTCATGCGAGCGGCTGTATTCCGGCTCGCAGAACATGGCGTGGCGCTGGCCGATGACGTCGTCGCTGCCGTAGCCGAAGATGCCCAGGAAAATATCGTTGGCGGCCAACACCTTGCCCTGCAGGTCGAATTCGATGATCGCCTGGACCCGGTCGATGGCGGCCATCTTTCCCGAGAAGTCGGCATGGCGGCGGGTCGCCTCGGTCACGTCGGTGGCGTATTTGACGACCTTGACCGGCACGCCGTCCGGGCCCAGCACCGGATTGTAGGAAGCGTCGATCCAGACCTGCCGGCCGTCCTTGCGCAGGCGCTTGAACTGCCCCGCGTGGAAGCGGCCTTTGGACAGGTGGTCCCAGAACGCGGCGTACTTGGGCGAACCGGCGTAGGCGGGCTCGCAAAACAGGCGGTGGTGGAGTCCCACGAACTCGGCCAACTGGTAGCCGAAGGTGGCGAGGAAGCTCGGTGATGTCGGTGGCAAATTTGATCACCTTGAGCACGCTGCCGTCCGGGCCGTGCACGGGATTGTAGGACGCCTGCAGCCAGACCGGCCTTCCCGTTTTGTGCAGGCGCATGTACTCGCCGGAATCGGGCTACCCGGAGCCGAGCCTTCGCCACAGGGCCTGGTAGGACGGCGCGGCCGCGAACTCGGCGGTGCAAAAGACGCGATGGTGCTGGCCGACGATCTCTTCGAGCGTGTAACCCATGCAATCCAAAAAGCGCTCGTTGGCGTGCAGGACATGCCCATCGAGGTCGAACTCGACGAGCGCTTGAATGCGGTTGACCGCATCGATGATGGAACGGTCGGCCGCGGACTGCAGCGATCGGCTGTTGGTTTGAGCTTGTGTCGGCGAATGGGACATTGGAATTCCTTGTTGTCCGGCCGCTGCCGGAGGTGTCGATCAATACAAACTGCGCCATCGCGCGCCGGCCGCGGCACGGCCTGAATCACCGCGGGCTTGTCGCGCTTGGCCGGATGGGCCGCGGCGCCGTGTCCTCCCCGACAACACATATTGCCAAATAGCACTTTTAGTGTCGATGAATTTAACGAATTTATCGAATTTGTTATTTTTAATCGAATTTACCAAATTCGTCATTTTATGATGTTTCTTGTCGTCACGTTTCGCATTTCGGTTAAAATCGGCCGCATGACAGCCACCACACGCCGCCGCCCCTCCGCTCCGGACGACCCGGTCTTCACGACACGCGACGCCGCGCACCACCTTGGCGTGAGCGTCAGTACGGCCCAGTTATGGATGGAGCAAGGCACGCTGGCGTCATGGAAAACGCCAGGCGGCCACCGCCGATGCCGGCTCAGCGAAGTCGAACGCCTCCAGGGCATAGGGGCCGGAAAAGCGGCACGGCGGCCCGAGGGCGGCCTCGACGCCGAATACCTCAGTCCGGCTGCGCCCGCGTACCCGGTGCCGCAAACGGAGCAGCGGCGCCTCGCCGCCCTGGCCCACAGCGGCTTGGTCGACAGCCCGCCCGACCACGCATTCGACCGGATCACCTGGCTCGCCGCACAGATCACAGGGTGCCCGATGGCGCTGGTGTCGCTCTTGACGACGAAGCGCCAATGGTTCAAATCGCGGATCGGGATCGCTGCGGCCGAGACCCCAAGGGAGCATGCGTTCTGCAGCCACGCGATCCTCGGCTCCGATGGGCTGGTGGTCACCGATGCGCGGGAGGACTCGCGTTTTTCCGCAAACCCGCTGGTGCTGGGGGAGCCGCACATCCGGTTTTATGCGGGCCTGCCGGTGAGCGACCCGGAAGGGAACCGGCTGGGCACGTTATGCGTCCTCGATTCACGACCGCGCAGCCTGACCGTGGACCAACTGCGGGCCCTCAGGGAATTGACCGACATTGTCACGGCGGAGATTGCGCGCGCCAAGTGAGCCCTGCCTCGCGCGGCACCAGCAATCGACAACCCGCCCGCTTGGGCGGGTATTTTTTCGTCAACTGGCGCTGGAGACCACAAGCTGCCGCAAGCCGGTTCGCCCCCAAGCGACAGCGCGCCGCGCCGGCCTAGCAGAATTTTGATGGCAGGCTTTGATGTGCATCACACTTTTTTCTCGCTTAGGTTCTATAGTCGTTCGGTGAGTTGGCCGAGCATGGCGATTGCCCAGCGGCGCGTTATGCCGGCAGCCATCTTAATTGGCGGCGGTTCATTGTCGACACGTATCCCTACCGAGGAGTAAGCGATGCCCCTGTTCCGCGCGCTCGCCGCATTGGCCGCATTGGCCCTATTGTCGGCCAGCGCGGCGGCATTGGCCGACACCGATTGCAGCGATCCCATCGCCCAATGGAAGCCGCGCGAACTATTGCGCCAGCAGATCGAACAGCGCGGCTGGACGGTGCAGCGCATTAAGGTTGACGACGGCTGTTACGAGGTCAGGGGACTTGACCGGAAGGGCAACAAGATCAAAGCCAAGTACGCCCCCGCCTCGCTGCGCATTCGAAGCCTCGAGGTCGAGTTCGGGCCGGACGGCGACGCCTCCGACTATGCCGCCGCGCTGCCTTCGCATCTCAACCGGCCGGGGCGCACAGCGCCGGCAAGCCAAGGAAACCTCCCATGAAAAAAATCATTGCTGGCGCCTGCATGGCGGGCGCCCTGGCAATGCCGGCAGTGGCGCATGCGCGCACCGTCGTGCTCACCACCCAACTGCAAAACTACGGCGGCAACGGCGCCTATCTCGCGTTTTATCTGGTCGATGCCGCCGGCAAGTACAAGAAGACGCTCCATGTGGCCGGCAAAAAGACAAAATATTACAAGCACTTGGGCGACTGGGCCCGCGGCAGCGGGCTAAATCCACGCGAATTCGACGGCTTGAGCGGCGCCAGCGTCGGCAGCGGAAAAACCCTAAAGGTCACGCTCGACCTGGCCGACGCCCTGATCGACGCGGGCTATGAAATACGGGTCGATAGCGCGGTCGAAGACGCCCCGACAATCCCGCCGATGCGCGCGTGCCGCTCACCAAACAAAATGCCGGCAAGCCTGTAAAGGGGCGAGGCTACATCAAGTCGTTGACCTACGACATGTAAGCGCCGGCATGTTGCGCCTGCTCCATTCCGTGCCCGGCCTGCTGAGCGCGCTGCTCATCATCGTGCTCGGGATCACAGGCGCCATTTTATCGGTCGACCCCGCGCTTGAGCGGTTCGGCACCAGCCGGCCGGCCGGGGTCAGCGTGGCCGAGTTGGCGGCCAGGGTGGCGCGGCATTATCCGGGCGCGGAACAGATCGAGCGCACCGCCTCCGGCTCGCTCATTGTGTACTACAGCACCGACGACGGGGCCCGCGCCGACCGCGTCGACCCTGTCACCGGCAAAGGCATCGCAGCGCATGTGCCATCGGCATTCTCGCGCACGGTCAAGCAACTGCACCGCTCCCTGTTGCTCGACACGCCAGGCCGGGTTGCGACCGGCGGCGCCGCGCTGGCGCTGCTGCTGCTGTGCGTTTCAGGCGTGTTACTGCTCATCAAACGCGTCGGCGGATGGCGCCAGCTGCCCCGTCGACTGCACGGCAACCGCAGCCAGCGCTGGCACGCCGGGGTCGGCCGGGTGGTTGTCGCCGGCCTGTTGTTGTCGGCGCTGACCGGCGCCTACATGTCCGGCGCGACCCTCGGCTTGCTGGCCGACGGCATGCAAGCCGAACCCGACTTCCCGGCCGCCACATCGGGCGGGCCGCCAGCGCCGCCGGCGCGCCTGGCCGCGCTGATGGCGACCGACCTTGAGCACTTGCGTGAACTGGTCTACCCGATTCCCGGCGACCACTCGGCCGTCTACACCTTGCGCACGGTCCAGGGCGATGGCTACGTCGACCAATCAAGCGGCGCGCGGCTGTCGTATCGGCCGCACGGCCGGGTGCGCCAAGCCTACGAACTGGTTTATCGGCTGCACACCGGCGAGGGCCTGTGGTGGCTGGGCCTGATGCTCGGCCTGAGCGCGCTCGGCGCCGCGTGGCTGGCCGCGACCGGCGCCGCCGTCTGGTGGCAGCGGCAGCGCGCCAAACCGCGCATCGCCTTCAACAGCGCCGCGCAGGCGGCCCAGACAGTGATCCTGGTGGGCAGCGAAAACAACAGCACCTGGGGCTTCGCCCGGGTGCTGCACGACGCCTTGCGCAAGGCCGGGCAGCGGGTCCATACGGCGCCGATGAACCAGCTTTCGTCCGGCTATGGCGCCGCCGCCAACCTGTTCGTGCTCACGGCAACCTATGGCGACGGCGACGCCCCGCCTCGGCCGACCAGTTCCTGGCGCTGCTCGGGCGGCTGCCGGCCAACCGCGCGGCCCGGTTCACGGTCCTCGGTTTCGGCGACCGCCAGTTCCCGAAATTCTGCCAGTTCGCCAGGGATGTGGACGGGGCGATGGCGGCGCGCGGATGGCAGCGCATGCTCGAACTGGAGACGATCGACCGCCAGTCGATGCAGCAGTTCGCGCGCTGGGGCGAGGTGGTGGGCGAATGGCTGGGGATCGCGCTCAAACTCGAACATGCGCCGGCCCATCCGCGCACGGTGCGCCTGCGCCTGCTCGAACGCGTCGATTACGGCCCGCAGGAAGAGCAACCGACCGTCGTGCTGCGCTTCGGGGCCGCCCCGGCGCACCCGCCCGGCGCGGCGCTGGCGCGCCTGTTGCCGCGCCGGCGCCTGCCGCACTTCGAGGCGGGCGACCTGGCCGGCATGATCGTCCCTGGCAGCCCCATGCCACGGTTCTATTCGCTCGCCAGCGGCGCGCGCGATGGCATCCTCGAAATCTGCGTGTGAAAGCAGCCCGGGGGCGTGTGCTCGACCTACCTGCATCGCTTGCGGCCGGGAGACTGCATCGAGGCGTTCATCCAGCCCAATCCGCAATTCCGTCCGGCCACGGGCAAGGTACCGGTCATCCTGATCGGCGCCGGGACCGGAATCGGCCCGCTCGCGAGATTCATCCGCAACAATACCGGCAAACACCCGATGTACCTTTACTGGGGCGGGCGCGACCCCGACACCGATTTCCTGTACGAGCCCGAACTGCGCAACTACCTGGCGGACCGGCGCCTCACGCAACTGCACACGGCATTTTCGCGCACCACAAATGGCACCCGCGTCCAGAACCGGCTGATGGAAGACGCCGAGAACCTGCGAACGCTCATCAACAATGGCGGCCAGGTGCTCGTTTGCGGCAGCAGCGCGATGGCGGGCAACGTCAGGCTCGCGCTCGACGCCATCCTGGCACCGCTCAAGCTCAGCGTCCGGACCCTCAAGGCCGGTGGAAGGTATCGTGAAGACGTCTTCTGACCAAAGCGGGCCGCCCGCCTTGCGGCGCCACAGCCTCAACGGCGAGACCATGGGCACGCGCTACAGCGCCGTCTTCTACACACCCGAGGGGGCCGATCTGGCGGCCATCGGGGCCAGCCTGTTCGCCGCCGTCGACCGGGTCGACCGGCAGATGTCGACCTGGAACCCGGCGTCCGACCTGTGCCGCCTGAACGCCGCGGCCGAAGGCGCGTGGACGGCCGTGCCGGACGAACTGGCCGAGGTCCTCGAGGCCGGCGTGCGGATCGGCGTGCAATCGAAGGGGGCCTTCGACATCGGCCTCGGCGACCTGGTGCAGGCCTGGGGCTTCGGGCCGTCGCGGTGCGCGCCGCCGGCGCGGGACCCGGCGCAGGACCAGGCGCAGGACCAGGCGCCGCGCCAGCGCCCGGCGTGCGACCGGATCGAGATCGACCGGCCACGCCGCCGGGTCCGCAAGCGGGCGCCGATCGCCATTGATCTTTCCGGCATCGCAAAAGGGTATGGCGTCGACCAGCTCGCTCACTGCCTCGATGGATGGGGGATTGGCAGCTATCTGGTCGGCATCGACGGCGAAATGCGGGCGCGCGGCAGCAAGCCCGGCGGCGGGGCGTGGGCCGTGGCGATCGAAAAACCGGTGTACGGCGTGCGCGCGGTGTCGGGCGTGATGCAACTTGAGGACACGGCGATTGCGACCTCGGGCGATTACCGCCGATGGGTCGAGGTCGCCGGAAGGCGCTACGCGCACACGATGAGCCCGGCCTTGCAGCAACCGGTGTCGAACCGGCTCGCAGCGGTCACGGTGCTCGCTGCGACCTGCATGCTGGCCGACGCCTGGGCCACCGCCTTGCTCGTTTTAGGCGAGCGCGAAGGCCCCGCGCTGGCCCGGGAACGCGGCATGGATGCGCTGTTCGTGCTGCGCGACGGCGAACGGCTCGAGGAAGTACTGGTCATGGGCGCAAAGCTGTGTGAGGCGGGCTGACGCACCCGCCCGGCGGCGCCCTTGCGAGCTTGATGCGGCCGGTTCGCTCAAGGGCCAGGTCTTTGCGCTTGCGACGTCGCCGCGTCTGTAGCGGCGCCGCCCGAACGGAATATGATTTCCCTCATGCGCCGCAGCTTCGGATGGACCACCGGCACGGTCAGCATGGTGCTGCCGACGGCCATCAACAGCAAGGCGGTGAAGGTTTCGTTGGTGATGATTTGCTTGTCGAGCAAGATGTTGGCGAAGATGATCATGATCAGGGCCTTGGTCTGCAGCAACCAGCCGATGATGCTCGCCTCGCCCGGCGCCCACTTGAGCACCTTGCCCGCGATCCGCAGGCCGATCAATTTGCCGCTGACGGAAGCGAACAGCAGCGCCGCCGCCGCGATGAACACGGCCGAACCACCGACGCCCCAGTTGGTGCGCAGACCGGTGCTAAGGAAGAACACGGGCATCACCACCAGCAGGACATTGGCGCGCAGATTGTCCATTTTGGTCTGATCGAACCAGGCGGCATCCATCACCACACCGGCAAGGAAGGCGCCGACCATATAGTGCAGACCGGCCCAGTCCGCGCCGAAGCCGCATACGGCCAGCCAGATCAGCGCGACGTACCAGCGGTCCCCCTCCTTGAGCGCCGCCATCAGGCGCCGGAAGCCAAAGGTGACGACGCCAAAGCCGACCAGGAATCCCGCCTGGCGCCCCACCCTCTCCCAGTCGAGAAGGATCAGCGCCAGCACCCCCCAGATGGCAATATCGTCGACGCTGGCATAGCGCAGGATGCGCTGGCCGATCGGCTGGCGCAGGATCTCGAGTTTCTCCATCAGCAGGATCAGAATCGGCAAAGCGGTGACCGCGCACGCCATGCCGACACCGGCGATGAACTGCCAGGTCGCCGCCTTCGAACCGATCCAGCCCGCGTAGCCGAGCATGCCCGCCGCGGCGATGCCGCCGAAGACGAGCGGCACGCCCAGCGCAAGCCCCGCGGTGATCCCGGTTTCGCGCCGGTGCTCCCAGGCCTTGCCGATGTCCAGTTCGATGCCGGCGATCATGACGAACAGCATGACCGCCCACCAAGCGATGCCGCTCAAGGTGAGAATTACCTGCGGGTTGAAGACGAATTGATAGTAGTCCGGATACACGGCGCCCAAGGCACCGGGGCCAAGCAGTATTCCGCAAATGATCTGCACCACCACCAAAGGCGCGTAATAATCTGTCCGCCCGAAACGCCAAACGATATAGGGGATCGTGAAGATCAACATCATTGCAAGCAAAAAAATCTCAGTCGTGTTCATCGCTATCGTCTCGGCATTGTCTTCTTGTAATAAAGTTACATCTTACCTGCCATGCTAGCGCGCCCGGTTTTGGAATCAAGGTTTTGGCATCAAATAAGCGGTGATGGGCCTTCGTCGGTTCTCGTCGCGCGGTTTGGCGAAGCTCAACGGCGAATGGAACGTGGTCTGACTGGGAGATCAGAAGGGCCTGTTCAACTGGCCGATGACGCTCGCCACCTTGGTGACGATCACATCGACTGCCGGGCCATTGGCGCCGTGCGGAAAAATGACATCGGCGTGGCGCTTGGTCGGCTCGATGAATTGCTTGTGCATCGGACGCACTGTTTCGAGGTACTGGCCGACGACGCTCTCGACCGAGCGGCCACGTTCGGTGATATCCCTTTGCATGCGGCGGATGAAACGGATATCGGAAGCGGTGTCGACAAAGATTTTGAGCGACATCTTGTTGCGCAGGTCCGCGTCATACAAGGCAAACAGGCCTTCGATCACGATGACCGGGGCTGGTTTGACGGGAATGGTCTTGTTGGAGCGGTTGTCGATCGTGAAATCGTATTCCGGCATCTCGATCGCCTCGCCATTACGCAAAGCCTCGACGTGCTGCACCAGCAGTGGCCAGTCAAAGGCCTGCGGATGGTCGTAATTTTGCTTGCGGCGCAGTTCAGGGGAGAGCTCGGATTGGTCGCAGTAGTAGTCGTCCTGCATCACGACAGAAACCATCTCGGCACCGAACGAAGCGAGCACTTGCTGGGTCACCGTTGACTTGCCACTGCCGCTTCCGCCGGCGACGCCAATGATAAAAGGAGTGAAAGAAATCTTGTTCATCTCCAAATGATACCGGAGCGGCGCCAGAACTGACAGGATTGAGAGGCTGAAGCCGGTTTTTACGGTTTGGAAGACAATCCTTTTGGCAGCCGTCGGCGACCAGCCGATGCGGCGCGATGTTGCGATTTTCTTTCCGGCTATGGGGAGCCGCCCTCCCGAGCACGCCAAAAGCACGCGCCGCCAAGGCGCAGTCGCGAGCGTCGACTGTCTCATCGCGCTCGGCATCGGCATGCGTCAAGCCAACTCAGTAAAACATACATCTAATTTGCATGTTCATGCCAAGCCGCATAAAATAGCGCACCAATCCCGACCAATCGACGAAAGATAAACATGTTGTCTACAGACCAGCGCGCCATCGTTACGGCCACCGTGCCCCTGCTTGAATCAGGCGGCGAGGCGCTTGTCACGCACTTCTACCAAACCCTGTTCAAGGACTATCCCGAGGTCGTCCCCTATTTCAACCAGGCCAATCAAACCGCTGGGGCCCAACAGCGGGCGCTCGCAAACGGCATCCTCGCGTATGCCCGCAACATCAACAACCTGGAGCGCCTCGGACCGCTCGTTGACACGATCATCAACAAGCACGTGGCCCTTCAGATCCTGCCTGAGCACTATCCCCTGGTCGGCGCTTCCCTGCTTAAGGCCATACGCGAGGTGCTTGGCGCCGACGTTGCCACAGACAGCGTGATCGACGCCTGGGCGGCGGCGTATGGCCAGCTTGCCGACATCCTCGTCAGGGGCGAAAAGGCAATCTATGCCGCGCAAGCTGGCGCCGCGGGCGGGTGGTCGGGGCCGCGCGCGTTCATCGTCGAGAAGAAAACGCCCGAGAGCGCGGAAATCACATCGTTTACTTTCGTGGCCGCCGACGGCGGGCCGGTGATGGCCCATGAGCCCGGCCAATACATCAGCGTGGGCGCGCGCCCGAACGGCGAGTCAATCCGACGTCAGTACTCCTTGTCCGCGGCCGCCAATGGCAAAACCTACCGGATCAGCGTTAAAAGAGAGCCGCAGGGAAAAATGTCATCGTATCTGCACGACGTCGTACAAGAGGGGGACCAACTGCAGCTGCTCCCGCCCGCCGGCGCCTTTGTGCTGTCGAAGACCGACAAGCCGCTGGTGCTGATCAGCGGCGGAGTGGGCCTTACGCCCACCTTGGCGATGCTGGAAAGCGCGCTGGAAACAGGACGGGAAATCCGCTTCATCCATTCGGCGCGCGATGTCAATGTCCATGCCTTCAGAAAACACATCGATGCGCTGGCAAAGCGCCATTCCAACTTCAAACGATTTTATTGCTACAACCAACACCACGCGCCGACAGACAGGCCCGATGCCGTCGGATTCATCGACAAGGCGCTGCTCGAGAGCTGGCTACCCCAGTCGCGCGACATCGATGCCTATTTTCTTGGCCCGACGGGCTTTATGCAGTCCGTGAAACGTAGCCTGCGCGAGCTTGGCGTGCCCGAAAACCAGACCCATTACGAGTTCTTCGGACCGGCGGCCCTGCTCGACTGATCGCCTGATCGCGCTGGCGCGTTGGCGCACAGGGGCGCAGCCGCCATCGGCCGCTTGCTGCCCCGCCATCAGGGCCGCCAGATGCCGTTGGCGCCGCCGAAAAGCGCGCACGGCGTCGTAAAATCGGGCCCCGTTTTTTGATTCCGACCCGTGCCCGGCGCTCAAGCATTGCCCGGGTCTACAGCTGCAACCAGTACCGCAGCCATGCCCCCAGCACCACAAGGAACTGCCGCCACCCGGGCCCGCCATGCGCGGCGCCGCCAACGCGTGCGCCGCGAACAGGGCGCCGGCGCGCGTATGGCGCCGGCCATCTCAGCGACTCTGCCATACCCTTCCATCCAGCGACCGTTTTCCTTCAGCCCAGGTCGAACCGCATCGGCCTCGGGCTTCTCGCGGGGCCATGGCCACCAAGCCAAACAGGATTCGGCGCAAATCGCCGGCATTGGCTCGCTTTGACCTGTTTTCGAGTACGCTTCCAACTTTTGCCAGTCGCGCGGACCGCTGCTTGCCATTGAATCCAAAACTTCTTTTTCAACGTATGTAAGGTTTGGCCCCGCACGCCCGACATATATTCGATAATTGCACATTCACCAACAAGCAACAACGCGGCAAAACGGAGAAAACATGCTCGCAGTAATTGGCGGTACCGGCCTTTCGCAAATGGCGCAGCTCGACGTCATCGAGACGCACCAGCCCACGACGCCGTTCGGGGCGCCGTCCTCGCCGATCGTGCGCGGCCGGCTCGGCAACCACGACATCCTGTTCCTGTCGCGGCACGGCGCCCGGCACCAGTACCTGCCGCACGAGGTCAACTACCGCGCCAATATTTTTGCGCTCAAGGCCCTGGGCGCGACGCAAATCATCGGCATTTCCGCCGTCGGCAGCCTGGACGAGGCGATCGCGCCGGGCCATCTGGCGGTACCCGACCAGTATTTCGACTGGACCCGCGGCCGGCGCGAACCAACCTTCTTCGGCGGCGGGGTGGCGGTGCATGTCTCGACCGCCAATCCCGTCAGCGCCAATCTGGTGCAATGGATCGAACGCCACGCCGCACGGCTGGGCACCACGATCCACACGGGCGTGACCTACGCCTGCGTCGAAGGACCGCGGCTGGGCACGCGCGCCGAAAGCCATTTTTTGCGCCAGGCCGGATGCCACGTGGTCGGCATGACCAATGTGCCCGAGGTGTTCCTCGCGCGCGAAGCGCAGATCTGCTACGCCACCATCGGCATCGCCACCGACTACGACTGCTGGATGGACGATCCTACAAAGCATGTGCAGGCGACCGAAATCTTCGGCCTGTACCGCAGCAGCCTCGAGAAAGCGCATCAGTTGCTGCACGCGCTGCTGTCCGACGAACGGCCGGCCGAGGAGCGTGACATTCGCACCGCCCTGCAATACGCGATGCTCACGCCCGTGGCGGCGCTGTCCGATCAACAGCGCGAGTGGATCACGGTCCTGCAGCGCTAGTCACCTTTTCGAATATCAGGAAAACTCCCATGCACGCCACCTATCCGCTGCTGCGCAAAACCAGCTTTCCGCCGCTCAAACGCCGCGCGCTCGACACCTTGCAGGTCAACCTGGGTTACAAGTGCAACCAGACCTGCCTGCACTGCCATGTCAACGCCGGCCCCACGCGCAAGGAGGTCATGGACCCGAAGACCATCGACACAGTCATCGAGGTGCTCGCCGCCGGCGCTCTGGGCACGCTCGATCTGACCGGTGGCGCGCCCGAGATGAATCCGCGGTTCCGCTCCCTGGTGCGGCGCGCGCGCGCGCTCGGCGTGCGGGTGATCGACCGCTGCAACCTGACGATCCTGTCGGAGCCGGGCTACGAGGACCTGGCCGAATTCCTCGCCGCGGAGGGAGTCGAGATCACCGCCTCGCTGCCCTGCTATTCGCAGGAGAACGTCGACAAGCAGCGCGGCGACGGCGTGTTCGAGCGCAGCATCGCCGCCCTGCAGGCGCTCAACAAACTCGGCTACGGCAAGCCCGGCACCGGACTGGTGTTGAACCTGGTGTACAACCCCCAGGGAGCGGTCCTGCCGCCTGGCCAGCAGCAGCTCGAGGCCGACTACAAGAAGGAGCTGGCCGCGCATTTCGGTATCGAGTTCAACCAGTTGTTCGTCATCGTCAACATGCCGATCCAGCGCTTCGGCTCCACCCTCGTCTCCAAAGGGCAGTTCCACGACTATATGGCGCTGCTCAAGGCCAACTACCTCGAAAAAAATCTCGACGGCGTCATGTGCAGGACGCTGGTCAGCGTCGACTGGCAGGGCTATTTGTACGATTGCGACTTCAACCAAATGCTCGGCATGCCGGCCCCGATCGGCGGCGCCCTGCGCCCGCACCTCGACGACCTGCTGCGCCATGACGTCGACTGCGGGTCGATTGCGATCGCCGACCACTGCTACGGCTGCACCGCCGGCCAGGGCAGCAGTTGCGGCGGTGCGCTCGCATGAACAAATCACGCGTGGCGGGGCTGGTGCTGCTGGCGGCGGCCGTCGCCGCCTATTTCGCCTTCGATCTTGGACGCTATTTCACGCTCGATTTTCTCAAGGCGCAGCAGCAGTCGTTCCAGGCCTACCACGCGGCCCATCCGGCCCAGGCGGTCGCCATATTTTTCGGCATCTACGTGCTGGTCACGGCGCTGTCGCTGCCTGGGGCGGCCATCCTCACGCTGGCCGGCGGCGCCCTGTTCGGCCTGCTCGCGGGCACCTTGATCATCTCATTCGCCTCGACCATCGGCGCCACCCTCGCCTTCCTGGCGTCGCGCTACCTGCTGCGCGACTGGGTGCGCACCCATTTCAGGAGCAAAGTCGACGCCATCGATGCCGGCGTCGCCAGGGATGGCGCGTTCTACCTGTTCACGCTGCGCCTGGTGCCGCTGTTCCCCTTTTTCCTGGTCAACCTGGTCATGGGATTGACGGCGATGCGGGTCACCACTTATTACTGGGTCAGCCAGCTCGGCATGCTGGCCGGGACGCTCGCGTTCGTCAACGCCGGGACCCAGTTGGCGCGGATCGACAGCCTGTCCGGGATCCTCTCGCCGGCCGTGCTCGGGTCGTTCGCGCTGCTCGGCGTGCTGCCGCTGGCCGGCAAAAAAACGCTCGACGCGATCAAGGCGCGCAAGATCTACCAGCGCTGGCAAAAACCGGCGCGCTTCGACTACAACATGGTCGTGATCGGCGCCGGCGCCGCCGGCCTGGTGACGGCCTACATCGCCGCCGCGGTCAAGGCCAAGGTCGCGCTGGTCGAGGACAACAAGATGGGCGGCGACTGCCTCAATTATGGTTGCGTGCCGTCCAAGGCCCTGATCCGCAGCGCCAACTTCGTCAGCCAGGCGCGCCGGGCGCGCTCGCTCGGCATCGGCGGCGCCGAGCCGGAGTTCGACTTCGCCGACGTCATGGCGCGCGTGCACCAGGTGATCGCGAAGATAGCGCCGCACGATTCGGTCGAGCGCTACACCGACCTCGGTGTCAACGTCATGCAGGGCAAGGCAAGAATCGTCTCGCCGTGGGAGGTCGAGATCGACGGCAAGCGCGTTTCGACCCGCTCGATCGTGATCGCCACCGGCGCGCAGGCGGTGGTGCCGAACATCCCGGGCCTGCGCGAGGCCGGCTTTTACACGTCCGACACGCTGTGGGAGCTCACCGAGCTGCCGCGCGAGCTGGTCGTGCTCGGCGGCGGCCCGATCGGCTGCGAGCTGGCCCAGGCCTTTGCTCGCCTCGGCGCCAACGTCACGCAGGTCGAACAAGGCGCGCGCCTGATGTCGCGCGAGGACGACGACGTCGCCGGGGCGGTGTCGGCGTCGATGGCGGCCGACGGCGTGCGCATACTGACCGCGCACGAGGCGGTGCGCTGCGAACAGGACGCGCAAGGCAAGCGGCTCATCGTGCGGCACAACGGCGTCGAAAGCGCGGTCGCCTTCGACATCCTGCTGTGCGCGGTGGGGCGCGCGGCGCGCACCACCGGGTTCGGGCTGGAGGAACTGGGCATACCCCTGTCGCCCAAAAAGACCATCGAGACCGACGCGTATCTGCAGACCCTGTATCCAAACATCTACGCCTGCGGCGACGTCGCCGGCCCCTACCAGTTCACCCACACAGCGTCGCACCAGGCCTGGTACGCGGCCGTCAACGGGCTGTTCGGCGGGTTCAAGCGCTTCAAGGCCGACTACACGGTGATCCCGTGGTGCACCTTCACCGCGCCCGAAGCGGCACGGGTCGGGTTGTCGGAGGCCGAGGCGCTCGCGCAGGGCATCGACGTCGAAGTGACACGCTACGACATCGAGGAGCTCGACCGCGCCATCACCGACCAGGTGGCGCACGGCTTTGTCAAGGTGCTCACCCAAAAAGGCAGCGACAAGATCCTGGGCGCGGCCATCGTGGCCGAGCACGCCGGCGACATGATGGCCGAGTATGTGCTGGCGATGAAGCACGGGATCGGCCTGAACAAGATACTGGGCACCATCCACATCTACCCGACGATGGCCGAGGCGAACAAGTTCGCGGCCGGTCAATGGAAGCGCGCGCACGCGCCCCAGCGCCTGCTGGCGTTTGCCGCGCGCTTTCACCGCTGGCGCAGGTCGGCCTGACCGGGGGAAGCGAATGCACACAAAAACGCACAACATACCGCTGTCGATCATCGTTCCCATGCTTAACGAAGCGGCCGGAATCGAGCAGACGCTGCGCGCCCTGGCCCCCATGCGCGCGCGCGGCGTGGAGGTGATTGTCGCCGACGGCGGCAGCAGCGATTGCAGCGCGAGCATTGCCGCGGCCCTGGCCGACGTAGTCATCGACGCGCCCCGCGGCCGCGCCAAGCAGATGAACGCGGGCGCGGCCGCCTCGCGCGGCGCGGTGCTCCTGTTCCTGCACGCCGACACGGTCTTGCCCGACCAAGCCGATGGATTGATCCTGCAGGCGCTGGCCGCGCAAGGCCGGGCATGGGGGCGCTTCGACGTGCGCATATGCGGCCGTTCGCGCATGCTGCCGGTAGTCGCCGCGCTGATGAACATGCGTTCGCGCCTGACCGGCATCGCCACCGGGGACCAGGCCATGTTCGTGCGGCGCGCAAACTTTTTTGCGGCGGGCGCCTTTCCGGCCCAGCCGCTGATGGAGGACATAGAGCTCTCGCGGCGCCTGAAGGCACGCTCGGCGCCGGCCTGCCTGGCACAGCGCGTCACCACCTCCGGGCGGCGCTGGGAGACCAAGGGCGTGTGGCGCACCATTTTCTTGATGTGGAGCCTGCGCCTGCGCTATTGGTTCGGCGCCGGGGCCGACACACTGGAACGGGTCTATCGCCGATGAACGCAAGCTGCCTCCTGATCGTGTTTGCAAAAGCGCCGGTGCCGGGCCAGGCCAAAACGCGCCTGGCGCCGGCGATCGGCTTCGAGGGCGCGGCGGGGCTGGCCTCCGTCATGCTCGCCCATACGCTGCGCAGCGCGGTCGACTCGGGGATCGGCCCCGTCGAGCTGTGCTGCGCGCCCGATACCGGGCACGCCCAATTCCAGCAGGCGGCCGGCGCCGGCGTGAGCCTGACCGGGCAAGGCGGCGGCGACTTGGGCGAGCGCATGGAACGCGCCCTCGCGCGCGGCCTCCAACACCATCCGCGCGTGGTCCTGATCGGCACCGACGCGCCGCTGCTCGATGCCGCGGTGCTGCGCGACGCCGCCACGGCACTGCTCACGCACGACGTGGTCATCGCCCCCGCCGCCGATGGCGGCTACGTGCTGGTGGGCCTGGCGCGCCGCGCGCCCGAACTATTCGCATCGGTCGCGTGGAGCACACCGCTGGTGATGGCGCAGACGCGGGCACGCATCGCCGCGCTGGGGCTCTCCTTGCACGAGCTGCCGACCTTGCACGACATCGACGAGCCGCGCGATCTGGTGCATGTCCCCGCGGAGTGGCAGGCATGAGCGCCCGCAGCGGCATGATGGCCGCCGCGCTGCTGTCCGGTCTGGCGACGGCGGACGCGGCCTCGGCGGCCGCGGCGATCCCCGCGTTCTCGCGCATGGCGCCGGGCGGCCCTATCGAAGGCTGGCAGGCGCTCAAGCCATCGCCCAAGGCGGCCGACACGCGCTACCGCCTCGTCGCCGACGGCGCGCTCACGGTCCTCAAGGCCGACGCCGAGAAGTCCATGTCGGGGCTGATCCATACCGTGCGGGTCGACACCCGGCGCCACCCCTTGCTGCGCTGGCGCTGGAAGATCGCCGCGCCGGTGGCGAACGCGGACATGACCCAAAAAAGCGGCGACGACTACGCCGCGCGCGTGTACGTGATGTTCGACTACCCGGCCGCGCGGCTACCCTTTTCCGACCGCCTGAAGATGAAAATGGCGGAGTCGCTGTACGGACAGCGGCTGCCGACCGCGGCGCTGAACTACGTCTGGGACAACCGGCAGCCGGTGGGCACGGTACAGGCCAACACCTACACCGACCGCGCCCGCATGATCGTCGCGCAAAGCGGCGCGGCGCGGGCCGGCACCTGGGTCACCGAGACGCGCGACCTGCGCGCCGACTTCCTGGCCGCGTTCGGCGAGCCGGCGCCCGACGTCGTGGCCGTCGCCATCGCGACCGACACCGACAACACCGGCGGGCGCGCGAGCGCCTGGTATGGCGACCTCGAGTTTCTGCCCGACGCACAGGGGCCGGCCCGATGAAACGACTGGTGCTGGTCGGTGCCGGCCACGCGCACGCCCGCGTGCTGCGCGATTTTGCCAGGGATGCGCCGCACGGCATCGCGCTGACCCTGGTGTCGCCCGCGCCGCTTGCGCCCTACTCCGGCATGGTGCCCGGCTGGATGGCCGGGCACTACCGTTGGGACGAATGCTGCATCGACTTCGCCCGGTTGTGCCGCCTGGCCGGCGCCACGCTGCGGATCGGCATGGCGGCCCGCATCGACGCGGCGGGCTCGGTGCTGCACCTTGAAAGCGGCGAACAGCTTGACTACGACGTGCTGTCGCTCGACATCGGCTCGACCGCATACCCGCCCGAAGGCGCGGGCCCGCAACTGCTGCCGATGCGCCCCCTATCGCGCCTCAACGAACGCTGGGAGACGCTGCGCGAACATGTCCGCGCGCTGCCCCCGGGCGCCGCTTGCAGCGTCCTCGTGGTCGGGGGCGGCGCCGCCGGCGTCGAGAGCGTCCTCGCGGCAAAGCACCAACTGGCCGAGTGGGCGCCGCATGTCGCTTTCGGGTACGCGCTCGCGACCCAGGGTAAGGCGGCGCTGCCGGCGTTGGCGCGGTCTGCCGCCAGAAAGATCGGCGCGCATTTCGAGCGGCACGGGATCCGCGTCATCCATGATTTTGAAGCGGCGCGCCTCGACCACGCGGGCGTGGCCAGCCGCGACGGGCGCACGCTGGCGGCCGACGTGGTCCTGTGGGCCACGGGCGCGAAAGCGCATGGCTGGCCGGCGGCGGCTGGCATCGCGCAAGACAGCGCGGGCTTCATCAAGGTCGACAGCGACTTGCGCTCGGTTTCACATCCGAACATTTTCGCCGCCGGCGACTGCGCCAGCTTCGCAGTGGCGGTGCCGAAAGCGGGCGTGTTCGCGGTGCGCATGGGGCCCGTCCTCGCGCACAACCTGCGCGCTCTGCTCGGCGGCAGGCCACTTGAAAAATTCGTCGCCCAAAAGCGCCATCTGGTCCTGCTGGGCA
Source organism: Massilia glaciei (assembly GCF_003011895.2). Classification (GTDB taxonomy): domain Bacteria; phylum Pseudomonadota; class Gammaproteobacteria; order Burkholderiales; family Burkholderiaceae_D; genus Telluria_A; species Telluria_A glaciei. Next base: position 5,636 of record NZ_PXWF02000271.1, on the reverse strand, counting down.
CGGGCGGCGAACACGCGGTGGCGGCGTGGGGGCCGTTGTCGTGGCAGGGACGCTGGGTGTGGCGCTGGAAGCGGCGCATCGACCAACGCTTCCTGGCGCGCCACAACGGCGCCGTCCAGATCAACTAAACAAGCATCGGAGGCAGCATGCATGACATCGTTCAGGACATCGTTCAGGAATACTACGGCAAGATTTTGCAAAACACCGGGGACTTGAAGACCAGCGCCTGCTGCGACATCAGCCAGATGCCGGCCTGGCTCAAGCCCCTGCTCGCGCGTATCCACCCCGAAGTGATGGAGCGCTACTACGGCTGCGGGCTGGTGTGCCCGCCTCTGCTCGAGGGCTGCCGCATCCTCGACCTGGGCAGCGGCTCCGGGCGCGACGTGTACGCGCTCTCGCAACTGGTTGGGGCGACCGGCGAAGTGATCGGCGTCGACATGACCGAGGAGCAGCTGGCCGTGGCGCGCCGCCACCAGGCCTATCACCGCGACACGGTGGGCTACGACAACGTGCGCTTTTTGCACGGCTACATCGAGCGCCTCGATGAATTGGACCTGGCGGCAGGGAGTTTCGACGTGATCGTGTCCAACTGCGTGGTCAATCTGTCGCCCGACAAGGACGCGGTGCTGCGCGAAGTCGAGCGCCTGCTCAAGCCGGGCGGCGAGTTCTACTTCTCCGACGTGTACGCCGACCGCCGGGTGCCGGACGCGGTGCGCGACGATCCCGTGCTGTATGGCGAATGCCTGGGCGGCGCCTTGTACTGGAACGACTTTCTGCGCCTGGCCAAGCGCCATGGCTTCGCCGACCCGCGCCTGCTCGAAGACCGCGCGCTCGAGATCACCAACCCGGAGCTCGCCGCGCGCGCACGGGGCATCGGCTTCCACTCGGCGACCTATCGCTTGTTCAAGCTCGACCAGCTCGAAAGCGCCTGCGAAGACTACGGCCAGGCGGTGGTGTACCGCGGCAGCATTCCCGGTTGCGCCGACCGCTTCGTGCTCGACAAGCATCACGACATCGAGACCGGCCGCGTGTTCCCCGTGTGCGGCAACACCTGGCGCATGCTGCACGAGACGCGCTTCCACTCCCACTTCGATTTTATCGGCGACTTCAATCGCCACTACGGAATCTTCGCGGCATGCGGCACGGACATGCCGTTCGACAGGCCGGCGCGGGCTGCCGCCGCGCCGTGCTGCTGAGGGACGCGGGAATGGCGCCCCACTTGTCTGAGCCGATTCTTCAACTGGCTCGTTTCCAAGGTTTGGGCCCGCATGGCGCGCGCCAACTGCGCCTATAATCCCACCACGTCGTTCGATGGTTAGCCAGACTTGGAAGCATGAGCCAGATTTTCAAAGCACTTTCGGACCCGACCCGCCGGCGGGTCCTTGCCCTGTTGCGCGAGCGCCCGCAATCGGCCGGCGAACTCGCCGACCAGTTCGACGTGTCAAAGCCGACCATGTCGGCGCATTTTTCGGTGCTGCGCGAGGCAAACCTGATCACCTCGTCCAAACACGGCACGACCGTGCTGTACTACCTGAACCTCTCGGTACTCGAGGACGCTCTGGTCGGATTCGCCCAGTTGTTCGGCCTACAGGTCGCCAAGTCGGCGGACGACCAGCCTAAGGCCGAGCCGTCGCCGGGCAAGAAAAAAACCGAGCGGTGACATCCCTTTCCAGCAGCTTGCGACCGACCCCTTGACTATATTTCGATAATTAGCTAATCTACGAAATAAGCAGTCCCAGCGGCTGACGCCAACCTCCTCGAAAGGGAACCCAAGACATGAACTTCACCGACGCAATCAAACGCGGGCTCATCGCAGGCATGCTCACCGCCGCAGGCGCCGTGGCAGCGACGCCACCCGACACCGCACCGAACGCAACCCAGATGTGGCATGGCACGGTGCAGACGCCAAACGGCGAAATCGACCTGGAATTGGCCATTCATGGAACCGATCCGGGCAAGCCGAGGGCATCACTTGAGAGCGTGACCCAGGCGCCGGGCCTGGCCATCCCGGTCAGCGCGGTCAGCATGGATGACAAGCAGCTGAGGCTTGAAATCAACCAACTATCGGCAGAGTACGAAGGCAAGTTCGACGCCGCCAAAAACGCATGGGAAGGCGTATGGCGGCAGGCCGGCATGCATTTCCCGCTGACCTGGTCGCGCGGCGCGCTGCCGCCGAAACCGCGCATCGGCGGGATCGACGGCGACTGGCGCGCCACATTGCATCGCGCCGGCAAGCAGATGCGCCTGACCTTGCGCATCGCCAGCTCACCGCGCGGAACGCGGGCCAGGCTCGACTCCCCCGACGTTGGCGCGCTCGATATGAACGTCACCGAACTGTCGCGCACGGGCGACCGTGTGCATCTGCGCGTGCCACTTGCCAGCGTCGTCTTCGAGGGCGAACTAAGCGACAAGCAGACCGTCCTGACGGGCGCATGGCTGCGCGAGGGGCTCCCGCCGGTCACCGTGAAATTCAGCCGCTAGTTGCATCGCTAGTTGCACCGCCAGTTGCATCGCTAGTTGCATCGCTGTTTGCATCGCTAGTTGCAGATCGACCGCGCAGATCCCCCCACCGACGAGACCAGCCATGACCGATATAACCCGCATCGCTAGCGCTATTTTTGCCTGCCTTATCGGCGTCGCCGGCGCCGTACACGCCGGCGGCAACGCCCCGCCCTCCCCGACCCTGGCCGGTCAATGGCATGGCACGCTGCAAACGGCGGCCGGCTCCTACAACCTTGAACTCGCCGTTGTGAAAGACGCGGCAGGCCAGCTCAGCGCATCGGTCGAGAGCATCGACCAGGCACCCGGACAAGCGATTCCGATTGCAAGGATCGCGCTCGAGGACGACCGGCTCACGCTCGCCATTGACGCCATAGCAGCGACCTACGAGGGCCGCTTCGACGCGGCGAGCCATACCTGGCGAGGCACCTGGCGCCAAGGCCTCAGCCTGCCCTTGACATGGACGCGCGGCGCCTATCCTCCGGGCCAGAAGATCGCCGGCATCGACGGCAAGTGGCGCGCGACCCTGCCGCGCGGGGGGAAAGACCTGCGTTTGATCCTCCATGTCGCCACGACCAGCCGGGGCACGGGCGCGAAGCTCGATTCCCCCGACATGGGGGTGGCCGGCTTGTCGCTGACGGAACTGTCGCGCGCTGACAGGCGCGTGCGTTTCAGCGTGCCGGTGGCAGGCGTCGTGTTCGAAGGCGCCTTGAACGAAACAGCAGACGGCCTGAACGGCACGTGGCGGCGCGAGGGCATGGCGCCGGCAAACCTGACTTTTTCACGCGATGGCGACGCATCGCCCCGGATCGACGCGCGCCCCCAGACGCCGCGCGCGCCGTTCGGCTACGGCATGCGCGAGGTCACCTTTAGCAATCCGGAGACTGGACATCCCCTCGCCGGCACGCTGACCATGCCCGATGGTCCCGGCCCTTTCGCCTCCGCCGTCCTGATCAGCGGCTCGGGCCCGCAAGACCGGGACGAAACACTCTTTGGCCACCGGCCGTTCGCGGTCCTGGCCGACCATCTGTCGCGCAATGGCGTCGCGGTGTTGCGGGTGGACGATCGCGGGGTCGGAAAGTCAGGGGGCGACTTCGCCACGGCGACCAATCTGGACTTCGCAAGCGACGCCCGCGCCGCCGTGCGGTTTCTCGCGGCGCAAAGTGGCATCGCCCCCCGGTCGATCGGGCTGATCGGCCACAGCCAAGGGGGAATCGTCGCCCCGATCGCGGCGACGCAAGATAGTACGATCGCGTTTCTGGTGTTGCTGGCCGCGCCTGGGACGGGCATGGGCGAATTGCTGATGGCACAACGCCGGATGGCTGGCGTGATACAGGGGAAGACGCGCGAAGAGATGACGGCCGGCGAGCCGGCGTTGACACTGCTTTACAAGACAACCATCAAGGCGGGAGGCCGAAAGGCCGCGCGCGCGAGGGTCGGCGCACTATTGACGCCGGCCCGTCTGCGCGAACTCGGAAAATCCGCCCTTGAGAAGGACGCGTTGATCGATGAGATGACGAGTGACTGGTTGCGCGACGTCTTGCTCTACGATGCGCCCAAGACACTGGGGAAATTGCGCATCCCGGTTCTGGCGTTGAACGGCGGCGTGGACCAACAAGTGCCGGCGCAGGCGAACTTGCACGCGCTACGGCGCGCCCTGAGGGACAATCAGGACGCGACGATCGAGGAACTGCCCCAATTGAATCACATGTTCCAGACCGCGCGCAGCGGCGCGATGGCGGAGTACGCCGAGATCGCAGAAACCTTCGCCCCCTCCGCCTTGGAGGTGATCAGCAAATGGGTCGTTCAGCGATTCGGCGGCCAGGCTGTTCGGCCGGCGCCGGCCACGCGCCAGCAAACCGCGCGCTGACAGTGCAATTTCCGCACGCCACACTTGGGCGCGGTCCCGTTTTCGGCTCCGCCCCCAACACGCCGGCCGGAGTGCTCCTTTCCTCGCCCGTCAGGCGGTCGTTGCCATCGTAGGCTCGCGGTTGATGTCGACGGTGACCAGGGACGTGGTCTTGGCGCCGTTGGCGTCGACCACGTTGAGCGCCAGTTCGTAAATGCCGTTGGACAGTTGCGTCGGGTCGAGCTTGCCGAGCGCGCCGGCCGTCACCGGGCTGGTGCCGCGCCCGATCTCGCGCCAGACGCCGTCGCCGGCCGGGCGCAGCAGCAACTGGTAGTAGGCAAGGCTGGCGTCGAACGCGGTGCCGGTGATGTCGACGGGCGCTGTCACCTCGACGTCGTCGGCGGGCGAAAGAATCTTCGCCAGCGGCGCGCTGACGTCGCCGTCGACCCGCACGCTGTAAAAACTGCTTTTTTCGATCGTGCCGCGGCTGTCGGTGGCGCGCGCCACGATCTGGTGCGCGCCGACGGTGGCGCCGGTGACGACCGCCCGCCCCTCAGCGTCGAGCGTGACGGGCTGGCCGTCGACCGTCAGCGCCACGACGGCGCCGCCGCCGCCGCCGCCGCCGTTGGTCAGCAGCGTGATCGCGACCGTCTCGCCCAGGTTGACGATCGCCGGGGCGATCCCCAGGCTGATCTCGAGCGGCAGCACGTCGGCGCCCACGCTGACCACGTAGCGCTGCTCCCCGTAGGCGCGGCCGTTGTCGGCGCGCAGGGTCACCGTGAACATGCCGCTGACCGGCCGGTCCCAGGCAACGACGCCGGCGCTGTTGACGCCCATGCCGGTCGGCGCGTCCACCAGGCTCCACGTGAGCGGCAGGCCCTGCGGGTCGTTGGCGGTGGCCGCGTAACGGTAGGCCTGGCCGGCCGTCGCGGCGCTGACCGGCACGCTCGTGATCAGCGGCGCCGCGACCGTCGCGCCCGCGTTGCCATCAAAACCTGTGACCGTGCCCAGGTTGGCGGCAAGAACCCCCACGACCGTGTCGCATGCCAGCTCGCCCTGGGCCGCGGCCGATACGGAGCGGATGATCTAGCTAAGCATCAGCCCGTGTCCGTTTGCCGGCTCTGGACCCAGTCGCCCGTCCGCATCACCGATATCAGGGAAACCGCCTTTAGCCGCCTACGTTTCCGCGAAACAGGGGTCTGTCCCCTGTTTCGTGCTGTTTCGTGTTTCGCCCTCTGTTTCGCCCTGTTTTGCATGCAAAAGCGAATGCCGCGATGGTTGAGCAGGG
>NZ_PXWF02000270.1 GCF_003011895.2 Massilia glaciei | reverse complement strand
CCGCTTAGAACAAATTCACCGTGGCCTCTCAGTCTCTCAGCCTCCCAGCCTGTCAGGCCGGCACTACGGCTTGCGCCGCCGCGTGCTGCGCAAGCCAGCGGCCTATCGCGCCGGTAATATCGTTCAGGTCGAGCACGCAGTGGGGCCCCAACTGGCGCCGCACCGCCATCGCGCAACTGCCGCCGGCCCAGACCTGGATCGTCTCGCCAAGGCGGCTGCGCAGTTCGATCACATTGTCGATCGCGGCGCGCGGCGACACCACGCTCGAGAACGACAGCGCCACGATGTCGGCGCGCTGGATCCGGGCGGCCTCGACGATTTCGGCCAGCGGCGTCTGCACCCCCAGCGAGACGCAGTGCGCCCCCTCCAGCGCGAACAGGGCCTCGGCCATGAGCAGGCCAAGGCCGTGGCGCTCGAGCGGCACGGTGGTCAAGAGGATGCGCGGGCGCGCCGTCGCGTGCGAGCCATGCTGGGTGGCCGCGAAGATCGCGTTGCGCATCACGCTTTGCAGGGTTTCCAAATACAGGTGCTCTTCGAACACGGCCAATTGCCCCGCGGCCCAGGCGTCGCCGACCATCTGGGTCAGCGGCGCGACGATCTCCATGACGAAGGTCCTCAGTCCCATCTGCAGCTGGGCCTGCGCCATGCGCTGGCGCAACTCGTGCATCTGATGCGCTTTCAGCAAGCCCAGGCACAAGGCCAGCTCGGGGTCGCTTGGCCCGCGCAGCGGCGCCGGCGGGGTGCATTTGGCGCCCAGTTCGGCCAGCGCGTCCGTGTCGAGGTGCATGATTTTGCCGGGGCGGTAGCCCTGGTCGAGCAAACGCTTGATCAGGCGCAGGCGCTGGACCTGGTCCTCGGGGTAGATGCGTTCGCCGTTGGGGTCGCGCAGGGGCAGGGGGAAGGCGTAGCGCCGCTCCCACACGCGCAAGGTTTCCTTGGCCACGCCGGTGTCGCGTTCGACCTCGCTGATGTTGCTCAGAACAATGGACTGGCTCGCGGGATTAGTCATGGTTGCTTCGCAATCGTGGTGAGTGGCGGCGGTTTGTGCTGGACAAACCATCCTTTTGGGGCGCTTCGGAGCATTGTACAGCGTCCACGGCAGGCCCGGCGCAAGCCGTCAGTACGACACCAGCTCCGTGCCGCCGCCAATGAAATTGGATTTTTCCCACCTAAGCCCCTCTTCTTGAATCCGCTTTAAAGTTTCCCTCGTATAAATCATGGGGAAACTCTTTGTCCACGACAAACTGTTGACAGGCACCATTATTTCCTTGATTATACATCTTGTAAAGCGTTTGTCATGGACAAAAAAATAAAATTGGAGTGGAAACGATGAAAATCGCTGTGATCGGTGCCGGAATCTCCGGTTTGTCCTGCGCATACCGGCTGGTGCGCGCGGGCGCCCAGGTGACCTTGTTCGAGGCGGGCGACTATTTTGGCGGCCACAGCCACACGGTCGACGTCACCCTCGACGGCCACACGCACGGGGTCGACACCGGCTTTCTGGTCTTCAACGAGCGCACCTATCCCAACCTGATCGCGCTGTTCGACGAACTCGGGGTCGAGACGGCGCCCAGCGACATGTCGTTTTCGGTCAAGCTGCCGCTCGCGGGCAAGGCCGGCGCCACGCTCGAGTGGGCCGGCAGCAACCTGGGCACCGTGTTCGCCCAGCGCCGCAATCTGTTCAATCCGCGCTTTCTGGGCATGCTCGGCGACATCCTGCGCTTCAACCGCCAAGCCAGCGCGCTCGCCGCCGGCGGCGCCATGCCGGCCACCTCGCTCGGCGACTTTCTTGACGCCAACGGCTACAGCGAGCAATTCCGCCACTGGTACCTGCTGCCGATGGCGGCCTGCATCTGGTCGTGCCCGTCGGACCAGATGCTCGCGTTCCCGGCCGCCAGCTTCATCCGCTTCTGCCACAACCACGGCCTGCTGCAGGTGAGCGACCGGCCGCGCTGGCACACGGTCAAGGGCGGCTCGCGCAACTACGTCCACAAGATGATCGCCAAGATCGAGGCGCGCTGCCTGTCGACCCCGGTGCTGGCGGTCAGCCGCGGCAGCTCGGGCGGCCTGCGCCCGGTGCGCGTGACCACCGCCACCGGGGTCGAACTGTTCGACCATGTCGTCATGGCCTGCCACAGCGACCAGTCGCTGGCGCTGCTGTCGGACGCGCGCGCCGACGAGCGCGCCGTGCTCGGCGCGATCCGTTACCAGCCCAACCGCGCGGTGCTGCACACCGACGCGAGCTGCCTGCCCGCCAGCCGCAAGGCCTGGTCGGCCTGGAACTACCAGAGCAACGCCGCGCCCACGCCGCTGGTGTGCGTGCACTACCTGATCAACCAGTTGCAACCGGTCCCGTTCAGCACCCCGGTGATCGTCTCGCTCAATCCGATCGACGAGCCGGACCCGGGCCGCGTGCTCGCCAGCTACGACTACGCGCATCCGGTGTTCGACGCCCCGGCGGTGGCGGCGCAGGCGCGCCTGCCGGCGCTGCAGGGCATGCAGAACACCTGGTTCGCCGGCGCCTGGACCGGCTACGGCTTCCACGAGGACGGCCTCAAGTCGGGGCTCGAAGTGGCCCGTTCGATCACCGGCCTGATTGCCGCGCGCTTCGATGCAGCCGCTTGATTCCGTGATCGAGGCCGCGCCGCAGCTGTGCTTCGGACAGGTGCGCCACAAGCGCCTGCGCCCGGCCCGCAACGCCTTTGAATACCCGGCCTACTATGTGCGCCTGCCGCTGCGCGCGATGGGGCGGGGCGGGTTCGACTGCGCGCTGTTCTCGCGCAACCGCTTCAACCTGCTCGCCTTCCACGATCGCGACCATGGCGACGGCGAGCGGCCGCTGTGCGACTGGATCGACGCGCTGCTGCGGGCCGAGGGTGTCACCGACGCCGACGGCGAGATCTGGCTCCAAGCCATGCCGCGCGTGCTCGGCTTCGTCTTCAATCCGGTCTCGTTCTGGTTCTGCCACCGCCGCGACGGCGCCCTGCGCGCCGTGCTGTGCGATGTGCGCAACACCTTCGGCGAGCGCCATTTCTATCTGCTCGAACAGGGCGGCGCGATCGGCAACGGCGCCGAACTTGGCGCGCGCAAGGTGTTCCACGTGTCGCCGTTTTGCGACGTCACGGGCAGCTACCGGTTCCGCTTCATGCGCGCCATGCGCCGGGTCGACGGGCGCGCGCTCGAGAGCACTCTGGCCTGCATCGACTACGACGATGGCGCCGGGCCGCTGCTCGAAACGAGCGTCTCGGGCGCGGGTGCGCCGATTTCCAGCGGCGCCGTGGCGCGCGCCTTTTTCAGCTTTCCCCTGATGACCTTCGGCGTCGTCGCGCGCATCCACCTGCAGGCGCTGCGCCTGTGGATCCGGCGCGTTCCCTTCTTCTCCAAACCCGCCCCACCTCAACAAAAGGTAACGCGATGAACAGCAAATCCATGCAAACCAGTCCTTCCTGCGGCGCGCCAGCGCCCACCGCGCCGGCGGCGTCGATGCCGGCGTCGGCCGCCTTCATCCTCAAGATGCTGTCGCGCCTCGAGCACGGGGCCCTGCACGTTAAATCCCCGGCCGGCGTGGTGCTGCGCTACGGCGACGGCTCGACCCCGGTCACGCTCGAACTGAACAACTGGAACGTGTTCGGCGCGGCGCTGCAATCGGGCGACATCGGCCTGGCGCAGGCCTACATCGACGGCGACTGGCGCAGCAACAACCTGGCCGGGCTGATCGAACTGCTGGTGCGCAACCGCGACACCTTCGACAAGGTCGTCTACGGCAGCTGGTGGGGCGGCCTGGCCTACCGCATCAAGCATCTGCTCAACCGCAACACCAAGGCGGGCAGCCGCAAGAACATCCACGCCCACTACGACATCGGCAACCCGTTCTACGAACTGTGGCTCGACCCGTCGATGACCTACTCGAGCGCGCTGTTCTCGGTCGCCACCGGCGACAACCTGGAGTTGGCGCAGGCGGCCAAGTACCGCCGCATCCTCGGCCAGCTGGCGCTGTCGCCGGGCCAGCGCGTGCTCGAAATCGGTTGCGGCTGGGGCGGTTTCGCCGAGATGGCCGCGGCCGAGGCGCGCGCGCACGTGACCGGCCTGACCCTCTCAAGCGAGCAGCTGGCCTACGCCAACACCCGCCTCGAGCAGGCCGGCCTCGCGCACATGGCCGACCTGCGACTGTGCGACTACCGCGACAGCGACGGCCAATACGACGCGATCGCCTCGATCGAGATGTTCGAGGCGGTCGGCGAGTCGTACTGGCCGAGCTACTTCGAGTGCGTCGCGCGCAACCTCAAACCGGGCGGGCGCGCCTGCGTGCAGACGATCGTAATCGCCGACCAGCTGTTCGAGCGCTATCGCAAGGGCACCGACTTCATCCAGCAGTTCATCTTCCCGGGCGGGATGCTGCCCTCGCCGTCGGTGTTCGAGAGCATGGCGCAGCAGCACGGCCTGCGCGTGGTCGACAAATTCAAGTTCGGGTACGACTACGCCGACACCCTGTCGGCCTGGCGCGACGCCTTCCACGCCCGCATCGACGAGGTGCGCGCGCAGGGCTTCGACGAGCGCTTCATCCGGACCTGGGAGTTCTACCTGTGCTACTGCGAAGCGGCCTTCAGGGCCGACAACACCGACGTCATGCACTTCACCCTGGTGAGGGACTGACCATGCGACGCCTGCTGAAGTCTTTACTGCTGGCGCTGGTGGTCGGGGTCGGGACCGGCGCCGCGCAGGCCGCGCCCGCCCACATCGATGCCCACCTGCCGCAGGCCCGCCTGGCGGGCGCCGGCGCGTTCACCTGGTTCACCCTCAAGATCTACGACGCCGAACTGTGGGTCGGGGAAAAGGGCTACCAGGCCGGCCTGCCGTTCGCGCTCGAGCTGCGCTACGCGCGCAAGCTCGAGGGCAAAAAGATCGCCGAGGCCAGCGTCGACCAGATGAAGAAGCTCGGCGCCGGTACGGACGCCCAGCGCGCCGCCTGGCTGCGCGAGATGGCGTCCCTGTTCCCGAACGTGAAAGAGGGCGAGCGCATCACCGGTGTCAACCTGCCGGGCGAGGGCGCGCGCTTCTACCTCGACGGCAAGGTGCTCGGCACCGTGCGCGACCCCGCGTTCGCGCGCGCCTTCTTTGCGATCTGGCTCGACCCGGCCACCACCGCGCGCGGCCTGCGCACCGCCTTGCTCAAAGACGCGGCGCCGAAATGACGCGTCTGTCGCACGGCCAGTTGCTCGCGTACGGCCTGTTCGGCCTGCCGTTGGCGATGGTCGCGCTGCCGATCTATGTCTACCTGCCCCAGTTCTACGCCGAACGCGCCGGCCTGCCGCTGGGGCTGATCGGCGCCGTGCTGCTGACCGCGCGCGTGGCCGCCGCCTTCACCGACCCGCTGCTCGGTTGGTGGATCGAGCGCGGGGCCGGCCGCTTCGCCCGCTACATCGCGCTCGCGCTGCCGCTGCTGCTGGTCGGCTTTGTGGCGCTGTTCAATCCGCCGGCGCTGCGCGGCGGCGGCGCGCTGGCCTGGTTCCTGGTGACGCTGATGGTGGTCTACCTCGGCTTCAGCCTGGCCACCATCGCGCACCAGAGCTGGGGCGCGGCGCTGACCCAGGCCGTCACCGAGCGGGCGCGCGTGACGGGCGTGCGCGAGGCCTGCGGGCTGGCAGGCGTGGTGCTGGCGGCGGCCATCGGCGCCGCCTTCGGCTACGTCGGACTGAGCATCGCGTTCGCCTTCGCGCTGGCGCTGGGGGCGGCGCTGCTGCTGGCAAGGGCGGATCGCCCGCAGGCGGCGCCGGCGCACGCGGACGCAAAACCGGTCCGGTTCAGCCTGCGCCAGATGGGCGCGCCGTTCAGGCAACGGCGCTTTCGCGCGCTGTTCGCGGTCCTGATCGTCAACGGCATCGCCTCGGCCATCCCGGCCACGCTGTTCCTGTTCTTTGTGGCCGACCGCCTGCGGCTGCCAGCGCTGGCGGGCATGTTCCTGATCGTCTACTTCGGCGCGGCGGCGGCCTCGATGGCGCTGTGGATAGCGCTCGCCGCGCGGCTGGGCGAGGCGCGCGCCTGGACCCTGGCCATGCTGCTCGCGGCCGGCGTGTTCGTGTGGGCCTACTGGCTCGGCGCCGGCGCCGGCGCCGCGTTCTTCGTGGTCTGCGTGCTGTCGGGATTGACGCTGGGCGCCGACCTGGCGCTGCCGCCGGCGCTGCTGGCCGGGGTCATCGCCAAGGCCGGCGACGCCGGCCGGCGCGAGGGCGCCTATTTCGGCGTCTGGAACTGGGGCGTGCAAATCACGCTGGCGCTGGCGGCCGGCATTTCGCTGCCCCTGCTTGAATGGCTCGGCTACCAGCCGGGCAGCAGCGGCAACACCGGCACCCTGGCCGCGGCCTACGCGCTGCTGCCGTGTGCCATGAAACTGGTGGCGGCCGCGATGTTGTGGCGCGCGCCGCTGCGCGATTGTTAATACTAAAAGAGGAACACCATGAAAAAATTCGTACTCATCGCCGCCGCCATCTGTTGTGGGCTGCTGGCCGCCTGTTCGGCGCCGTCCCCCGAGCTGTACGCGAACGAGAAGCCCGCGCTCGACGTGCAGGACTATTTCAACGGCACGCTCGACGCGCACGGCATGTTCCAGGACCGCTCGGGCAAGGTCGTCAAGCGCTTCGTGGTGGTCATGAACTGCCACTGGAAGGGCGATGTGGGCGTGCTCGACGAGGACTTCGTGTACTCCGACGGCACCCGCCAGAAGCGCGTCTGGACCTTGCAAAAGACCGGGCCGGGCCGTTTCAGCGCGACCGCGGCCGACGTCGTCGGCACGGCCGAGGGCGTGGTCGAGGGCAACGCGCTGCGCTGGTCGTACGTGCTGGCGCTGCCGGTTGACGGCAAGATCATCAACATGAAGATGGACGACTGGATGTTCCTGATCGACGAGCGCGTCATGCTCAACCGTACGGAGATGAGCAAGTTCGGCGTCAACCTGGGCAGCGTGACGCTGTCGTTCACCAAACGCGCGCCGGCGGCCAAATGAATCCAAAGATCGGCGACTGGAAGGGCAAGCGCGTCTGGCTGATCGGCGCTTCGACCGGCATCGGCGAGGCGGCCGGGCAGTACCTGCTCGAGCTCGGCGCGCAGGTGGCGTTCTCGGCGCGCAGGATCGAGGTCCTCGAGCGCGTCGCGGCCGGTTCGACGCGCGCCTTTCCGATCGCGCTCGACGTGACCGACCCGGGCAGCGTGGCGCGCGCGTGCAAGACGCTGGTCGCGGCCTGGGGCGGCATCGACCTGGTGCTGGTGGTCGCCGGCGGCTACAACGAGATGCGCGCCGACAGCTTCGACCTCGCGCAGGCCAACAAGATGCTCGACCTGAACCTGCGCGGCGTGTTCAACTGCCTCGACGCGGTGCTGCCGCAGTTGTTGAAGCAGGGCGCAGGCGGGATCGGGATCGTGGCCTCGGTGGCCGGCTTCGGCGGCCTGCCGAAGGCGCTGGTGTACGGGCCGACCAAGGCCGCGCTGATCAACCTGAGCGAGTCGCTCTACCTCGACCTGCATCCGCGCGGAATCGGGGTGTACCAGATCAATCCGGGCTTTGTCGACACGCCGCTGACGGCCAAAAACGACTTCCACATGCCGGCCCTGATGAGCGCCGAGGACGCCGGCGCCGCCATGATCGACGGCATCGAGCGCGGGCAATTCCACATCCACTTCCCCAAGCGCTTCACCAACAGCATGCGCTTGGCGCGCCTGTTGCCCTATCCTTTGTATTTTTGGTTGATCCGAAAGGTGACCGGCCTGTGAACTTCAACGACGAACTGACGCGCTTGATCGACTTTTACGAGAACCTGAGCGCGCAATCGCTGCCGGCCCAGCTGGCGCGGGTGTACGCGGCCGATGCGGTGTTCAAGGATCCGTTCAACGAGGTGCAGGGGCTGGGCGAGATCGAGAGGATTTTCGCGCACATGTTCAAGCAGGTGCACGATCCGCGCTTCGTGGTGGGCACGCGCGTGCTGCAGGGGGAGGAGGCTTTTTTGGTGTGGGATTTCACGTTCCGCATGCACCGCTCGCCGCAGCGCACCGAGTGCATCAGGGGGGCGACGCATATCCGCTTCAATGGGGACGGCGCGGTGGTGCTGCACCGCGATTATTGGGACGCCGCCGAGGAGTTGTATGAGAAGCTGCCGGTGCTGGGGGCGTTGATGCGCTGGCTGAAGCGGGCGGCCCTGCGCTGACCGCCCGCCACCACATCGTCCTCGCGCAGGCGGGGACCCATAGAACGTTTGCATCGATATACCGTTCTATGGGTCCCCGCATTCGCGACGACGATGTCTCTTTTTTTTGTCTGAGTTATTACGGCACTAATCCCGCGGCACCCTTCCACCCACTTTGGAAGGTCATTAACCCTTCTTCTGGGCCGCCATCGCGTTGTCGCGAATCGCCTCGAGCGTCGCGTTCGGCGTGATCAGATTGCCGTCGTAGCGCAGTTCGATCACCGCCGGCAGCTGCATGTCGCGGGTGTGGGCCAGCGCGCGGGCCAGCGCGGGACCGAACTGCTCGGTGCTGTCGACCACCTCGCCGAACGCGCCATAGGCCTGCGCCAGCGCCGCGAAATCCGGATTGTGCAGGGTCGTGCCCGAAACCCGGCCAGGATAATCGCGCTCCTGGTGCATGCGGATGGTCCCGAACATATTGTTGTTGAAAACAATGATCAGCACGCCGGCGCGGTACTGCACCGCGGTCGCCAGTTCCTGCCCGTTCATCATGTACTCGCCGTCGCCGGCGAAGGTGACCACGGTGCGCAGCGGGTCGATGATTTTCGCGGCCACGCCGGCCGGCACGCCGTATCCCATGGCGCCGTTGGTCGGCGCGAGCTGGCTGCGCATGCCGCCGTAGCGGTAGAAGCGGTGCGCCCACGAGGCGTAGTTGCCGGCGCCGTTCGTGATGATCGTGTCCTTCGGCACCGCCGCCTGCAGTTGCTGCACCACCTGCCACAGGTCGAGCGGCGATTTGCCATCCTTGAAAATCGGCGGCTGCTGCTGGTAGGCGGCCAGTTCGGCCTTGGCCTCGGCCACGGTGCCGGCCCATGCGCTTGAATCGACCCGCGCCATGGCCGCCAGCATCGCCGCCACTTGCGGGGCGCCGCTGTTGATCATCAGTTCGGCCTGGTACACGCTGCCCAGCTCCTCGGCGTCGGCGTGGATGTGGACCAGGCGCTGCCGCGGCACGGGCGAGGCGATCAGCGAGTAGCCGCTGGTCGTCATTTCGCCCAGGCGCGGGCCGAGCGCGATCAGCAGGTCGGCGTTTTTCACGCGCGCGGCCAGTTTCGGGTTGATGCCGATGCCGACGTCGCCCACATAGTTCGGGTGCGCGTTGTCGAGCAAGTCCTGGAAGCGGAAGGCGCAGCCGACCGGCAGCGCGTTGGCTTCGGCGAAGCGCTGCACGTCGGCGCAGGCCTTGGCGTCCCAGGTCGGGCCGCCCAGCAGCAGGAACGGACGCTTGGCCTCGGCCAGCATCGCGCGCAGGGTGTCGATCTGCGCGTTCGACGGCGACGCCTGCACCGGCGTGTAGCGCGCCGTGTTGGCGACGTCGGCCACCTGGATCAGCATGTCTTCGGGCAGCGCCAGCACCACCGGGCCCGGACGGCCGCTGGTGGCGACCTGGAACGCGCGCGCCATGTATTCGGGGATGCGGTCGGCGCGGTCGATCTGCGCGACCCACTTGGCCATCTGGCCGTACATGCGGCGGTAGTCGATCTCCTGGAACGCCTCGCGGTCGGTGAAGTCGTTGCCGACCTGGCCGATGAACAGGATCATCGGGGTCGAATCCTGGTAGGCGGTGTGCACGCCGATCGAGGCGTTGGTCGCGCCCGGGCCGCGGGTGACGAAGCAGATGCCGGGACGCCCGGTCAGTTTGCCGTAGGCCTCGGCCATGAAGGCCGCGCCGCCCTCCTGGCGGTTGATGATGAAGCGGATGTCCGAGTCGTGCAGGGCGTCGAGCACATCGAGATAGCTCTCGCCGGGCACGCCGAAGGCGATTTCGACGCCGTGGATGTTGAGCGCATCGACCAGGATCTGGCCGCCGGTGCGGGATGGTTGCGTCATGACGATTGGCCTCTATGCCTCTGGTGGAGTATCCGCCATTCTATAAGAGGCCAATCGCTCAAGCTTTTGAAATGGCGACACCAATTTACACAAATTGCATGCCAGATCGATCAGGCCAGGTGCAGCGCGACCAGCGCCGCGACCGCGGGCACGGTCTGCACGTACAGGATGCGCATCTGGACCGTCAGCGCGCCGACGATGCCGGCCACGGCCACGCATACGAGCCCGAACACCGTCAGCGCGAGCGCCGCCGGGCCGCTCAGAACGAAGCCGAGCGCGAGCGCCGCCGCCAGGAACAGGTTGTAAAAACCCTGGTTGAGCATGGCCCGCGAGCTCAACTCGGCCTGTTCGGCGGTGAGGCCGAACACGCGCCGGCCGCGCGTTTTGAACAACACCGTCTCGAGCAGGAAGATATAGACGTGGATGACCAGCACGAGGGCGGTGAGGATTTGGGCGGCGAGCAGCATGGATATCTCCTGGGGGAATGGGTGGTTCTGATCGTGTTTCCTAACAATACATAATTACGTTATAATTGTCAAACGAAAAGAAATTGGGGCTTTTGAGCATGAATCAAATCAAGGGACCAGGCGCGGCAAAGCGGGAGCCAGGCGCCGCCAAGCGCGACGGCCGCAAGGAAAACGCCGCCGTAACACAGGCCGCCCTGCGCGTGGCCGGGCGCCGCCTGTTCGGCAGCCTGGGCTACGAGGCGACCCCGCTCGGCGCGCTGTGCGCCGAGGCCGGCGTCACCACGGGCGCGCTGTACCACCACTTTGGCGACAAGAAGGGGCTGTTCGCGGCCGTGGCCGAAGAGCTCGACATGGGCCTGGTCGCCCTGGTCGGCCAGGCCGGCGCGCGCGCGCTGGGGCAGGGGAGGGACCACTGGTCGGCATTTTTGGCCGGGGTCGACACGCTGCTGGCGGCGGGCGTCGACGCGGGCGGGCGCCGGATCGGCCTGGTGGACGCCCCGGCCGTGCTGGGCGCGGACGGCTGGCTCGCCATCCGCGAGCGCCACGGGCTGGGCGCGATGGTCGCGACGGTGCGCGCATTGCAGGCGGGCGGCCTGATGCGGGCGGGGGAGCCGGTGCGGCTGGCGCGCACCGTGTTAGGCATGTTGTACGGCGCGATCGAAGCGCTGCCGGAGGATCCGGCCAAGGTCGCGCAAGCGCTGGACGAGACGCGGCAGACGGTGCACACGATGCTGGCCGGCCTGCGTGCGCGCTGATCAAGGGACAAAAAAGGGACGAAAAAAAGGCCAGCCCCGTCAACTGTGGCTGCCTTGTTGAATGAGAAGTGAAGCAAGCCGATAGGCCGGATTTTGTTACGGCATTCGCCCTTGCGGACGTCTGCTATGACAGCCATTCCTCTAGGCGCCGAATTACTCCGGCGCTCAAGCTCCCTACCCGCACGCTCCGCGAGCCGCCTCAACGCGTGCCTATTTGGGATTGCTCCAGATGGAGGTTACCGCGTTTCACCGTAACTTAATACGCTCGTCTCTGTGGCCCTATTCCTCGCCTTGCGGCGGACGGCCATTAACCGTCATCCTGCTCTACGGAGTCCGGACCTTCCTCCCGCCAACGCATTACCGTCAGCCAGCGACTGTCTTGGCCTGCTTCACGGCGCCATTGTACCGCGCCGCGGCATTGGACGGGGAAACAAGCGGGCCGCGACCCGTGATTCGCAAGCCCGTGCTTCAGAAGCCCGTGATTCAGAAGCCGATGCGCGTCTTGCCCGCCGCGGCGCGCAGGTGGATGTCGTCGGCCAGCACGCGGTCGCGCCCGGCCGCCACCGCGTAGCCCAGGCTGTCGAGCAAAGTCTTGCGCATGTCGCGCGGCGACACGCCCGCCAGCTTAGACAGGGTCGCCTCGCCCAGATCGGGGTTGAACTTTTCGAGCTTCCGCTCATCTAATAGGCCACGGTAGATGCGCTGGGCGATGCCGGCCGTCTGCTCGGGCGTCGGCGCCGGCACGTCGTACACCGCCATCCGGTTCAGCAAGGGCGACGGAATGCCGGCCGTGCTGTTGGCCGTGAGCACCCAGAAGATCTGGCTCGCGTCGATCTCGATGTCGATGAATTCATTGCGGAACGAACGCGAGGTTTCGGGCTCCAACAGCTGGTAGAGGGCTGCGAGCGGGTCGGACTGGCTCGAGCCGCTCGCCTTTTCGACCTCGTCGAGCACCACGAGCGGGTTCGCGTACTGGCCGCGCACGAGCCGCTCGGCCACCTTGCCGCACTTGGCGCCCTTCCAGCTGGCCGAGCTGCCGGTGATCACAAAGCCGGCCGACAAGGCGTTCATGCTGATGAGCTCGCACTCGGTCTGCAGGGCCTTCGCGAGCCGCTTGGCGAAATGGGTCTTGCCCACGCCCGGGTCGCCCAGCAGCAGCAACGGCATCACATTCACCCCGGCGTCGCCCGCATGCGCGAGGCCCAGGTAGCCCGTCAGGTCGCCCAGCACCTCGCCAAAATTGGGACATTCATCGGTCAGGGGGCGCAGCGCCCCGGTCGAGGAGGGCGTGGTGACGAAACGGTCGGCGCCCTTGTCGAGCATGCGCTCGTAGAAAGCGTCGAGCTCGGGCGAGCGCCCCTTGCCGCGCTCGAGCGCGCCTTGGACCTCGCCCAGGTCGCACACGGGGCGGGTGCGGGCCAGTGTGATGCTCACGTGGTTCTCCCCGGCGGCGCGGTGTCGCGTTGGGCGCGTACCCGTCCGCCAACGACGACTCGCTTCGCGTGCTCGCGCCGGGCCACCGAGCGAGTCGGGCGTGTGGCCGGCCGGTCGTGCGCTTCCATACGTGCGCTTTCGATATCGTGCGCTTCCATACGTGCGCTTTCCATAGCGTGCGCTTTCATCGTACCGCGCCGCGTGTGAATCCGCAAATCTTATATGCCGTCTGGCAATGTTGTTGGAAATCAGTGCTTGTCAATTATTTTTATCGGTGTTTACAAGGCGAAAAGCGGGCATGCAGATGAGGTAGCACATTCAATGTCTTTTATAAGTGTCTAATTACTCGACATATTTTAACTTGAGCATGCTTGAACGAACTGCGCTAAGTCCTTGACTTCATTGGCAATTTCCCTATTCCGCACGTTTGAAACTTCTTGACCATCAAGATTGCTTGATCTAAAGTGGGCAACTGTGTAAAAAAGTGTCGTTTTGTGGGGTGTTTTGAGGCCCCGGACGACGCAGGCACCCGATCCACCCCCATCACTCACAGCTAGGCAAAACGTGTTTCAAGGCGCGTCTTCAATCAATCTCGATGCGAAGGGCAGGATGTCCATTCCTGCCAAGCATCGTGACGCCCTCGCGGTCCAGTGCGAAGGCCGCCTCACGCTCACCCGCCATCCGCATGGCTGCCTGTTGTTCTTCCCGCGCCCGGTGTGGGAGTCGCACCGCGACCAGATCGCCGCGTGGCCGATGTCGGCGCGCGCGTGGCAGCGCATTTTCCTCGGCAACGCCTGCGACGTCGAGATCGATTCGGCGGGCCGCATCCTGATTTCGCCCGAGTTGCGCGCGGCCGTCGGCCTCAGCCGCGACGTGATGATGCTCGGCATGGGCACCCATTTCGAGATCTGGGACGCCGCCAAGCTGGCCGACGACGAGCAGCAGGCCGTCGCCGGCGGCATGCCCGACGTGCTGTCGAATTTCTCCTTCTAAGGCCACGATGACGACAGTTGGCGTGCCCGAGTTTTTGCACCGGACGGTTTTGCTCGATGAGGCGGTCGACGCGCTGGCCATCGCCGGCCCGCGCGCGGGCGGCGTGTACGTCGACGGCACCTTCGGGCGCGGCGGCCACAGCCGCCTGATCCTGTCGCGCCTCGGCCCGCAGGGGCGCCTGATCGGCTTCGACAAGGATTTGCAGGCGATCGCGACGGCCGAACAGGTGGGCGACGCCCGCTTCGAGATCGTGCACGACAGTTTCGCCAGCATGAGCGGCGCGCTCGGCGCGCGCGGCATCGAACGGGTCGACGGCATCCTGCTCGACCTGGGAATCTCCTCGCCGCAGGTCGACGACGCCGCCCGCGGCTTTAGCTTTCGCAACGACGGTCCGCTCGACATGCGCATGGACACCACCCGCGGCCAGTCGGCCGCGCAGTGGCTCGCCACCGAGACCGAACAACAACTGGAAAAGGTGATACGCAATTATGGGGAAGAACGGTTTGCTTTTCAGATTGCAAAGGCGATTGTTGCTCGCAGGGCAGTCGAGCCAATTTCAAGCACACGACAGCTTGCCGGTATCGTGGCAAACGCGGTCAAAACCCGCGAAAAGGGCAAGGATCCGGCCACCCGCACCTTTCAGGCTATCCGGATTTTCATCAATCAAGAGCTTGAGGACCTTGAGGCAGGCTTGAACGCGGCCTACGCCATGCTCGCGCCCGGCGCGCGCCTGGCCGTGATCAGCTTCCATTCGCTCGAGGACCGCATGGTCAAGCAGTTCATGGCGGGCAAGGTCAAGCTCGAGCAGCCTGACCGCCGCCTGCCGATCCGCGCGGTCGACCTGCCGCAGCCCCTGATGAAGCTGGTCGCCAAGACCAAGCCGTCCGGGGCCGAGGTCGAGGGCAACCCGCGCGCGCGCTCGGCCGTGCTGCGGGTGGCCGAACGGCTGCCGGCGGCGGTGCCGCCGAGGGCGGCCCGATGAGCGCCAAGATCACCATGGCGCTCGCCGCGCTGCTGGTCGCCTGCGCCCTCACGCTGGTCAACTCCCAGTACCGCGCGCGCCACCTGTTCATCGAGCTCGAGCGGCTCGAGCAGCAGTCGCGCCAGCTCGACATCGACTGGGCCCAGCTCCAGCTCGACCAGTCGACGCTGGGCAAGAACGCGCGCATCGAGCAGATCGCGCGCACCGACCTGAACATGCTGCCGCTGACCCCGGCGCGCACCCAGTACCTGACCGGGGGCGCGCAATGAGGCGCCCCAACGGCGCGGGCGGCTCGCGCGTGGCCGCCTCGAAGGGCGTGTCGTTCTCGACCAGCCCGGTGCTGGCGGTCAGCCTGCCGCTGTGGCGTTCGCGCTTCGTGCTGTTCGTGCTGTTCGCCGCGTTCTCGGCGCTGGTGTTGCGCGCGATCTGGGTGCAGGGCATGTCGACCGAGTTTTTGATCGACAAGGGCAAGGACCGCTACGAGCGCACCATCGAACTGCCGGCCACGCGCGGCAAGATCATGGACCGCAACGGCCAGGTGCTGGCGCTGTCGATGCCGGTGCGGGCGGTGTGGGCGATCCCCGACGACGTGCTGGCCTCGTCGGCCGGCCAGTTGCGCGCGCTCGCCGGGCTGCTCGGCATGACCGAGGCCGAGCTGCGCGCCAAGCTCGACTCGGACCGCACCTTCGTCTACCTCAAGCGCCAGGTCGAGATGGATGTGATCGACAAGATCGCCATGCTCAAGATCAAGGGACTCGACACGCGCAAGGAATACAAGCGCTACTACCCGCAGGGCGAGGTCATGACCCACATGGTCGGCTTCACCAACGTCGAGGACGCCGGCCAGGAGAGCATGGAGCTGGCCCAGCAAAAGACGCTGGTCGGCACCACCGGCAGGCGGCGCGTGATCAAGGACCGCCTCAACAACATCGTCGAGGACATCGGCCAGGGCAAGGAGCCGCGCGACGGCCAGGACCTGACGCTGTCGGTCGACAGCAAGGTGCAGTACATCGCCTTCACCCAGCTCAAGGCCGCGGTCGAGAAATTCAAGGCCAAGGCCGGCGGCGCGGTGGTGCTCGACGTGCGCACGGGCGAGGTGCTGGCGCTGGCGAACTACCCGAGCTACAACCCGAACGACCGCAAGAAGCTGACCGGCGCCCAGCTGCGCAACCGCGTCATGACCGACACCTTCGAGCCCGGCTCGACGCTCAAGCCGTTCACGGTGGCGCTCGCGCTCGACACCGGCCGGGTCACCCCGAACACCCTGATCGACACCGGCGCCGGCCGCTATGTCGTCAACGGCGCGCCGATCCACGACACCAAGGGCCATGGCGTGATCAGCGTGTCGCAGGTGATCGAGATGTCGTCCAACATCGGCACCACCAAGATGGCGCTCAACATGCCGTCGCAGGAGATGTGGGAGATGTTCACCAAGGTCGGCTTCGGCCAGCAGCCGCGCTTCGGCTTCCCGGGCGCGGTCGCCGGGCGCGTGCGCCCGTACAAGTCGTGGCGCCCGATCGAGCAGGCCACCATGAGCTACGGCAACGGCATCTCGGTCTCGCTGCTGCAGCTCGCGCGCGGCTACATGATGTTCGCGCGCGACGGCGACACCATCCCGCTGTCGTTCCAGAAGGTCGGCGAGCCGCCCGCGGGCCAGCAATTGATCAAGCCGCGCACCGCGCGCCAGATGCGCGAGATGCTCGAGTCGGTGGTGTCGGGCAAGGACGGCACCGCCAAGCAGGCGCAGGTGGCCGGCTACCGCGTCGGCGGCAAGACCGGCACCGCCTACAAGGTCGAGAACGGCAGGTACGCGATGCCGCGCAAGTACATCGGATCGTTCGTCGGCATGGTGCCGATGTCGAACCCGCGTTTCATCATCGCCGTCATGATCGACGAGCCGACCGGGGCCCAGCATTTCGGCGGCCAGGTCGCCGCGCCGACCTTCGCCGCGGTCGCCGCCAACGCGCTGCGCGCGATGAACGTAGCCCCCGATTCGACCGTGACCGAAATCGTCATCCCGCCCGACGCCGAATTAGAGGCCATGTAATGAGCACAATGACATGAGCACAATGACATGAGCACAATGACGACCCAAGACATCCGTAGCTGGACCCTGCGCGCCGCCCCCAGCGCCAGGCTGGCCTCCGACTCGCGCCGCATCGAAGCGGGCGACGTGTTCTTCGCCTGGCCGGGCGAGGCCGGCGACGGCCGCTCTCATATCGCCGGCGCGATCGAACGCGGCGCAGCGGCGGTGCTGTACGATCCGCGCGACTTCGCCTGGGACGGCGCCTGGGCGGTGCCGCACCTGGCCGTCGAGGACCTGAAAAACCGGGCCGGCCCGATCGCCCACGCCTGCCTGGCGATGCCCGACGCGGCCATGTTCACGGTCGGCCTGACCGGCACCAACGGCAAGACCTCGTGCGCGGTGTGGCTCGGCCAGGCGCTCGCGCGCCTGGGCGAGACCGCGGCCGTGATCGGCACGCTCGGCGTCGGCCTGTTCAAGGGACGCGCCGCGCCCGAATTCGACGTCACCGGCTACACCACGCCCGACGCGGTGCTGCTGGCGGCCAAGCTGGCCGAGGTGCGCGACGCCGGCGCGCTGGCGCTGGCGATCGAGGTGTCGTCGATCGGACTGGCGCAGGCGCGCGTGGCCGGCATGCATTTCGACGTCGCCGTGTTCACCAACCTCACGCGCGACCACCTCGACTACCACGGCGACATGCAGTCCTACGAGGACGCCAAGCGCATCCTGTTCGACTGGCCCGGCCTGAAAACGGCGGTGCTCAACCTCGACGACCCGGCCGGGCTGCGACTGGCCGCGCACCTGCTGTCGGTGGGCCCGGCGCGCCCGGCGATCATCGGCTACACCCTGCGCGACGCGGCCAGCCGGCCCGGCATCGACGGCGTGGCCATCCTGCGCGCCTCGCAGTTCAAGAGCCGCCACGCCGGCACCGACTTCCATCTCGAGTCGCCACACGGCGCGGCCACCGTCAAGACCGGGCTGGTCGGGCTGTTCAACGTGAGCAACGCGCTGGCGGTGCTCGGCGCGCTGCTGGCCAAGGGGGTCGCGCTGCGCGCCGCGCTCGAGGCGGTCGAGGCGCTCACGCCGGCGCCGGGACGCATGCAGCAGGTCGGCGGGCAGGACGCGCCGATGGTCGTGATCGACTACGCGCACACCCCGGACGCGCTCGAAAAAACCCTCGCCGCGCTGCGCCAGGTGGCGCACGAGCGCGGCGGCCAGCTGTGGTGCGTGTTCGGCTGCGGCGGCGACCGCGATCCGGGCAAGCGCCCGCAGATGGGCGCCATCGCCCAGATCGCCAACCACGTGCTCGTCACCAGCGACAACCCGCGCAGCGAGGCCCCGGCCGACATCATCGCCCAGATCGTCGCCGGCATGGACGCGGCGCACCCGCGCTCGCAGTTCCAGGCGATCGAGGACCGCGCCGCGGCGATCCTGTCGGCGGTCAAGCACGCGGCCAAGGCCGATGTGATCTTGCTGGCCGGCAAGGGCCACGAGCCGTACCAGGAGATCAAGGGCCGCAAGATGCCGTTCTCCGACGCCGACCACGCCGCGCTGGCGCTGGCCGCGCGCCTGACCATGATGAGGACCAACTGATGCGCGCAAACCTGGCACAAATGATCCCGTCGATGACGGGCGCGCGCATGACCCGCAACGCCAGTTTCGAGGGCGTCTCGACCGACAGCCGCTCGGTGCCGCCCGGCTCGCTGTTCGTGGCGCTGCGCGGCGAGACCTTCGACGCCCACGATTTCCTGGCGCAGGTCGGAACCAAAGGCGTCGCCGCGGTGGTGGTCGAGGCGCTGCCGCGGGACTGGACCGCGCCCGCGATCGTGGTGCCCGACACCCTGGCCGCGCTCGGCCAGATCGCCAATTTCTGGCGCGGCCAGTTCGCCATCCCCGTGATCGGCGTCACCGGCAGCAACGGCAAGACCACGGTCAAGGAGATGATCGCGGCCATCCTCGGCGCGGCCCACGGCGAGAGCCGGTGCCTGGCCACGCGCGGCAACCTCAACAACGAGATCGGCGTGCCGCTGACGCTGATGCGCCTGGAGGGCGCGCACCAGGCGGCCGTGATCGAGATGGGCATGAACCACCCGGGCGAGATCGCCCGCCTGTCGGCGATCGCCCAGCCCACCGTCGCATTGGTCAACAACGCCCAGCGCGAGCACCAGGAGTTCATGCACACGGTCGAGGCGGTGGCGCTCGAGAACGGCGCCGCCATCGCCGGCCTGGCCGCCGACGGCGTCGCGGTCTATCCGAGCGACGACACCTATACCGCGCTGTGGCGCGCCCTGGCGGGAGGGCGCCGCAGCGTCACCTTCGGCGTCGACGACACGGCCAGCGTCGGCTGCACCCATGCCGCCACCGAATTCGGCAGCGAGATGCAGGTGCTGCTGCGCCTCGACGGCGAGGCGCCGCGCCGCTTCGCGCTGCATCTGGCCGCGGCCGGCCTGCACAATGTGCGCAACGCGCTCGCCGCGATCGCCTGCGCGCTGGCCGCCGGCGTGCCGCAGGACGCCATCGTGCGCGGGCTCGAGGCTTTCGCGCCGGTCAGCGGGCGCCTGCAGCGCAAGCGGGCGAGCTGCGGCGCGACCCTGATCGACGACACCTACAACGCCAATCCGGACTCGGTGCGCGCGGCCATCGACGTGCTGGCGCAGGCGCGCGCGCCGCGCGTGCTGGTGCTCGGCGACATGGGCGAGGTCGGCTCGCAAGGACGGCAGTTCCACGAGGAGATCGGCGCCTACGCGGCCAGCCGCGGCATCGACACGGTGCTCGCGCTGGGCGACCTGGCGCGCCACCTGGCCGCCTCTGGCGCGCGCCATTTCGAGCGCATCGAGCAGTTGCTGGCGGCGCTAGAGAGCCTGCTCGGCGCGCACCCGGACGCCACCGTGCTGGTCAAGGGCTCGCGCTTCATGAGGATGGAGCGGGTCGTCGCCCACCTGGCCGGCGCCCCCGCCGCAGCGGACGCGGCAGCACCGGACGCGGCATCACCGGACGCGGCATCACCCAACACTGGTAAGGAATCACACTGACATGCTGCTCTGGCTCGCACAATACTTCCAGGCGGACATCGGCCCGCTGCGGATGTTCAACTTCATCACCTTCCGCGCCGTCTTCGCGACGATCACGGCGGTGGTGCTCGGGCTCGGCTTCGGGCCGGCCGTGATCCGCAAGCTGACCGAACTCAAGGTTGGCCAGGCGGTGCGCACGGACGGACCGCAAACGCACCTCAAAAAACACGGCACGCCGACCATGGGCGGGGTGCTGATCCTGATTTCGATCGCCATCTCGACGCTGCTGTGGGCCGACCTGTCGAACCGCCTGATCTGGCCGGTGCTGATCGTCACGCTCGGCTTTGGCGCGGTCGGCTGGGTCGACGACTACCGCAAGGTGGTGTTCCAGGACCCGAACGGCATGCGCTCGGCCGAAAAATACTTCTGGATGTCGCTGATCGGCGTCGGCGCCGCGCTGTACCTGGCGTTCTCGGTCTCGGCCAAGAGCACGAGCGAGGTGTGGCAATTGTTCTTCTCGTGGGTGCAGTCTGGCTTCACGATGGAACTGCCCAACAAGGCCGACCTGATCGTCCCGTTCGTCAAGACCATCAGCTACCCGCTCGGGGTGTGGGGCTTCATCGCGCTGACCTACTGCGTCATCGTCGGCACCAGCAACGCGGTCAACCTGACCGACGGCCTCGACGGCCTGGCGATCATGCCGACCGTGATGGTCGGCTCGGCGCTGGGACTGTTCGCCTACCTGACCGGCAGCGCGACGTACTCGAAGTACCTGTTCATCCCGCACATCCCGGGCGCCGGCGAGCTGCTCATCTTCTGCGGCGCGATGGCCGGCGCCGGACTGGCCTTCCTCTGGTATAACGCGCACCCGGCCCAGATGTTCATGGGCGACGTCGGCGCGCTCGCGCTCGGCGGCGCGCTCGGCACCATCGCCGTCATCGTGCGCCAGGAGATCGTGCTGTTCATCATGGGCGGCGTGTTCGTGGCCGAGACGGTGTCGGTGATGGTCCAGGTGAGCTGGTACAAGTACACCAAGAAGCGCTACGGGGTGGGTCGCAGGGTGTTTTTGATGGCGCCGCTGCACCACCATTTTGAACAAAAAGGCTGGAAGGAGACCCAGGTCGTGGTCCGCTTCTGGATCCTGACCATGATGCTGGTCCTGATCGGCCTGTCCACACTGAAGCTACGCTGATGCGCTACGACGGCAAACACGCACTGGTGCTCGGGCTCGGCGAATCCGGGCTGGCGATGGCGCAATGGCTCGCCCTGCGCGGCGCGCGCGTGCGCGTGGCCGACACGCGCGAGGCGCCGCAGCGGCTGCGGGAGCTGCGCGAAGCGCTGCCCGACGCCGAGTTCGTGGGCGGCGAATTCTGCGCCGAGCTGCTCGACGGGATCGACTTCGCCGCGCTCAGCCCGGGCCTGATGCCGACCCGCGAGCTGGCCGCCATCACCCCGGCCGCGATCACAAAAAACATCCCGCTGTGGGGCGAAATCGAGCTGTTCGCCCAGGCCCTGGCCGGCCTGCGCGCCGAGCGCGCCTACGCGCCCAAGGTGATCGCGATCACCGGCACCAACGGCAAGACCACCGTCACCAGCATGACCGGCATGCTGTGCCAGCGCGCCGGCCTGAGCGCGCGCGTGGCCGGAAACATCAGTCCGGCGGCGCTCGACGTGCTGCGCGAGGTGCTCGCCGCCGACGCGCTGCCGCAGGTGTGGATCCTCGAGCTGTCGAGCTTCCAGCTGCACACGACCTCGAGCCTGAACGCCGACGCCGCCACCGTGCTCAACCTGACCCAGGACCACC
Source organism: Massilia glaciei (assembly GCF_003011895.2). Classification (GTDB taxonomy): domain Bacteria; phylum Pseudomonadota; class Gammaproteobacteria; order Burkholderiales; family Burkholderiaceae_D; genus Telluria_A; species Telluria_A glaciei. The sequence goes on along the minus strand of NZ_PXWF02000270.1, from coordinate 9,960 downwards.
TCGACTGGCACGGCGACATGGCCGCCTACGGCGCCGACAAGGCGCGCATCTTCGGCCCCGACACCGTGCGCGTGCTCAACCGCGACGACGCGGCCGTCATGCGAATGGCCGCCGCCACCGCCGCGCCAATCACCTTCGGCACCGACGCGCCGCCGCTGGCCGACTGCCTCGGCCTGCAAAACGAGCGCGGCGTGCTGTGGCTGGCCGTCGGCGTGGCCGGCGAGCCGAGCGAGAAAAAACGCAGGAGGAACGAGCCGCCCGAAGTGGTGCCGTGCACGGTCAGCCGGCTGATGCCGGCCGACGCGCTGCGCATCCGCGGCCTGCACAACGCCTCGAACGCGCTGGCCGCGCTGGCCCTGTGCCGCGCCATCGGCCTGCCGTTCGCGCCGCTGCTGCACGGCCTGCGCGAATACCGCGGCGAGCCGCACCGGGTCGAGCTGGTCACCACGATCGGCGCGGTCGACTACTACGACGACAGCAAGGGCACCAACGTGGGCGCCACCGTGGCCGCCCTCAACGGGCTGGGCAAGGCCTTCGGCGGCGACCGGCAGCGCATCGTGCTGATCGCCGGCGGCGATGGCAAGGGCCAGGACTTCGATCCGCTGGCCGAGCCGCTCTCGCGCTATGCGCGCGCGGTGATGCTGATCGGGCGCGACGCCCCGGCGCTGCGGCGCGCGATGGCGCCGTCCGGGGTCGAGTTGGTCGACTGCGCCACGCTGCCCGAGGCGGTGCGGCGCGCCGCCGCCGCCGCCAACGAGGGCGACGCGGTGCTGCTGTCGCCGGCCTGCGCCAGCCTCGACATGTTCACCAACTACGCGCACCGCGCGCGGGTGTTCGTCGAGGCGGTGCGCGAACTGGCGCTCGAGCGGGGACAGGACATCTAGATGAAACTGCAGCTTCCATTCAAATTTTCGGGAACCCCGGCCGCCGGCGGACTGGCGGGCGGGCGCGCGCGCCCCTCGAAGATGATGGAATACGACCAGCCGCTGGTGTGGGTGACCGTGCTGTTGATGCTGCTCGGGCTGGTGATGGTGTACTCGGCCTCGATCGGGCTGCACGACTCGCCCAAGTTCGCCAAATACAGCAGCAACCATTTCGCCATGCGCCAGGCGATCTTCATCGCCATCGCCGTGTTCTTCGGATTGCTGGTGTTCCGGGTGCGGGTCGCGACCTGGCAGGACACCGCGCCCTGGCTGTTCGTGGCCACGCTGGTGCTGCTGGTGCTGGTGGTCACGCCGCTGGGCGTGACGGTCAACGGCGCCAGCCGCTGGCTGCCGCTCAAGTTGTTCAACCTGCAGCCGTCGGAGCTGATGAAGATCGTGATGGTCCTGTACGCGGCCGACTACACGGTGCGCAAGCAGGAATACATGCACAAGCTGACCAAGGGCTTCTTCCCGATGGTCGGCGCGGTCGGGCTGGTCGGCCTGTTGCTGCTGCTCGAGCCCGACCTGGGCGCGTTCGGCGTGATCGTCTGCATCGCCATGGGGATCCTGTTTTTGGGCGGGATCAACGCGATCTGGTTCGGCGGGATCGGCGCCATGCTGGTGCTGATCTTCACGTCCATCATCGCGTTCTCGGAGTTCCGCCGCGAGCGCCTGCTGGCCTACCTCGACCCCTGGACCGACGGCCACGTGCTTGGCAAGGGCTACCAGCTCACGCAATCGCTGATCGCCTTCGGGCGCGGCGAGTTCTTCGGGGTCGGCCTCGGCGGCAGCGTCCAGAAGATGCACTACCTGCCCGAGCCGCACACCGACTTCATCATGGCCGTCATCGGCGAGGAGCTCGGCCTGGCCGGGGTGCTGGTGGTGATCGCGCTGTTCTACTGGATCGTCAAGCGCGCCTTCGACATCGGGCGCCAGGCGATCGCGATCGACCAGACCTTCGCCGGCCTGGTGGCCAAGGGCATCGGCATCTGGATCGGGGTGCAGACCTTCATCAACATGGGCGTGAACCTGGGCCTGCTGCCGACCAAGGGCCTGACGCTGCCGCTGGTCAGCTACGGCGGCACCGGGGTCATCATCAATTGCATCGGTCTGGCCATCTTGCTGCGGATCGACTACGAAAACAGGGTTCTGATGCGGGGTGGACGTCTATGAAACGCCTGATGATCATGGCCGCGGGCACCGGCGGGCACATCTTCCCGGGGATCGCGATCGCGCAGACCATGCGCGCGCGCGGCTGGGACGTGACCTGGCTGGGCACCGCGCACGGCATGGAGCAGGAGCTGGTGCCGCGCCACGGGATCGAGATCGACGCCATCGATTTCACCGGCATGCGCGGCAAGGGCCTGCAGCACACGCTGGCCGGCGCCTTCAAGCTGACCGCCAGCTTCGTGAGCTGCCTCAAGTTCATCGCGCGCCGCAGGCCCGACGTGGTGCTGGGCATGGGCGGCTACGTCACGGTGCCGGGCGGGATGATGGCGCGCCTGCGCGGCGTGCCGCTGGCGCTGATCAACGCCGACGCCGCGCTGCTGCTGTCGAACAAGACGCTGACCCCGATCGCGCAGCGCGTGCTGTTCGGCTTTCCGGCCGACTTCGGACGCGCCGCCGGCAAGGCCACCGTGACCGGCAACCCGGTGCGCGAAGAGATCCTGGCGGTGGCGCCGCCCGGGCAGCGCTTCGCGGACCGCCAGGGCCCGCTGCGCGTGCTCGTCGTCGGCGGCAGCCTCGGCGCCAAGGTACTCAACGAGAGCGTGCCGGCGGCGCTGGCCCTGCTGCCCGAGTCCGCGCGCCCGCTCGTGGTGCACCAGTCCGGCAAAAAGAACATCGAGGCGCTGCGCGCCGCGTACGCGCAGGCCGGCCTGCGGGCCGAGGTGGTCGACTTCATCGACGACATGGCGCGCCGCTACGCCGAGGCGGACATCGTGATCTGCCGCGCGGGCGCGATCACGGTGTCGGAACTGACCGCGGCCGGCGTGGCCAGCGTGCTGGTGCCATTCGTGGCGACAACAACTAGCCATCAGCGCGACAATGCGCGCTGGATGGCGGGCCAGAACGCGGCGATCCACCTGGCGCAGGAGGATTTGAACCCACGCAGCATGGCGCAACTGCTGCAAACGCTTGGCCGCGGACAGTGCCAGGCGATGGCGCAGGCGGCGCGCGCGGTCGGCAAGCGCGACGCGAACGACGCGATAGCGGAAGTACTCGAAAAATTGGCGGGAACGGTGAAAAAATCATGAAACATAAAATCAAGAACATCCATTTCGTCGGCATCGGCGGCAGCGGCATGAGCGGCATCGCCGAGGTGCTGCTCAACCTCGGCTACAAGGTCTCGGGCTCTGACCTGGGCAGCAACGCGGCCACCCAGCGCCTGGCCGAGCTCGGCGCGACCGTGGTGCTCGGGCACGCCACCGAGAACATCGCCGGCGCCGACGCCGTGGTCACCTCGACCGCGGTCCAGCAGGACAATCCGGAGGTGGTCGCCGCGCGCGCGGCCCAGGTGCCGATCGTGCCGCGCGCGATCATGCTCGGCGAATTGATGCGCCTCAAGCGCGGCATCGCCATCGCCGGCACCCACGGCAAGACCACCACCACCAGCCTGGTCGCCTCGGTGCTGGCGCAGGGCGGGCTCGATCCGACCTTCGTGATCGGCGGGCGCCTCAACAGCGCCGGCGCCAACGCCAAGCTCGGCACGGGCGACTACCTGGTGGCCGAGGCCGACGAATCGGACGCCTCGTTCCTGAATTTGTCGCCGATGATCGAGGTGATCACCAACATCGACGCCGACCACATGGAGACCTACGAGCACGACTTCGAAAAGCTCAAACAGGCGTTCGTCAACTTCACGCACCGGCTGCCGTTCTACGGCCGCGTGATGCTGTGCATCGACGACAAGCACGTGCGCGACATCATCCCGTTCATCTCCAAGCCGATCACCACCTACGGCTTCAGCGAGCAGGCCCAGGTGCGCGCGGTCGACGCCAGCGCGGTCGGCCTGCAGATGCACTTCACCGTGATCCAGGCCGGCTACCCCGACACCGCGTTCGTGCTCAACCAGCCCGGCATGCACAACGTCCAGAACGCCTGTTCGGCGATCGCGATCGCGCGCGAGATCGGCGTCGCCGACAGCGCCACGCAGCAGGGGCTGGCCGAGTTCCACGGCGTCGGGCGGCGCTTCACGCGCTACGGCGAGGTCGACATCCCGGCCGGCGGCAGCTTCGCGCTGGTCGACGATTTCGGCCACCACCCGGTCGAGACCGAGGTCACGCTGGCGGCCGCGCGCGGCGCCTACCCGGGGCGGCGCATCGTGCTCGCGTTCCAGCCGCACCGCTTCAGCCGCACGCGCGACCTGTTCGAGGACTTCGTCAAGGTGCTCGGCACCACCGACGTGCTGCTGCTGGCCGAGGTCTACCCGGCCGGCGAGGCGCCGATCGTGGCCGCTGACGGGCGCGCGCTGGCGCACGCGCTGCGCGTCGGCGGCAAGGTCGAGCCGATCTTCGTCGAGGCGATCGCCGACATGGCCGCGACCATCATGGACGTGGTGTGCGACGGCGACGTCGTCATCACCATGGGCGCCGGCTCGATCAGCGGCATCCCCAACAAACTGACCAATTTCGCAAAGGCTTGAACGTGAGCTCCATTCCCATTGATGTAAAAGCGCTCGGCAAGGTCGGCGTGCTGTTTGGCGGCCGCTCGGCCGAACGCGAAGTGTCCATCATGTCGGGCAACGGCGTGCTCAAGGCGCTGCAAAGCCGCGGCGTCGACGCCCACGGGTTCGACCCGGGCGAGCGCGGCCTGGCCGAGCTGGCGGCAGAGAAATTCGACCGCGTGTTCATCGCCCTGCACGGGCGCTTCGGCGAGGACGGCAGCCTGCAGGGCGCGCTCGAGCAGCTCGCCATCCCGTACACGGGCAGCGGCGTGATGGCCTGCGCCATCGGCATGGACAAGATCTACACCAAGATGATCTGGCTCATGCACGGCCTGCCGACGCCCGACTACGCCACGCTCGAGCGGGGCACCGACCTGGCGCAGGTGGTGGACAAGCTGGGCCTGCCGCTGATCGTCAAGCCGCCGCACGAGGGCTCGACCATCGGCATCACCAAGGTCGGCGCCGCCGCCGAGCTGCGCGCGGCCTACGAGGTGGCGGCCGGCTTCGACGACGTGGTGCTGGCCGAGCAGTTCGTGACCGGGCGCGAGTTCACGGTCGCCGTGCTGGGCCGGGGCGCCGGCGCGCGCGCGCTGCCGATCGTCGAGATCGTCGCGCCGCAGGGCAACTACGACTACCAGAACAAGTATTTTTCGGACGACACCCAATACTTCTGCCCGCCCCAGCTCGACGCCGCCACCAGCGCCGAGATCGAGCGCATCGCGGTCGAGGCGTATGTGGCGCTGTGCTGCGAGGGCTGGGGCCGGGTCGACGTGCTGCTGCGCGAGAGCGACAACAAGCCGTTCCTGCTCGAGGTGAACGCCTCGCCCGGCATGACCGGCCACTCGCTGGTGCCGATGGCGGCGCGCGCGGTCGGCATCGGCTACGAGGACCTGTGCCTCGAGATCCTGGCCTCGGCGCGGCTCAAAATGAACACGGGACGGGGCTGACACCATGTGGCAAGACGCGCGCGCCATGAACACGATCGCCAGCGGCCTGATGGCCGCGGTCGTGCTCGCGTGCGTCGCCTCGGGCGTGTGGTGGCTGTCGCAGCGTTCGATGTTCACGCTGCGCAGCATCAGCGTCGAGAGCATGTACGGCATGGAGCTCAAGCACGTGAACCGGCTGACGCTGCGCGAGGGCGCGGCCGGGCGCATCAAGGGCAATTTTTTCACGACCGACCTCGAGCAGGTGCGCATGGCCTTCGAGGCGGTGCCCTGGGTGCGCCAGGCCACCGTGCGGCGCGAATGGCCGGACCGCTTGATCGTCGAGCTCGAGGAGCACGAGGCGCTGGGCACCTGGGGCGAGGACGGGCGCATCCTGTCGGTCAAGGGCGACCTGTTCACGGTCAACCTGGCCGAGATCGAGGACGAGCGCGCGCTGCCCGAATTCGACGGGCCGGAGGGCAGCGAGAAGGAGGTGCTGGCCCGCTTCGCGCAGCTGCGCGGCTGGTTCGCGCCGATCCGGCTCACGCCGCAGGGGCTGTCGCTGTCGAGCCGCTACGCGTGGACGGTCAGGCTCGACAACGGCACCAGCGTCGCGCTCGGGCGCGAGCAGGACAACAAGACGCTCAGGACCCGGGTCGAGCGGCTGGTGGGGATCTACCCGCAGCTGCTAAGCCGGCTGGGCGAGGGCATCGGCACCATCGACATGCGCTACCCGAACGGGCTGGCGTTGACGGCCGACAGTTTGACGGTGCCGGCGGACGCGAGCAAGCCGGTGCAGAGCGCGGCAAAAAAGCAGATTTCGAGCAGTACTACAACAAGCATAAACAGACAGTAGGCGACAGCAAATGACTAAAGACGCGAAAAACCTGATCGTCGGCCTCGACATCGGCACCTCGAAAGTGGTGGCGGTGGTGGCCGAAGTGATGTCCGACGGCCGCCACGAGGTGATCGGACTCGGTCAGCACGAGTCGAAGGGGCTGAAGAAGGGCGTCGTCGTCAACATCGAGGCGACGGTCGAATCGATCCAGCGCGCGCTCGAGGAGGCCGAGCTGATGGCCGACTGCAAAATCCGCAACGTCTACGCGGGCATCGCCGGCAGCCACATCCGCTCGTTCAATTCGAGCGGCATGGTCGCCATCAAGGACAAGGAGGTCACCGCGACCGACGTCGCGCGCGTGATCGAGACGGCCAAGGCGGTCAACATCCCGACCGACCAGCAGCTGCTGCACACGGTGCCGCAGGAGTTCATCGTCGACAGCCAGGAGGACGTGCGCGAGCCGATCGGCATGAGCGGCATCCGGCTCGAGGTGCGGGTGCACATCGTCACCGGCGCGGTGTCTGCGGTGCAGAACATCGTCAAGTGCGTGCGCCGCTGCGGGCTCGAGGTGTCGGACCTGATCTTGCAGCCGATGGCCTCGGCCGACGCCGTGCTCACGCTCGACGAGAAGGAGCTCGGCGTGGTGCTGATCGACATCGGCGGCGGCACCACCGACATCGCCGTGTTCTCGGACGGCGCGATCCGCCACACCGCCGTGATCCCGATCGCCGGCGACCAGATCACCAACGACATCGCGATGGCGCTGCGCACCCCGACCTCGGAGGCCGAGGAGATCAAGATCCGCTACGGCGTGGCCAAGCAGGTGCTGGCCGATCCGGGCGAATCGCTCGAGGTGCCGGGACTGGGCGACCGCGGCCCGCGCACGCTGTCGCGCCAGGCGCTGGCGGCGGTGATCGAGCCGCGCGTCGAGGAGCTGTTCGCGATGGTGCACCAGGTGGTGCGCGAGTCCGGCTACGAGGGCGTGCTCTCGTCGGGCATCGTGCTCACGGGCGGCAGCGCGATCATGCCGGGCATGGTCGAGATGGCGGAGGACATTTTTCTGAAACCGGCGCGCCTGGGCACGCCGGACTACCGCGGCCAGCTGGCCGACGTGGTGCGCAGCCCGCGCTACGCCACGGTGCTCGGGCTGCTGCTCGAGGCGAAGAAGCAATATCTGCGCGGCCACATCGTCACGCGCCAGGACGGCTCGGTGACGGCGGTCTGGCAGCGCATGAAGGAATGGTTTTTGGGTAATTTTTAGGCAGCACAGGCGGCACAGGCGGCACAGACGGCACAGGCGGCACAGGCGGCACCGGGGCAGCACACATATCTTTGTTTTTTTACCGCAGTTTTCAACCTCCAGGTTTCATACGCATATGAGTCCTGGCGCTTGGAAACCGCACTTTGACTAGGAGTATTTCATGGAGTTCGATATGGTCGATAACGCAGCATTAGGCACCAACATCAAGGTTGTCGGCGTTGGCGGAGCGGGCGGCAACGCGGTCCAGCATATGATCAACAAGGGTGTTTCGGGCGTTGAATTCATCGCCGCCAACACCGACGCGCAGGCGCTGGCCACCTCCGGCGCGCACAACGTGATCCAGATCGGCGAGTCCGGCCTGGGCGCCGGCATGAAGCCGGCGGTCGGGCGCCAGCTGGCCGAGGAATCGCGGGCCCGCATCGAGGACGCGTTGCGCGGCGCGCACATGGTCTTCATCGCCGCCGGCATGGGCGGCGGCACCGGCACCGGCGCCGCGCCGATCGTCGCCGAGATCGCCAAATCGATGGGCGCGCTGACGGTGGCGGTGGTCTCGAAGCCGTTCTCGTACGAGGGCCAGAAGTGCATGGACATCGCCGAGGCCGGCCTCGAGGAGCTGTCGCAGCACGTCGATTCGCTCATCATCATCCTCAACGAGAAGCTCGAGGAGATCTACGAGGACGAAAGCATGATCGACTGGATGAAGCACGCCGACGATGTGCTCAACAACGCGGTGGCCGGCATCGCCGAGATCATCAACGTGCCGGGCCACATCAACGTCGACTTCAACGACGTCAAGACCATCATGGGCGAGCAGGGCAAGGCCATGATGGGCACGGCGACGGCGTCGGGCGTGGACCGCGCGCGCATCGCGGCCGAGCAGGCCGTGGCGTCGCCGCTGCTCGACGGCATCGACCTGTCGGGCGCGCGCGGCGTGCTGGTCAACGTGACGGCCAGCCGCGGCTTGAAGGGCAAGGAAATCAAGGAGGTCATGGCGGCGGTGCGCGCCTTCGCCGCGCCCGACGCCTCGATCGCGCAGGGCATCGCGTACGACGACGACATGGGCGATGACATTCGCGTGACGGTGGTCGCGACCGGGCTGGGCAAAGCCAAGAAGGCGATGCAACTGGTGCAGCAGCCGATGCTGCGCACCGGCACCAACGGCGGCGCGATGATGGCCGGTGGCGGCGCCACGGTCGGGGTGCAGATGGGCATGGGAGCGGCGCACGGCGCGGGCACATCGGAAGGGCTCAAGCAGCCGGCCGTGTGGCGCCGCGAGCAGGCCTCCGAGCAGGTGCAGGCGATGCAGCGCAATGGCGTCGAGACGTACGACATTCCAGCCTTCCTGCGCAAGCAAGCCGACTAAGCGCACTTCATGGTGGACGGCCCGCGGGCCGGAAAAGCCGGGGGCCTCCCCGGCTTTTTCACGTCCGTCACTTGGCCATTGGCGGCAGGTCCGGGTATTTGATCCGCACGGCTTCCTGGTCGCTCATGCCGCGTTTGGCAGGCTCGGGTGGCAGGACCATGTCGATGCCATAGTATTTCTTCATGGCCCAATTGCATTGCAGGTAGTCGCCCGCGGTCGGTTGCAGGTCATGTTGCCAGGATTCGTCGCGAAGGTAGCTCATGACCGATCTGCGGTCCTCGTGGATGTGCCGGAGGCCGAGCACATGGCCCATCTCATGCATGATGACAAAGGCCAGCCGGTCGTCACCCTTCCTCGTGTGCAATGCGATTCCGGAATGCAAGCTTCCATAGCCTCCCATGAGAAACGCGTCATGCGCCGGATGCCGGATTCCCGCCAGCGCGGGCAACCAGAAGACGCTGACAGCCTCGGGGCTTCCGCGTGCCACCCGGGGCGCGGTTCCGGCATATTCGAGATAGACGGCGCATTCCGAGGTCCACAAAGAGACCGCCTGGCGGATCATCGATTCCACTTTTTCGACCGGGTGTTCTATCGGAGCGTCGGTGGGATCGTAGAAAAGCCGGATGACCGCCTTGCGCTTGGGCGCGGCGGGCATTGGGGCGCGGCCCGCGCGCGCGGCCACGGTTGCCGGGCGGCGCGCGCTGGGCGGCGGCGCAGCCGGATAGGCGATCGCGCTTTCCTTGCCCGCATTCCCGATGGCACTGCAGGTCGAATTGCTATAGGTCACTTTGCCGTCGGCTTCGACACAGCGGAAGAGTTCGCCCGCCGCGCCCGGGGCGGCAATGACGAGCGCGGCGGACAAGGCGACGAGGCGTAGACCGGAGGACAGCTCGGTGGACAGCTCCATAGGGTTCGGCCGCGTGAAGTGACGATTGCCCATTGTCCGGTAAATACGCACCCATGACCAGCATAAATATCTCGCAATCAA
>NZ_PXWF02000027.1 GCF_003011895.2 Massilia glaciei | reverse complement strand
CACTGGTCACCCAGCGGGAGAGCGGTTGGATAGCGGGAGCCGTATGACGCGAGAGTGTCACGTACGGTTCTGCGAGAGGTTCAAGGCGAAATTCCTTGGGCCTACTCACCTTAAAGGAAATCGGCTGCAAATCCGCCTGAGCGGTCCATATTTCGCCGATTTTTTGGTCAATAGAATAACTATTGACCTTCAAAATCGTCGAAATCTGTCCTCGCTCAGCCGAATTTTCGCTTCGATTCTTTAAGTCCGGCAGGCTGCTAGCCGGGTCCACTTGTGGTTTGTCAATATGACCACATATGGCCCGCGTGGGCCGGCACTCGGCCGCGCCATCGATGAAAGCCTGCATGCCCTTGTCGTTTGCCTCCGTGACCGCCCCGGTCAAGGCCTCCCTCCAGGAGTTGCGTACCCTGCTGTTGCCCGACCCTGAGCCGCTCGACTACCCGTTCGCGCCGGACGATGTGGCGCAGCTGCACCGGCTGCACGCCGATCCGGGCGCCGCCGCGCTCGACGACACGACCTGGAAGGACCTGTTGCTCGGGCCCTATCTGGCGCAACTGTCGCCGGAGCTGAGCATTTTTGGCCAGCAGATGCTGCACCACCGGCTGCGCGCCGGCATGGACGACGGCGGGCGCGACGCCTTGGGCGAACGCGTGCGCGAACACATGCGCGACCCGGTCCGCCTGCGGCAATTACGCAGCGCCTGCCATGCCCTGCGCGCCGTCGACACCGAGGTCGCGGGCCTGCTGTTTGCCGACGACGCGCCACCGGCGCGCTCGGCCTGGGCCGGCAAATGCTGGCTGTTGCTGGCCGCTTTGCTGGTCTCGCTCGGCGCGGTCCTGCTGACGCCCTTTGCCTATCTGGGTGCCGGACTCGCCTTGTTCACGCTGATGTCGATGCAGGTGCGGTATGGGCCACGGATCGAGGCATGGAACCGCAAATTGAAGTCGCTGCAGCTGATGCTGCGCGTCGATAGCGAGCTGGGCACGCGCGACGAGGCCCCGCTGGCCGGGTTCGTGCCGGCGGCGGCGCAATCGGGCCGTCTCAATCACAGTCTGAGCCGGTCTTGGGTGGGCGGGGTGACACCCGGCGCACGCGCGTATTCGGACTGGTTCATGCTGGCAAATCTCGAGCACTATTGGAAGTGCGTCGCGCTGGTGCACGGGCAGCGCGATTTTTTGCGCGCCGCCTTCTTGCGCTGCGCCGGGCTCGAAGCCGATCTGGCGCTGGCGCGGCACCTGCTGCAGACGCCGTCGGCCTGCTGGGCCGACCGCGGCGGCGCGGCCGAACTGGCGCTCGACGGCGCGGTGCATCCACTGATGGCGCAGGCCCAGCCGCTCACCTTCCGTCTGCACGGGAAGGGCGCGTTCATCTCGGGCCGGAACGGGATCGGCAAGAGCACGCTGCTGCGCACCATCGGCCTCAATCTGGTGGCCGCGCGCGCCTTCGGCTTTTGCTACGCCGCCGGCGCGCGCGTGCCGCAACTGCCGGTGTACGCGAGCATGCAAAGCGAGGACTCGCTGTTTGGCGGCGAGAGCCTGTACATGGCCGAGTTGCGGCGCGCGCGGGAGCTGCTGGCGGCGGCCGACGGCCCGCATCCGGGGGTGTATCTGATCGACGAGATTTTCCGTGGCACCAACCATCTCGAGTCGGTGTCGGCGGCGGCGGCGGTGCTCGACGCGCTCGCGGCCAAGGGCATGGTGATCGTTTCGTCGCACAACCTGGTGCTGGCGCCGTTGCTGGCGCACCGCCTCGCGCCATGGTGCGTGGCGGCCGACGCGCACGCGATGCTGACGCTGGCGCCGGGTGTGCTTTCGCAGACCAACGGCATCGCGCTGCTGGGTGCGCGCGGGCTCGGGCAGGAGCTTGAGGCCAACGCGGGCAGGGTGTACGACTGGCTTAGCGGCTATCTGGCGCGACCGGCCGATTGTTCGCATGTGCTTGGCGGGGCGGGTGCGTCCGACGAGGCGGCAGGAATCGTGGACTGAAAACCCAGACTGAAAACCCTGGCGTGTTACCCGCGAAAGCGGGCATCGATGCTGAATGTACTTCAACCACGGGTCTGGAAAACTCGCTCCTCGATTCGATGCAAGCTCAGTATGGGTCCCCGCTTTCGCGGGGATGACGTTGGGGGCTTTCGCGGGGATGACGTTGGGGGATTTCCGCGATTTTCAACCGGTCGCGGCCGCGCGTCCCCGCCTTGGCTTAGGCGGGCGTCACCTTGGCTAGGAGGCGCGCGACGACCGCCGTGATGCCGCGGGTAATTTGGGTCGTATCGCCAACCCGCCACAAGGCCGTGGTCGTCACTGCCATGCGCAGGGCCGGCACCACGATCGCCAGTTGCCCGCCCCAACCGTAATACATCGCAACGTCGTGGCCGCCCAGCGCGCCGGTCCACCACAGGTAGCCGTAGCCCATGGCGTCAAGTTCCAGGCCGAGCGGGTTGAATTTGAAGTGGCTCAACTGGCTTTGCGCGAGCCATTGCGCGGGCACGATCGAGCGGCCCTGCCACTGTCCGCCATCGAGGTTCATCGCGGCCAGTTTCATCAGGTCGCGCGGACGCATCCGCAGTCCGTAAGAACCGTGTTCGGCGCCGCTGGCGTCGCGCGCCCAGAGCACCTGTTTGATGCCGAGCGGCTCGAACAGGTTGCGCTGGGCTATTGTCAGAAGGTCGCTGCCGTAGGCGTTCGACAGGATCGGCGAGAGCAGGTGCGACGCGCCCGAGTTGTAGCTCCACGGCGCGCCCCGAACCACCGGCAGCGCGAGGGCGAAGTCGGTAACGTTTATGTCGTCATAGTTGAACCCGCGATCATCGCTCCAGTCGAGGCCCGCGCGCATCTGCAGCACCTGCCGCAGCGTGATGTCGCCGGCGGCCGACAGGGGCACGCGCGCCAGTTGCGCCGGCAGCAATTCGCGCAGGGTCGCGTCGATGCCGCTGATCTTTCCGTCGCGCAGGGCTTGCCCGACCAGCAGGCTGCACACGGTCTTGGTCGCCGAACGGATGTGGCGCAGGTCTGACGACTTGCAGTCGGCGTAGTAGCGCTCGCCCACCAGTTTGCCGTTGCGCACCACCAGCAGCGCGCGCAGCGTCGGCAGCCCCGCGCCGTCGTCGAGCATCGCCTGCATGGCGGCGGCCGGAATGCCCTGGCTCTCCGGCGCCGCCGTGGCCCAGTCGTCGGCAGCGATCGTGGTGACCCCGACGTCCTCGTGCGCCAACTCCTTGGGCGGCGCGCCCTCGCCGCCGCCCCCGCCGCCGCAGGCGCTCAACAGGGGCAAACCGGCGCCCATCAACAGTATTTGTCTTCTTGAAATCATCAGGTGCCGCCTTCCTTGACCGTCGTTCGACGAAATGTGTGTCGCGTCAGGATAGGGGGCGCCGCCGCGGCGGCGGCGGCGAATTGGACGAAGGCCGCGCCGGCGCCGATGAAGGGGCCGTTTTCGCGGATGGGTTTGCCCGCGGGAATTACAGCAGTTTCGTCTCGCGCTTGAGCGGGGTGCCCTTGTCGATGATCTCGCGGCAGTCGCCGCGCAGCGTCGCGTTGTCGTAGTTGGCCCAGCCGTAGCTGTCGACATAGCGCGTGTGCTCGGTGAAGCGCTCGTTCATGAAGCTCCACTCGGGCCGCTCGCCCGGATAGCCGATCTCGGCCAGGTCGAGCAGGGTGTGGAACATGTTCTCGGTGGACAGGCGCGCCTTGTGGTGGCGCTTGAGCTGGACCACCTTGCCGGGCCGGCGCTCCTGGTACCGGTCGGAATACCAGAGCAGCGCGGGCACGTGGAATTCGTACTTGGTGTTGTGGCCGTGGAAGGCCAGCTTGCAGCTGTTGTCGTACAGGGTCTGGCCGTGGTCGGCGACGTACAGCATCGCGCCGGTCTGCCCGGTCTGCTTGATCTGGCCGATCACGTTGGCCAGGAACCAGTCGGTGTAGAGGATGGTGTTGTCGTAGCTATTGTTGAGCTGCTGCTTGATCCGGATGTCGGTGTAGGCCGGCTTGTCGACCCCGTACAGCGAGGGCCGGAAGCGGTCGAACTGCTTGGGATGGCGCTGGCTGTAGTTCCAGTGGCTGCCCAGGGTGTGGAGCACGATCAGTTTCTTGGGCGCGGCGTCGGCGATCGCGCCGGCGAGCGGCGCGAACAGGTCCTGGTCGTAGTTGGCGTTGTCGCCGAAGCCGCCCAGATTCAGGAACGCGGTCACGTCGGCCTCCTTGGCGAACACCGAGACGGGCGTGTCGAACTTGCCGAACGAGACCTGGTTCGACAGCCACCAGGTCTTGAAACCGGCCTCCCTGTAGGCGCTCAGGAAGGACTTCTCGGCGAAGCCGTCCTTGAGGCTTTGCATCGCCGGCTTGCGCGAGATGATGACCGGCACCGACAGGCGCGTGGCCGAGACGGCCGTGACCACGTCGGGCAGCATGAGCAGATTGCTCTCTCGCGCGAGCAGGGGATTGGTCTGGCGCGCGTAGCCGTTCAGGCTCCAGCGGTCGAAGCGCGACGACTCGCCGATGACCATGACCACGATCTCGGGCTCGAGGTCGGGATTGCGCTGGCGCGCGCCGAAGCTGAACTTGCTGCTGCGCTCGCTAAGCGCGGCCAGGTGCTTGCGTTCGGTGTAGAAGTCGGCGCCGCGCGCGAGCAGGCCGAACGGCCAACTGCGCGCCAACGCGGCCAGCTCGACGGGCGGCCTGGCCCAGGCGGGCAGCGGCGGCGGCGCGGCCTCGGCTTGCTTGGGGGCCTTGGCTTTGGCCGCCGCCTTGGCGGACGCCTTCACGGGCGCCTTGGCGGCGCCGGCGACGCCGTATTTCCAGCCATAGGCGCCCAGCGCGGCGGCGCCGGCGAGCGTGGCGATCACCAGCGACCGCGAGCCGTCGGTCCAGTCGAGCGCGGTGCTGGCGCGCGCGATGCGCAGGGTGATGCCCCACCACGCGACCACGGCGGCCATGACGGCGAGCAGCAGCCAGACCCGGTCGCCCAAAAATTCGGCCGCCTCCCGCGGGCTGGTCTCGGCGAGGATGCCCAGATGGTGGGTCGAGATGCCCTGTCCGTAGAAGGTGAACAGGTAGACTTCGATGGGCAGGGCGAGGAAGGCGGGGATCAGCAGCCAGTGGAAATGCGCGGGCCGCTTCAGGACGGCCCAGGCGGCCAGCCAGGCGATCGCGCCTATGCCCAGCAACTGCGCGGCGCCCGCCACCGGCTTGCCGGCGAGCAGGGGCACGAAGGGCACGGCCGACAAGGCGAGATAGGTCAGCAACAGGAACAGCGTCGCAGGGCGCAGCAGGAATCGCATCGGGCAGCCAGGTCGGGAACAGGGCATGATTATCGGATATTTTCGCTGCCGCGGGACAAATCATTCCACGAGCGAGCACCTTGCCGGGCCGCTGATGTCAGTTGTAAAATATATTTACATCGTGGCAATATGTTTATAATGGGTATTTATTTGGCATCGCTTTTTGGTCGGCATGGCCACACCGCTTTTCCGCCAGACCGGGAAGGTCCACTCAAGGAGTTTGCATGAAATCAATCATCTTTTGCGCCGACGGGACCTGGAACGGCCCGGACGGCGACGACGACCTCGATGGCGTGCCCGACATCACCAATGTGCTCCGGCTGTTTCTGGCGCTGGAGGGGCGGGAGGCGGCCGCGGACTGGCGCAAGAGCAACGAAAAAGAGAAGGTGCTGACCGACGCCGCCGGCCAGGTGGTGCATGTGGCCAAGTACCTGTACGGCGCCGGCGACGCCTCGAACCGGCTGGTGCAGATGCTAGGCGGCGCGTTCGGCGCGGCCGACATCTCGCGCATCGTGCGCGGCTACACCTTCATCTCGCGCAATTACGTTCCGGGCGACAAGATCATCCTCGTCGGTTTCAGCCGCGGCGCCTACACCGCGCGCGCGCTGGCCGGCATGATCGCCGCGGTCGGCCTGCTCAACCCCCGTCCCGAACTGCTGCGCAACAAGGACTTCGCCTACCGGCTCGGCTGCGCCGCCTGGCACCAGTACCGGCACCAGTCCGTGCGCGAGGTGTCGCCGGCGCTGCTGTCAAAGCTCGACGCGCTGGCCGACGACCTGCCGCGCTTCCTGTCGCGCACGCTGGCGCCGGGCGACCTGCGCCCGGTCGACGCGATCGAGGCGATCGCGGTCTGGGACACGGTCGGCGAACTGGGCATTCCCCATTTCGTCGGCGAGGACCGGCGCGTCGGCGCGCTGCGCTTCGCCGACACCCGCCTTAGCGCCAAGGTCGCGCATGCCTTCCAGGCGATCGCGGTCGACGAGCTGCGGATCGACTTCCAGCCCACCCTGTGGGACCACGAGGAGCGGATCGAGCAGGCATTGTTTCCGGGCGCCCATGCCGATGTCGGCGGCGGCTATCCGCGGCGCGAGAACGAAAGCTGTTTGTCCGACGGCGCGCTCGAGTGGATGGTGTCGAGGCTCAAGCTGATCGGGGTCGGTTTCCAACCTTTGCGGATCGCGGCCAACCACGCCGCGCCCGAGCACCAGCCATGGACGCGCGGCAAATTCAAGGCCCGGCCGGCGGTCGAGCGCACCCTGCCGAGGCCGCCCGTGCTCAAGCTCCACGTGTCGGTCGCGCGGCGCTGGGAGGCGAAGTCGGTGCTGCTCGAGGGCGCGGTGCCGTCCTTGTACCGGCCGATGAATTTGTCCGCCTACCTGGACGCGGCCGGCAACCCGCATGCCGGGGTGGCGGTGGTGGGCTGAGCGGGGTGTAATTCGCGCAGGAAGCAAACATGTGGTCTATCCGATGAGCAATTTTTCTCCAGCGCAGGCCCGCGAGCTTCTTCAGTTTCATTCAGGAAGGCACGCCAACATCAACGATCGGCTACCCGCCGTGTCATTCTTTGATTAAATGTGATTAACATCGATTGACATTGTTTTTGTGCGGTGCGAGACTTGGCGCGAACAATTTGAAGCAGGAGTCATGATGGCCAACACTGAAACCAAAGTGCTCACCGCCCATATACCGCTGCCGCTGGCCGATAGGGTCGACCAGATCGCGGCCCGGCTCGAGCGGTCGCGCGGCTGGATCGTCAAGCAGGCGCTCAGCGCATGGGTTGACCTGGAGGAGGAACGCAACCG
Organism: Massilia glaciei; assembly: GCF_003011895.2. GTDB lineage: Bacteria > Pseudomonadota > Gammaproteobacteria > Burkholderiales > Burkholderiaceae_D > Telluria_A > Telluria_A glaciei. The sequence continues at coordinate 11,970 of NZ_PXWF02000027.1, read as the reverse complement.
CCTGACGCACGAGGCGCTTGCGGATGTGGACGCAGGTCGTGTCATCGACCACCAGTCGGTGCAGGCATGGGCCGATAGTCTCGGCGGCGACAATCCGCTGCCTCCGCCGACGATTCCCTGATGGAACTGCGATGGACCAGCAAAGCGCTCTCCGATTTGACACGGCTGCACGAATTTCCGGCCTCGGTGAATCAAGCGGCGGCCGGGCGAGCCGTGCGCGCGCTCATGGCGGCGGCCTCGACACTGGTCTCGAATCCGAGGATTGGCGAACGGCTGACTGAGTTTGAACCGCGGGAAATTCGACGCATTCTTGTGGGTCGCTATGAACTGCGCTACGAGATTGCAGCTTCCACGATCTACGTTTTACGGCTTTGGCATACTCGCGAAGAGCGTTAGGTGCAATGGCCGGGTACGGTCGAATTCTTTAACGACGCATGGCTGCGTACTCAGCATGGGTTCCCTCGTTCGAGGGAGGTCATTCCTGCAATGGCGGGAGTGACGCCGCGCCGCTACTTGTACAAATTGACCTTTTGCCGCGGCGCCAGCGCCGCGAGCGCGGCCGGCGTCAGCGTGCGCCCGAGCGCGGCGGCCATCAACTCCGACGGCAGCACCGTGTGCCCGTCGCGCTCCATGCGCAGGGCCTGCCCTGGCGCCACCGCGAGCGTGAAGCCGCGCTGGTCGAGGCTGGCGATGACCCACTCTTCGACGATCTCGGCGACGTGCTTGCGCTTGGCCCCGCGCGACAGGAAGCTGATGCCCTCGGGCTTGAGGCGGTCCCACAAATGCGCCGGCTCCTCGCCGATCTCTTCGGCCATCAAGATCAGGTCGCCCAGCGGCAGCCGTTCCGGATCCATCCAGCTGCCCGCGAAACGCTGCCGTATCTGCGGCTGGACCACGTCGGCGCCAAAGCGCTCCCAGCTGCATTTTTCGAGCTGGCCGTCGTGGAAGAAGTCGTACCAGGCGTGCTCGGCTTCGGCCTCGCCCCCCAGCAGATGGGTGCATTCGGCCAACGGCGGCGCGCCCGCCCCGGCGCCGGGCTTGATCGCCTCGATCCGCCGCTCGAGCGTCGGGTGCACGTCGAACGCGGTCTTGGCGCCGATTTCAAAATTGCCGATCGCGCCGGCCACCTCGGCCCGGCGCACGCCCGCTTTGCAGAAGCGGCGGAAGCCGTCGAACACTGGCACGCGCGCGCCGCGCGCGACCGCCGGGTACAGCTCGTGCCGCGCGTAGGCGGCCCACATGGGCGCCATCATGTCGACCTTCTTGAGCGCGTTGCAGGTCACCGTGCGCCCGAACTTGCCGGCCGCGAGCGCGTCGGCCTCGAATTCCTGGGCCCGCGCGACGCCCGCCGACAGGCGCACGAAGCCGCGGCCGAACAGCGCGTACAGCAGGTCGACGAAGAACAGCGAATCGCCCAGGTCGAGCGCGCTGTTGGCGATCGATTCGCGGGTCCGGTAGACCCACGGGCCGAGCCCGCCCTTGCCCGCGGCGAAATGGCCGAACTCGTGGGCGATCAGGGCGCCGAGTTCGTCCTCCGAGAGCGCGATCAGCAGCGGCAGCCCCAGGCCCAGTTCGAGCGAGGTGAGCTTGCCGTGCCAGCTGGTGCGGTGCGACATGGTGACGGAGGCCGCGTTCGCCAGATGGATGTTGACCGTCGCCTTGACGCCCAGCGCGGCGCCGATCTGCCCGACCTTGGCGTACAGGGCCGGCGCGTTCTCGCGCAGCAGGGGCAGCGGCGTGCCCCGGTCCTGGCGCCGGCGCGGACGCAGCGCGTACAACAGCGTGGCCGCGCCGACCGCGGCCGCGTACCCGGCCAGGTCGGGCGTGCCGCGGCTCAGCTGAGCGATCGGGACCCACAACAGGCCGGCGGCCAGCCCCAGCGCGAGCAGCCAGAAGCCGAGCCACAGCGCCAGCAGCAGGGCGGCGCCGCGGCCCGGGTTTGCCTTGTTTCGATTGGTCGTGGTCATGGTGTCGACGGCTCTTTCCATTGCTTGATTGCGGTGCTGATCACGCCTTGCAGCAAATCGCCGCGGGCGGCGCGGCTGCGCAGCTCCGCGCGCTCGCCGTCAGACAGTTTGGCGTTGCGCGAACGGATGAAATGGGCCGCCGCCTTGAAGTCGATCCCGATGTCGATCTCGGCCAGATTGACATTCTCCCCGCGCAGGTACTGGTGCAGCACCACGCGGTCGGCCAGGTTGATGCGGGCGTGGAAAGCCAATTTGTCGCTGACAGCGGTGCGCCCGCTGCGCACCGCCTCCCCGTACAGCAGGCCCATTTGGTCTCCCGACAGCGCCAGCATCTCGAAGCGGCCGGCGCGCTGCGCCAGCGCCAGCGCCTTGCCGGGGTCCTGGCGCAGCGCCAGCGCGATCTGGACCACGTTGTCTTCGGCCGAGGCGGGCTCGAGCAAGTCGAGTCCGGCGCGCACGCGCGAACGGTCCAGCTTGGCGGGGTCGGCATCGCCGTCGTAGTTGGCGCGCAGGAAGCGCTCGGGATCGGCGCCGGCCAGGCGCGCGACCAGCCCGTGGTCGGCCGCCAGGTCGGGGCCGGCCGCGGACGTCTTGTTGGCAAGGGCGGCGTCGAGCAGTTTGAGCGCCGCGGGCGCGCGCCCCAGCGCCACCAGCACGCGCGCCTCGTCGTCGATCAGGTAGCCGGCGTCCTCCTCGGACAAGCGGTGCAGGCGCGCCAGCTCGGCGCTGGCGCCCGCGTAGTCGGCGCGCACGGCCTTGCGCCGGGCCAGGCTGCGCAGGATCTGGGGGTCTTGCGGGAATCGCCTGGCCATGGCGTCCGCCGCGCTCTGGCCTATGTTGCCCGACAGCAGAGACAAATACAGGTATTGCTCGCGCGCCGAGTCGGGTTGCTTCCGGGCGCGCTGCCGGTGTTCGCTCAACTGCGCGACGCTTTCGCCGGCGTTGTCGCGCATGTCTTGCAGCACGCGCGCGATCTGCACGTCGTCGGGGCGGGCCTCGACGGCGCGCCTGGCCACGCGCAAGGCTTCGGCCGGCGAGACCGACTGCGCGGCAAGCACTGCCGTACTGGTGCCCTGGTAGTCCCAACCCTGCAGCTGCGCCAGCGCTTCGTGCGCCTTGGCCGCGTTGGCCTCCATGCCGTTGCCGTGCAAGTAGCCCAGGCACAGCATCACGCCCGGAGTGCCGGGCTTGGTGGCGATGCTGAGCTGCTCGTAGGTGTGGTCGGCGCCGTCGCTGGTCGTCACGCTTTCCGGCGCTTCGGTGAACAGGTGATCGATATCATCGAACGCCATGAACTGCCGTCCGCAGTGCACGCGGTTGACGTCGCGGCCGGGGGCGCCGGGGGCGGGTTTTACCTTGCTGTAGTAAAGCGTGTTGTGCAACAGTGGCATGGCGCCGGCGATGTTCCAGACATAGATGTCGCTGCTGCCGTCGAGCGTGTGGTCGAACGTGTCGATCAGGCCGCCCTTGCCCGCGCTCGCCGCGCCATGCACCTTGCCGGTCGCGACCTTGAGGGTGAGGCGGCCCTGCGGCGCCAAGGCGACGCTCTGCTTGTCGATGGTGACGCTGACGGTCTCGCCGAAGCCGTTCAGGAGCACCAGTTCCTGGATTCTCGACGCCTGATAGGCGCTGTGCGCGCCCCAGCCGGCCAGCAGCACCAGCGCCAGCACCAGGGCGCGCGCGTAGAACCAGCCGAAAACGCCGAGCGGGGCGCGCGCGTAGACGGTCCATCCCTGGTCGCTCGTGCCCTGGACCACATAGGCGCCGAGCGGCACCAGCGGCACCTTGAACAGCGCCACGATCGCGTGCAGGGCGACGTGGACGCCGTCCTTGTCCCTCTCGGACTGGCCGACCAGGCCGAAGCCGAGCGAGTTGTAGTTGGCCAGCGAGGGCATGCCCTTGAGCGGCTTGGCGAACAGGCGCCGCTCGGCGGTCAGCTCCCTGAGCAGCGCGGCATGCGCGGGCAGGCGCCGGAACAGGCGCGCCAGCACCAGCGAGCGGTACACCTTGAATGTGTCGCCCGACTCGATCGCGCGCCGGATCCTGGAATCGCCCGTCAAGGCGTTCAGTTCGGGGACGCGCTGCAATAGCTGGGCTGGATCGGATATCGACATGGGGGCTGGATGGTCTTGAACGGCGCGCACGCCGTGCGTTTGCTAAGAAATTTTTCGCCGAATCATCATATAGCAGGGTCGACTATTGGTAAATGAATAGCGCCGGCCGGTGTTGTTCGGCGGCCCCATGGGTCAGGGCCGGCCCGCCGGAAAGCGGTAGTGGCCGGTGATGCGGTAGGCGAACAGCGCGTCCTCCTCGCGCGTGCCGGCGCCGATGTTGTGGATCACCAGCGGGCGCCCGCCGGCGGCGCGGTCCGACACGATGCCGATATGCGGCAGGTTGCCAGGCAGCATCCAGGTGACGAGGTCGCCGGCCCGGTAGTCCTGCGCCCGCGCGCTGACGGGCAGGGCGGCATCGCGGCGCTTGAAGAAGGTTTGCAGGTTGGGCACGCGGCGGTGGTCGATGTTGCGGTCGGGCCGCCTGAGCTGCCACAGCCGCGGGTAGCTGGCCCAGGCGCGCAGCATGTCCTCGTGCACCAGCCGCTGCAGGTCGAGGCCGCCCTTGCGGTAGGCCCGCACCACCACGTCGGTGCACACGCCGACCTCCTGCGCCACGTCGCCGCCCGGATAGGCCAGCTTTTGGTAGGCGCCGTCGTAGCGCACGGTCACGCCGATCTGGCTTCTGGCGGCCTCGACCAATTGCGCGGGAGAGGCGGTGGCGTGGCGGGCGCAGGCGCCGAGCAGGGCGCAAAACAACAGGCGGGAGAGGTTCATATGGGCGCTTCGGGTTGGGTGGGGGATGGAGGCCATGCTCCATAATGTACGGGATCCGTCGCGCCGATGCGGTGATAATCGAATAATATTTCAACCGGAGCCACAGGCATGACCAAGAAAAGCGTCCTTCCGTCCGCGATCCCGGCCCTGCTCGCGGGCCTGCCCCATGCGCGCCCCGGCGAGCTCTTCGTGTATCGCGGCATGGCCGACGCCTCGGCCGCCGCCGCGCTCGGGCCCGAGCTGTTCGTGGTCGCCGACGACGAGCGCAACCGCTTGCTGGTCTACCGCCGCGGCCGCGCCGACGCCATCGGCGGGCTCGACCTGTCGGGCTTTTTGGGAACCGCGCCCGACAAGGAGTCCGACCTCGAAGGGGCGGCCGCGGTTGGCGCGCGCATCTATTGGATTTCCTCGCACGGGCGCACCAGCAAGGGCAAAACGGACGAACGGCGCCAGCGCTTCTTTGCCACCGAGGGCGCCGGGCCCGGCGATGGCGGCGCCGGCGCGGGGCTGCTGGCGCCGGTCGGCAAGCCATATGCGAACCTGCTCGCCGACCTGGTCGCGGCGCCCCAGTTGCGCCGGTACGACCTCGCGCAGGCGGCCGCGCGCGATCCCGAAAGCGCGGGCGCCTTCAATATCGAGGGCCTGGCGGCCACGCCCGAAGGCGGCTTGCTGATAGGTTTGCGCAACCCGGCGCCGCGGGGCATGGCCTTGCTGGTCGAGCTGCTCAACCCGGCCGAGGTGGTCGGCGGGGCAGGCGCGCGCCTCGGGCGGGTGGTCGAACTCGACCTGGGCGGGCGCGCGGTGCGCAGCATCGAGCTGGTGGGGCTGGCCTACATGATCATCGCGGGGCCGAGCGGCAAAGACGGCGACTTCGCGCTGTTCCAGTGGTCGGGCGACAACGCCGAGCCGGCGCGCATGCTGCACCGGATCGACGTCGAAGGCGCCCACCCGGAGGCGCTGTTCGCGATCCCGGGCACGCGCATGGTGCAGATCCTGAGCGACGATGGCGGCGGCGACAAAAAGCTGGCCAAGAGCGGGCAGCGCTTCCGCGGCATCGTGGTCGCGCTTTAGCCTGTCGGGCGCCAGTCTAGATGAGGCCGCGCGCCTTCAGTTCCTGCTTGGTGTAGGCGTAGAACACGGGCGCGGCGATCACGCCGGCGACGCCGAACAGGGTCTCGCCGACCAGCATCACCACCAGCAGTTCCCAGGCGTGCGCCTTGATGCGCGAACCGATGATGCGCGCGTTGAGGAAATACTCGAGCTTGTGCAGCACCACCATGAAGGCGAGCGCGCCGATGGCCGTGTGCAACGAATGCGACAGCGCCACCACCACCAGCACCGAGTTCGAGATCAGGTTGCCCAGCACCGGCAGCAGGCCGGCGAAGAAGGTGATGATGATCAGCGTCTTGGCCAGCGGCAGCTGGACCCCCATCAGCGGCAGGATCACCAGGATGAAGATGCCCGAGAGGATGGTGTTGATGCCCGAGATCCAGACCTGGGCGAACACGATGTTGCGGAACGCGTCGAGCAGGTGGCTCAGGCGCGCCTGCAGGGCGCTCGAGAACGGGCGCGCGCCGTATTTGCCGCCCACGCTGCCCATGCTCACCATGGCGCCGATGATCATGCCGATGAGCACATGGGCCAGCGTGCGGCCCGCCTCCTTGCCCAGCGTCCTGGCCTCGTCGCCGTGCTCGCGCAGCCAGCCCGAGAGCCGCTCGCGCAGGGCGTCGGCGTTGACCGGCAGGTGGTCGAGCAGCCACGGCGGCAACTGCCCGCGCGAGGCGTCGATGATGTCGGCCATGCGCTTGAGCAACGACGTCAGGTTGGTCGCGTCGCCCCTGAAAAAGGTGATCGTGCCCCAGGCCGCCGCGCTGAGCAAACCGATCACGACGGCCGAGATGACGGCGATGGCGACCATGCGCGCGCGCGCGTCGCTGATCTTGCTCGCCAGCAACGGCGTCATCATTTGCACCAGCGCGTACACGAGCAGGCCGGCGAACAGGGCGCCGAGCAATCCCTTGACCAGGACCAGCAGCAAGGCGACGCCGACCAGGATGTAGGACGCGATGGTGTTGGCGTCGAGCTTGTTTTGGGTGGTGGTGAGCATGCGCGCGGAGCCTGATTGTTGATGGAAGCAGATGGGTGCCGCCATAATAGATTGCAAGTGCCGGATCGGCAACACGGTAGGCGATTTGTGTGCGGGCGCGCGCCGCGGCGCCGGGCCGGCTGTTTCCCAAGTTCAACACACTTAGAAAACATGCCATTTTTATACGATTCCCAGCCACACTCCAGAAGCCCGACGTCCCGCGATCGCAACCAAAAGGTCCAATCAATTAAAAACCGGGGTCTGACCCCGGTTTAGAAATCAATTGGCATTAGTCCACGTCGTAGCCCTTGCAAGGTCTTAAATTCGGCAATTAATTCCGTAACCGGGGTCAGACCCGGTTACCGTGCCGGTCAGCTGCGGCGGTTGCCCCGTGCCGATCCCGCACCCTACCTCGGCCTAGTCCTGCTGCCGGTGCTGCGCCAGGCGAATTGCCTTGACTCGCCGTCTGTTATGTCTTAAATTTCTGTAACGACAGAATAAAAAGAAGATCATGAACGCGCCCGCACTGACCCTTTACTTCGACGGCAACTGTCCGTTCTGCGCCACCGAGATGGGACGGCTCGGGCGCTGGGACCGGGCGCGCCGGCTCGCCTTCGTCGACATCGCCGCGCCCGGCTTCGACCCGCGCCCGCTCGGGGTCGGCATGGACGCCCTGAACCGCGAGATGCACAGCTTGGACGCCGGCGGCAAGCTGCTCGTCGGCATCGACAGCATGGTCGCCGCCTATGGCCTGGCCGGGCGCGCCTGGCTGGTGCTGCCGCTGAGGGTGCCGCTGCTGCGCCCGCTGCTGGCGGCGCTGTACCGGCAGTTCGCGTGCCGGCGTTACGCGATCTCCCGTTTGCTCGGCTATAAAGGCGGGGCCGGTCCGGCCTGCCGCGACGGCGCCTGCGCGCGCCCACACCCCTTCCTAAAAAAATGAGACTGCGATGACGGCCCGAAAATTGGTGGTGTGGTGGGTGTACGCGGCCATCTTCGGCCATCTGGTGGTCGGCGCGCTGCTGCCGCTGGCGGGCGGCGCGGCATTGTTCGAGGGCTGCCACGCGGGGATCGAGTCCGCGTTCTGGCCGGTGGGCGCGCCGGACGGGGCGCGCGCGCTCCAGCTTTGGTGGGTCGCCCTGTTCGGCCCCACGGTGCAGGCCGCCGCGATCTGGATGGGCGCGCTCGCCTACATTGGCGAGCGCCAGCGCAACGCCCTGGCCTGGGGATCGCTGATCGCCGGCATCGTCCTGTGGGCGCCGCAGGACATCTATCTGTCGCTGCAGCGCGGGGTCTGGGCCAATGTGCTCATCGACTGCTTCGCGCTGATGACGATGCTGCCGCCGCTCGTGTGGCTGTATTTGCAAGATCGGCAGAAAGCCAGCGCCGCCTGATCGGAGCGACGCCCGTGGCGGCCCGCTTTGTGCATTGCCAAGTGGTAAACTGATTGACCCGCCCGCGCTTCACGTCTATACTCGCGAGTTCTCGAATTTATTCTGCACATCGTTTTCGCAACCAGGGCCGCTCCTAGCTGAGTGGCTTTCGGCGCCTCCTTTGTCAGTTCTAAACCGGGACTAGGTTTTAGTCCCCGGGCAACTTCGCCCGGGTTGTTCATGTTGTATCTTTGTTGGATTTATAACGATGCCAACCATCAATCAACTGATTCGCCAGCCGCGTGTTTCCGTACGCGTCAAGAGCAAATCGCCGGCGCTGGAAAACAGCCCGCAAAAGCGTGGCGTATGCACACGTGTTTATACGACGACCCCAAAGAAGCCAAACTCGGCTCTGCGTAAGGTCGCCAAAGTCCGCCTGACCAATGGTTTCGAAGTCATTTCGTACATTGGCGGTGAAGGCCATAACCTGCAAGAGCACAGCGTCGTTCTGCTGCGCGGCGGCCGCGTAAAGGATCTTCCGGGTGTGCGTTACCACATGGTTCGCGGTGCACTGGATACCCAGGGCGTCAAAGACCGTAAGCAATCGCGCTCGAAATACGGTACCAAGAAAGCCAAAGCTGGCAAGAAGAAGTAATTTTTGCCAAGTGCCGGCGGTTAACCGCTGTTTAAAAAACTAACGAGTTGAACCGGTCGTAATGATCGAGTAAGTGGAAGGCTATGATGGCCTCCGCGAGTGCGCCAAGCGCGCTCAACTGAAGATAGGAAGGAATTGATATGCCACGTCGTCGTGAAGTACCCAAGCGCGAAATCTTGCCAGATCCAAAGTTCGGCAACCAAGATGTCGCCAAATTCGTGAACGTTCTGATGCTGTCCGGTAAAAAATCGGTCGCTGAAAACATCATCTACGGTGCCTTTGAACACATCAAAACGAAGTCCGGCAAGGACCCGCTCGAAGTGTTCGCCACCGCGATCAACAACTGCAAGCCAATGGTCGAAGTTAAGTCCCGCCGTGTCGGCGGCGCCAACTACCAGGTGCCAGTTGAAGTCCGTCCGGTGCGTCGTATGGCGCTGTCCATGCGTTGGTTGCGCGAAGCCGCAAACAAGCGCAGCGAAAAATCCATGCCACAACGCCTCGGCGGCGAGTTGCTGGAAGCGTCGGAAATGCGCGGCGGCGCGATGAAAAAGCGGGACGAAGTTCACCGCATGGCAGAAGCGAACAAAGCGTTCTCGCATTTCCGCTTCTAATAAACTGGCCAAGCCCCGGTTCGCACTTCGTGCGGGCCCCGGGCGCGGCCATGCATCTGTTGTTCGAGGCCGGGCCCATTTTGTTCACAAAATGACGCTCGGTTTTGTCCATTAAAAGATTTAGGAATAATTATGGCACGCAAGACCCCCATTGAGCGCTACCGCAATATTGGTATTTCCGCTCACATCGATGCTGGCAAGACCACCACGACCGAGCGCGTCCTGTACTACACGGGCGTGAACCACAAGATCGGCGAAGTCCATGACGGCGCGGCCACCATGGACTGGATGGAGCAAGAGCAGGAACGCGGTATCACGATCACCTCGGCTGCGACGACCTGCTTCTGGAAGGGGATGGCTAACAACTTCCCTGAGCACCACATCAACATCATCGACACCCCGGGCCACGTCGACTTCACGATTGAAGTCGAGCGCTCGATGCGCGTGCTCGACGGCGCCTGCATGGTTTACTGCGCGGTCGGCGGCGTTCAGCCGCAGTCGGAAACCGTATGGCGCCAGGCCAACAAGTACAAGGTGCCACGCCTCGCGTTCGTCAACAAGATGGACCGCACCGGCGCCAACTTCTTCAAGGTCTACGAGCAGATGCGCAACCGCCTGAAGGCGAACCCGATCTGCCTGCAGATCCCAATCGGCGCCGAAGAGAACTTCCTCGGCGTGGTCGACCTCGTCAAGATGAAGGCGATCTACTGGGACGACGCGTCGCAGGGCATGAAGTTCGACTACCGCGAGATCCCCGCAGAGCTGGCCGACCAGGCCGCCGAGTGGCGCGAGAAGATGGTCGAAGCGGCCGCCGAAGCGTCGGAAGAGCTGATGAACAAGTACCTCGACGAGGGCGACCTCTCGGAAGAAGAGATCAAGGCCGCGCTGCGTCAACGCACCATCGCCTCGGAAATCGTTCCGATGATGTGCGGCACCGCGTTCAAGAACAAGGGCGTGCAAGCCATGCTCGACGGCGTCATCGAATACCTGCCATCGCCAGTGGACATTCCACCGGTCAAGGGTCTGGACGAAGATGAGCAGCCAACGACGCGTAAAGCCGAAGACAGCGAGAAATTCTCGGCGCTGGCGTTCAAGATCATGACCGACCCGTTCGTCGGCCAGCTGATCTTCTTCCGCGTCTACTCGGGCACCATCAAGTCGGGCGACACCGTCTTCAATCCGATCAAGAACAAGAAAGAGCGTCTTGGCCGTATTCTGCAGATGCACGCGAACCAGCGCGAAGAGATCAAGGAAGTCCACGCCGGCGACATCGCCGCCGCGGTCGGCCTCAAGGATGCGACCACGGGCGAAACCCTGTGCGACCCATCGTCGATCATCACGCTCGAGCGCATGGTCTTCCCTGAGCCGGTGATCTCGCAGGCTGTCGAGCCTAAGACCAAGGCCGACCAGGAAAAAATGGGCCTGGCGCTGAACCGCCTGGCACAGGAAGATCCTTCGTTCCGCGTCAAGACCGACGAAGAGTCGGGCCAGACCATCATCGGTGGTATGGGCGAGTTGCACCTGGAAATTATCGTCGACCGCATGAAGCGCGAATTCGGCGTCGAAGCGACCGTCGGCAAGCCACAAGTGGCTTACCGCGAGACGATCCGCAAGGTGTGCGAAGAGTCCGAGGGCAAGTTCGTCAAGCAGTCCGGTGGTCGTGGCCAATACGGTCACGTGGTTCTGAAGATCGAGCCGCAAGAGCCGGGCAAGGGCTTCGAATTCGTCGACGCGATCAAGGGCGGCACCGTTCCACGCGAATACATCCCCGCGGTTGAAAAGGGTGTGCGCGGCACGCTGAACTCGGGCGTGATGGCTGGTTACCCAGTCGTCGACGTCAAGGTCACGCTGTTCTTCGGTTCGTACCATGACGTCGACTCGAACGAGAACGCGTTCCAGATGGCAGCTTCGATGGCCTTCAAAGACGGCTGCCGCAAGGCGTCGCCGGTCATCCTCGAGCCGATGATGTCGGTCGAAGTGGAAACGCCGGAAGACTACGCCGGTTCCGTGATGGGCGACCTGTCGTCGCGTCGCGGCATGGTGCAGGGCATGGACGAAATCCCAGGCGGCGGCGGCAAGATCATCAAAGCCGAAGTGCCACTGTCGGAAATGTTCGGTTACTCGACCTCGCTGCGTTCCGCAACGCAAGGCCGTGCGACCTACACGATGGAATTCAAGCACTATTCGGAAGCGCCTAAGCACGTGACGGATGCAATCGTCACCGCCAAGGCTAAGTAATTCATAGTCAGTCATATTCAGTTGGGGACAGAGCAGGTAAACCCTGCTCTGTCCCCCAAGCAGTTTAAATATCCCCTTAAGGAAGATCAAAATGGCAAAAGGTAAATTCGAACGGACCAAGCCGCACGTCAACGTCGGCACCATCGGTCACGTCGACCACGGTAAAACGACCCTGACGGCTGCTATCGCTACCGTTCTGTCGAAGAAATTCGGCG
>NZ_PXWF02000269.1 GCF_003011895.2 Massilia glaciei | reverse complement strand
TTTTTTAGTGGGTACTTGCACAAGAATATGAGCGCGCGCGGGGCGCCTGTACCGTCCCGCTTCTGCCAACTCATGTATTCATGCTCACACAAACCTCGACTTCAAGTAAACGCAGAATCAATCGTAAGTGTGAAGTTTTTGCGAACATTCAATGTTTTTGAATTGTTATTTTTGATTGCGGAGTTCGCATTGCGTGCTATGAAAAATTGGCGTCGGCTGAATGTCTATTTTGGGACGGATCGCGCGGAATGTTAAATTTTGAACATTAGTCCCGCTACTTGCGGTAAGTCGCGCGGGCATAAAAAAAGCGGGTTGGCGGTCCCCAGACCGTCCAACCCGCTTCCATCTGAAGCGCCCTACCTGGAATTACAGGTTAGGGGTGTTCTCGGCAAAATACTCGTGCGAGTCGGCATTGTCGACCGCTTTGTTCGGATCGCTGATGGCCAAGCTGGCAGCGCCCGATTGGCCATAGACCCAGTCGTCGGTGCCGGCGACGGCGGTGAAGTGGCTCATTTCATGAACCATGGTGCCGCCTTTCGAATCGGTGCCCGTCATTGGCGCCGACCAGAACGCCTTGCACACGTAGATTTTGTACGGCTGGCTCGGGTACACGTAGGCGTAGTAGGTCTTCTTGCAACCGCAGTCCACGGTGACCGGCTTGTTTGCGAACGCATCCTTGATCGAGGCGAAGTTGCCCTTGACCTTGGCAGCGCGGGTCGAATCGGCCGCGCCGAACCACTTGGTGTAGCGCGCGCCAAGCGAGCCGGACATGTAGGCGTCGCTGTTGGTGGCCATGTTCAGGCCGGCGGCGATGGCCGCGGTCACGGTGCTTTGCTGGGACGCGGTGCACTTGGTAAACGACAGCCCCATCGTCGATGGCGGCTGCGGGGCGGGGGCTTTCGCCAGCGTGCCGCGCGGCAAGCTGCCATCGATCCACAGCGATGCCGGGGTCGATTTCATCTCGCCGATTTCCTTCTTGGCCTTCTTGTTGCCGCTCATCTCGTCATTGAACATGCTCAGCGACTTGGTGTCGTAGCTGATCGAGTAGGCGCCGGTGATGCTCATGTCGTACATGCTCGACAGTTCAACCTTGGTGGTGTGCGATGCGCCTGGCTTGAGCACGTAGTAGTCCGTTGCCTTTGGCGCCTGGCGCTTGTAGTGGGCGCCCTCGTACGGCACGTCGACGCCGTCGCGCGTTACTTTGAACAGCGACTCTTCGATTTCGGCGAACGGGGTGTACCACTTGAGGACGTATTGCGGGGACGACGAGGTGTTCTTGATCGTGACCTTGACGACGACGTCATCGCTCTTGCTCAGTTTGGTTTTCTCTGCTGCAACGCTGACCGTGACGCCGTTGTTGCCCGCTTGCGCAGAAGCGCACATGGCGGCGATCATCACAGCAATACTGGTCTTGGCCGTAGTATTCCAATTCATTTGTGTTCTCCGAAAGTGATTTTTATAGTGGACCGCTTTGTTGCAGCCTTAAATTTTAAGTTTCCATAAAGAAAAAAATTATTCTTCGATAAGCAAACTCATGAATGAATACTCACGGATTAACGCGGCCATGTAAAGTTGAAAATTGTTTTCTCGAATTTTTTTGCAAAAATGCCAAATTGATTAAAAATTAGCAGACGCGGCAATGATGATGTGGTATAGACAAGTTTGAGGTCTCCGGCTTTGAATGCGAGGCAAACCCGAGGCACTAGACGACATCTGTGCCCGGGAAAGGATCGCGTGAAGCGGTTCCGATTTAGACGAAGTCCAATTTTCTTGCGCTGGCGCTGAAATTGCGCAGGTTCGGGAGCACCTCCAGCAAGTCGCTGTCGGACACGCCAAACCATCCACCGAGCGTGGCGGCAAATTGTTCGATAGACATGGTCGGGAGCAGACGGCCTTGGCCCACATCATCCGGTCCGTCATTGGCCAGAATGGGAGCGTTGCCGTAAAAGCGTTTTCCCTTTACCGCGCCGCCCATCACAAATTGCATGCCACCCCAGCCATGGTCGGTGCCCCCGTTCGTGTTTGCCGACAGCGTGCGACCGAATTCGGAGGCGGTAAACGAAGTGACATCGTTTGCGACATTAAGCTCGGCGGTTGCCGAATAAAAGGCACTCATCGCCATCCCCAGTTGTCCCAACAGGTGGGTATGGGGAGCGAGCAGGCTGTAGTGGTTGTCGAAACCGTTCAGCGTGACGTAGAAAATTTGCCGTTTTACGCCCAGCGCAGGCGCAATCGAGATCATCCGCGCGACCATTTGAAGTTGCTTTGCGAGCGGGTTATTGGCGGGGAAAATGGTATTGAGGCGAGCTGCCGATGCAAGCGAGGACGACAAAAGCTCCTCGGATTCCAAGGCGCGCTTGTTGATGCGGTTGTACTCGCTTTCAAAGATGTTGTCGCGCGGTTCGCTGATCAGGGTGCGCAACGCCGCCGAACATGCCGCCGACCCGAACAACGGGTCCCGCAGAGCCTCCATCTTCACCGGGCCATCTATTGAAACATGGTATTGCATGGCCGAGTTTCCCGACAGGAAAACCGCGTTGCCGGCAAGGCTAATGTTTGAAAACACTTTGTTCTGATTGTTCGATTGGAACAAGTCCCCCATTCTCCCGCCCCAACCCGAAGCAGCACCCTCGGGGAACGACGATTGCCAAATGGATTGCTGGTCGTTGTGCGAGAAAAGTTTGGATGGCAGGCGAACCGACTTTCCGGTGTATTGTTGCTTCGTCGTCGGCTCGACCAGCGTACCCATATTCAGCATCACCCCCAAACGCTTTTCATTAAAAAGGGCAAGCAATGGCGCCAGTGCAGGCGGGAGCGCATAGTCGTGCGCGAAACCGGCCGAGTCGAGTGCCGTGTTTTCTGATGCAAGCGCGCCCGCGGCGAGCTGTTGCCGGCTGTACGCAAACGACGGACGGTAGCGCTGATACAGTGTGTGGTTGCCGCTATCGTAGGGCACCAGTGTGTTTGCCTGGTCATTGCCACCCGAAAGAAAGATGCATACCAACGCCTTGTATTCGCCTGTCGTGGCCGCACTGGCATCGGCAAGCGCAGACAAGTTGATCAACCATGGCGCCGCCACGCTGGCGAGCGAAAGAGAGCCTGCGCGTTTCAGAAAAGCGCGCCGTGATCCATTGGTGACGTTACTGTTGTCGTTTTTCATGGTGGACTCCTATTTTTGAACGATGAACTCGGGTGCCGCCATCACCATGACCAGCGTGGCATGGATCCGAGCGAGACGGGACGCGTCGGTACCGCTTGGCAAGGTGTTGAGTGCCCCCACGATCAGGACCACGGTGGTCGCCGACAACTGTCCGGCCGTCAACACGAGATTGATCTCGTCAACCAAGGTGCGGGCGTTGTCAGCCAGTGGCAGCAGGCTTCCATAGTCGGCCTTGACATCGCCGATGCCGTCGCAAATCACCCTTTGCATGAAGTTCACGTAGCCGACGACCGATGTTTCATTCGTGATCTGGAATTCCGGCGCTACCATCCCGGAGTTGCTGATCTCACTGTTCGGAGGCACATATCCCGGCCTGAAAAAATTGAAGACGCTTGGCGCGCGCAGCGGGCTTTGCGCCAGCGCCTTGCCAGCGTCCGAGGTGTCGCCCACGTTCCATGTGTCGCTGGGCGAGGTAGCCTTAAATGCGCGGGCCCATGCTGCCAAGCGCAGGATAGGCTCCCGCAGCTTGCCGTATCCGGGGGCGGTGTCGTCGATGTCTGCGCGCGCCTCTTCATCTAGCAAGATGGCTTTCAACACGGCCGTCAGATTGCCTTTGACACCGTTCCCATCGTTGTTAAACACGGCGCTCACGCGAGCCACATAGGCCGAGCTAGGGTTACTGCACACTAAGCGTTGAATCAACTGCTTGCCGATGAAGGGGGCAACGTTAGGATGCGCGAAAATGGTGTCGAGGGCCTGCGCCAAGCTGTCGGCGGGATTTGTTCCGGCCACAATGGTCGTTCCCAGAAATTTCTTGCTGCCGTATTCATGGCGTCCCGCAAGCTGAATGAGGGGTAGTCGTTTGTACTCCGGGGTCGAATAGCCGAACGTGGCGTCGTAGCCATATCCCGTAAACACGCGCGCCAGACCGACAACGTCGTCAAGGGTGTACGTTTCTTGTGGTTTGCCGTTGACGAGTTTGGGTGAGCCATCTGGATTTAGCTGGATCAGTCCGATTGAGAACAACTGCATGATTTCGCGCGCAAAATTTTCGTCAGGCATAGCGCCTGTCGCGGGATCGAATTTCATATTGTCGATATAAGTCAGAAACTCGCCCATCGGCGTGCTAAGCGATATCTGTTGCAACAAAATTCGGTAATTTCCAAAGGCATTCGCTTGCAACAAATCTAGCAAGGTCGCGGCCGAGAACGCGCGCCACTGTCCTTCGAAAAAACCCGACACGGCACCGACGATGATCTCTGAAAGCGCCAGCGTAACGCGCTGGCGCAAGGTGTCAGGCGCGGACAGCAATTTGCGCCAAATGCACGCATCGGTGCCGGCCTCGGATTCGGTGGAAGTGGCGAAACCGGCACCAACCAACCAGGCCCAGGACGTGCCCGAAACCGGCGTCGCGATCTGATCGTCGAGCCACCCGGCATATCCGAGCTCTTGTACCTTGGCAATTTGTTCGCGCGTTGCGCCCATCGAGGCCTGCATGAGGAAGCGCGAAGCCTGCGTCGCCGTGGGCGGACCCGGGGTGGGCGCGATCGGTCCGGTTGGCGGCAGTTGGGCAGGCCCCTTGCCCGTCCCGGCCCCACAGCCACTCATGATCGCACCGGACAGAACAGAGGCCGCTGCCGCCATATACTGTTTTAAGCCGGAGAAATCTTCCACGATTGCCGTATCGATAAGGATTTGGTCGTAAGGATTTGACATGGCAAGCACCTTTCAAAGGTAAGTGTGCGAGCCTTGATAGTAGAAAATATGACAATCTTATCGTTGCGTTCGTCGCAATATTATGATTGTATTTTCGCAAGAAATTGTCGAAAAATAAATTTTCGCTTTGCGTAGCCTTGCGCGCGCAACGCCAGCCTCGGGCCGGCATGGCAAGCCCCCGGGCGCATCGGCCCGATGGAAGAGGGTCTTAGCCGATCACCGGGCGGCGCGGCTGCGGCGTGACGGTGGCCTGGCCGCTGGGGCCGTAGAAATGCGCCTCGCCGCCCGAGGCGGGCGCGCGCATCGCGTTGAGGATGGTCTGGTTGTAGGTGAACTGCTTGTTGATCAGCATTCCATTGACGCGGTTGAGTTCCTTGGCCTGGCGCGTGAGCTCGAGCAGTTGCTGCCACTGCTCGGCGCTGGCGGCGCCGGGCCCGGCCTTGATCCAGGCCTGCATGCCGTCGTCGGCGGCCGCGAAGCCGGCCTCGCGCAGCAGGCGCTGGCGCGTGGCCGCGCATTGCCCCAGTTGCGCCACGAGCGCCGACTTGAGCACCGTGAGCGCGCTCAGCGCCTCGGTGTCGGCCTTGACCAGCACCTGCTGCTCCTGCTGCAGCATGGCGAGCATCTGCCCCATCAGGCGCAGTTCGTCGGGCAGGGCGGCGTTCGGGCTGGTGGCGGACATGGTGGACATTGGGTGTGTTAGCGCTTTCTGGCGTGCAGCAGGCCGCGCACCGTCTCGAGCAGGCCGTCGGCGACTTTTTCGGAATTGACCTGGAACTGGCCGTCGGCGATCGCCAGCTTGAGGCGCTCGACTTTTTTGGCGTCGAACACGGCATTGTTGCCGACCGTGCCGGCGAGCGCCTGGCCTTGCGAGGACAGGCGCACGCTGTCCGATGACAGGCCGGCGGCCGGGCCGGCCCTGTCGGCGCCGCGGGTGCCCGCCGCCGGGGCGGTGTTGCCCGGCAGCGCGGGTGTGATTTTGATCGGGTCGTTAATTTTCACAGCGTTTTCCTCGTCTTGCCGGAGCGAGAAACTCCGGGGTCTGCCTCGGTAACGGCGCACCGGCCATAAACTTTAGCTGCGACCGCATGGACTTTCCCATATCAAATATTCGTTCGGCGCATGTCTAGCATGCCTAGTATGCCACTTCGACCAGGCCGCCGGCGCGGGCCACCCCGCTGAGGATCACGCCGCGCGGCGTGCGCGCCTGTACCACCTGGCCGTCGGCCGCGTTGCCAAGCGCGCGCGCCTCGCCCGAGACCTGGAAGCCGGGTCCGGCGCTGACCACGCGCACCAACTGCCCCTGTTGCACCACGGGCGGGCTGCGCAGGCCGTCGAGCCGCAGCGGCGCGCCGGCCTGAAGCGACACGGTCGGGCTTTTTCCGGCCGCCTGCGCGATGTCGGTGATGATCCCGTTCGGCATCGCCGCGAGATCGCCCTTGAGCAGCATCAGCTGCGACGGGTCGATCGGCTGGCCCTGCGCCAGGGGCACGGCGGCGGCCACGTAGTCGCCCGTCACGCTCACCCTGGCCTGCACATACACGCTCCAGGCGGGCGCCAGGCAGCGCACCCCGACCGAGGTCCTGCCCCAGGCGCGCGCGCCGGCTTGCTGGAACGCCTGCGGGTCCGGGCACGCGGCCAGGCTCATGCGCGGGTCGAGCCGGCCGACCTCGATCGCGACCTTGCCGGGCAGGCCGGCGCTCTGCACGCGCAGGTGTTGTTCGACCAGCGCGCGCAGGGCGGCCGGATCCTGGCGCGCCGGATTGGCCGGGACCTGGCCGCGCACCAGCGGCGCGCTCAGCAGCAAAACCAGGATGGCGAGGACGGACAATATCGGAGCTGATCGGAACGACGTGCTTGGCTTTGCGGCCGACAGGGTCTTTTTCATGCTCCCATATTAGGCGGCGCGGCCCCGGGCCGAACGTTTGAATAGCCCCCGTTTGCACGGCCTTCTCGGCCGATTGCTGCATGCCCGGCAGCCTTACTATCGATCCTGTCACCACCGGCTTTGGACTGGCGCCTGACCTGGGAGAATGCAAAATGAGCAAAATCGACGATTACATGCGCTTCAACGAGGTCGCCCTGAGTTTGCGCTCGCAGCGCCAGCAGGTGCTCGCTTCCAACATCGCGAACGCCGACACGCCCAACTTCAAGGCGCGCGACATCGATT
This sequence comes from Massilia glaciei, assembly GCF_003011895.2. GTDB lineage: Bacteria > Pseudomonadota > Gammaproteobacteria > Burkholderiales > Burkholderiaceae_D > Telluria_A > Telluria_A glaciei. The sequence continues at coordinate 26,711 of NZ_PXWF02000269.1, read as the reverse complement.
TCGCCAGCGCGCTGCAGGGCGCGCTCGCGCGCGGCGCGGCGCCGGCCGGCGTGCCGGGCGCGACCGCGGCGGCCCATTTCACGGGCGTGGCCAAAAACGCCGACACCCTGGCCGACGGCACCGCGCTGCTGTACCGGATCCCGGCCCAGGGCAGCGTTGACGGCAACACGGTCGACATGGACGTCGAGCGCAACCAGTTCGCCGACAACGCGCTGCGCTACGAGGCGGGCATCACCATGATCAACATGCAGATCCGCGGCCTGATCTCCGCCATCCAGGGCCAATAGGGCCGATAGGGAAGCACTATGTCGCTGTTTAACATCTTCAACGTGTCCGGTTCGGCCATGAGCGCCCAGGCCCAGCGCCTCAACGTGGTCTCGAGCAACCTCGCCAACGCCGACAGCGCCACCAGCGCCAGCGGCGAGGCCTACCGCGCCAAGCAGGTCGTGTTCGAGGCGGTCCAGACCGCCGGCGGCGGCACCGGCGTGCGCGTCCAGCAGGTCGTCGAGGACGCCTCGCCGCTCAAGCAGGTGTACGACCCCAAGCACCCGATGGCCGACGAGAAGGGGTATGTCGCCATGCCCAACGTGAACGTGGTCGACGAGATGGTCAACATGCTGTCGGCCTCGCGCTCCTACCAGACCAATGTCGAAACCATGAACGCGGCCAAAAGCATGCTGCTCAAAACCCTAACGCTCGGTCAGTGACCGGATCGGAACCCCCCATGACCGCCATCGCCACCCAATCGCCGCCGATCATCAACGACCTCATGGCGGTGATGAATCCGCGCAAGGCGGCCGCCGTCGCCGGCAGCGTCCAGGCCGACCAGGACAAGTTCATGACCCTGCTGGTGACCCAGCTCAAGAACCAGGACCCGATGAACCCGCTCGACAACGCGCAGATCACGAGCCAGCTCGCGCAGCTGTCGACCGTCACCGGCGTCAACAAGCTCAACACCACGCTCGAATCGCTCAAGGCCAGCTACCAGTCGTCCGAGGCGCTGCAGGCGGCCAACATGATCGGCCACGGCGTGCTGGTCGAGGGCAACAGCCTGACGCTGCACGAGGGCAAGTCGATCATGGGCGTCGAGCTCGGCTCGAGCGTCGACAACCTGCAGATCGTCATCACCGACCCGCGCACCGGCAAGGACGTGCACACGCTCGATCTCGGCCCGCACGGGCCCGGCGTGACCCCGGTCGCATGGGACGGCGTGATCGACGGCGTGCCCTCGGCCAACGGCGCCTACACCTTCCGGGTGGTCGCCCAGAACGGCGGCGAGGCGGTCGACGACGCCATCGCGCTCGCCTTCGACAGCGTCGGCAGCGTGACGACCAGCGCCAAGAACGGGGTCCAGCTGAACCTGATGCTCAAGGGCAGCATGGTCACGATGGCCGACGTCAAACTCATCATGTAATTCAAGCCGCCACCAACCTTTACACCAGGAGATCAACATGTCTTTCCAACAGGGACTTAGCGGCTTGAACGGCGCTGCGAAATCGCTCGACGTCATCGGCAACAACATCGCCAACGCCAGCACGGTCGGCTTCAAGACCTCGCAGGCCCAGTTCGCCGACGTCTACGCCAACTCGCTCAGCGGCGCGGCCGGCAACCAGGCCGGCATCGGCGTCAAGGTGTCGCAGATCGCCCAGCAATTCAACCAGGGCAACATCGAGGCGTCCAACAACCCGCTCGACATCGCCATCAACGGCTCCGGATTCTTCCGCACCACCGTCAATGGCGCGGTCCAGTACGCGCGCAACGGCCAGTTCGCGCTCAACAAGGACGGCTTCATCACCAACGCCCAGGGCGCGATGCTGACCGGCTACATGGCCGGCCCGACCGGCGCCATCTCGGCCGGCTCGCCCGTGCCGCTGCAGATCAGCACGGCCAACCTGCAGCCGCTGGCGACAAGCCGCATCGACACCGAATTGAACCTCGATTCGGCCAGCGTCACGCCGCTCGTGACCCCGTTCAACCCGAACAACTCCGACACCTACAACAAGCAGACCGCGATCGACGTCTACGACAGCCTCGGCACGCCGCACGTGGTGACCTCGTACTTCGTCAAGTCGGCGCCCGGCGTGTGGGACGTCTACGTGGCCAACGACGGCACCGAGATCACCAATCTCGAGGTGGCCAGCGCCTCGCACGACCCGAGCCCGGCGGCCGCCACCAGCGTCACGCGCCAGGAGTGGGTCAACGCGATGGCCGCCGTGCCGCGCGACCCGGCGCGGGTCAACCTGGCCGCGCAAAACTACGCCACCGCCGCCGGTGACGCCGTCGAGCAGGCCGCCGCCGCCGCCGGCGCCAGCGCCACCGACGTCGCCGCCATCAACACCGCCGCGACCACCGCCGGCAACACCGTCGGCTTCACGCCCGAGCAGATCGACGCGGCCATCACGGCCGCCGTGCGGGTGCCGCCGGTCAGCGTGGGCCAGCTCAAGTTCGACTCGTCGGGCGCGCTCAGCCCGGCGCTGATGGCGCCGCAGACGCTGCCGTTCTCCGTCGCCCTGCCGATGTACCCGTCGACCGGCGCGGCCGACACCCTCACGGTCGACCTTGGCTTTGCCGGCACCACCCAGTACGGCTCGGCCACGCGCGAGAAGCTGTCGCAGGACGGCTACGCCTCGGGCCAGCTGCAGCGTTTCGCGGCCGGCGCAGACGGCGTCATCATGGGCCAGTACAGCAACGGCCGCTCGCAGGCGCTGGGCCAGATCGTGCTGTCGAACTTCGCCAACCCGAACGGGCTCACGCCGCTGGGCAACAACGCCTGGGCCGAGTCCTCGACCTCGGGCGTGCCGCTCACGGGCACGCCGGACTCGGGCGGGCGCGGGGTGCTGCAGTCGGCCGCGGTCGAGACCTCGAACGTCGACCTCACGGCCGAGCTGGTCAACATGATCACGGCGCAGCGGGTCTACCAGGCCAACGCGCAGACCATCAAGACCCAGGATTCGATCCTGCAGACGCTGGTCAACCTGCGCTAAACCGCAATAAACGTCAAGGGACGCCGCATGGACCGCCTGATCTACACCGCCGCCAGCGGCGCCAAGCACCTGCTCGATCAGCAGGCCACGACCGCCAACAACCTGGCCAACGTCGGCACCACGGGCTTCAGGGCCCAGATCGACGCCTTCCGCGCGGTGCCGGTGGTCGGCGGCGCGCTGCCGACCCGCACCTTCGTGGTCGGCGCGACGGTGGGCAGCGATTTTTCGGCGGGGCCGCTGCAGATGACGGGGCGCGCGCTCGACGTGGCGGTCTCGGGCAAGGGCTGGATCGCGCTGCAGATGCCCGACGGCAGCGAGGCGTACACCCGCAACGGCGCCCTGCAGATGAACGCGAACGGGATGCTGCAGTCGAACGCCGGGTTCGCGGTGCAGGGCGACGGCGGCACCATCACGGTGCCGCCCGAGGTGACGGTCGAGGTCGCCAGCGACGGCACCGTCTCGACCATGGCGACGAGCAACACGCCGGGCGCGCCGACCGTGCTGGGGCGTTTAAAACTGGTCAATCCGGACGAGGCCAATTTGGTGCGCGGGGACGACGGCTTGTTCCGCCTGCGCGACGGCTCGGCCGCCGCGGCCGACCCGCTGGTCAAGGTGGTCGGCGGGGCGCTCGAGGGCAGCAACGTCAGCCCGGTCGACTCGATGGTGAGCATGATCACGCTCGCGCGCGCGTTCGAAACCCAAATGAGCCTGCTCAAGAATGCCGAGAACAACGCGGCGAAAGCTACCCAGATCCTCGCTTTGAGTTGACTCTGCGGCGCGCATAATTCTCACTGGGGTCTATGGCTGACGCGACGCGACGTGTGTCGTCGCTACCACGACCGCCACAAACGCGCCAAAACCGCCAAAACCGCCGAAACCGCCGAAACCGCCAAAACCGGCACCACCGGCACCAGCGGCACCAGCGGCACCAGCGGCACCAGCGCGACCAGCGCCACCACCAGCACGTCATCCCCGCGAAAGCGGGGACCCATGCTGAGTTTGCTGACAACTGGCGTCAGCCGATTTCTTCGCTAACAAGGGCGATTTATTGTTCGCGGCCGAAAACGTGATGCTCGGCGCTTTGCCAGCTCAGTATGGGTCCCCGCTTTCGCGGGGATGACGTTGGTGGTGGTGGTGGCGGCGGTGATGACGTGGTGGTTGCTGTGATGACGTTGGCGGTTGCGGTGATGACGTGGTGGTTGCTGTGATGACGTTGGCGGTTGCGGTGATTACGTCGTGGTTGCTGTGATGACGTTGGCGGTTGCGGTGATTACGTGGTGGTTTCTGTGATGACGTGGCGGTTGCGGTGATGACGTGTTACTGGCGATGGCCGGTGTCGGTTGCACAGGCAGCCTGTCCCCAAAGATTGATGTGTGCTTGGCGCTTGGCGCCGTACCGAAACTGGAGAAGCAAATGATCCGTTCCCTATATATCGCCAAGACCGGTCTCGAGGCGCAGCAGACCAATCTCGACGTCATCACCAACAACCTCGCCAACGTGAGCACCAACGGCTTCAAGCGTTCGCGCGCCGTGTTCGAGGACTTGTTGTACCAGAACGTGCGCCAGCCCGGCGCCCAGTCGTCGCAGCAGACCAACCTGCCGTCGGGCCTGCAGATCGGCACCGGCGTGCGCACCGTCGCCACCGAACGCATCCACACTCAGGGCAACCCCCAGCTCACCAGCAACTCGAAGGACCTGATGATCAACGGCTCGGGCTTCTTCTCGGTGCTGCTGCCCGACGGCGCCACCGCCTACACCCGCGACGGCGCCTTCCAGAGCGACTCCAACGGCCAGCTCGTGACCTCGTCGGGCTTCGTGATCCAGCCCGCGATCACCGTGCCGGCCGAGGCGCTCTCGATCACGGTCGGGCGCGACGGCGTGGTCTCGGTCACGCTGCCCGGCACGGCGGCCCCGTCCCAGGTCGGCACCCTTCAGCTGACCACGTTCGTGAACCCGGCCGGCCTCGAGTCCAAGGGCGAGAACCTGTACGCCGAGACCGGCTCGTCGGGCACCCCCAACACCAACACCCCTGGCACCAACGGCGCCGGCGTCATCTTGCAGGGCTACGTCGAGACCTCGAACGTCAACGTGGTCGAGGAGATGGTCAATATGATCCAGACCCAGCGCGCCTACGAGATCAACAGCAAGGCGATCACCACGTCCGACCAGATGCTCGCCAAGCTGGCGCAGCTGTAAAACGGAGCACGACCATGCAAGCGCGACTCATCCCCCTCGTTGTTCCTGTGCTCGCTTCGGTGCTGGCGCTGGCCGGCTGCTCGGCCGTGCCGTCGTCGATCGTGCAGCAGCCGACCACCTCGCGTCCGATGATGGTCGAGCACGCGCCCGCTTCCAACGGCGCGATCTACCAGCTCGCCTCGTACCGCCCCATGTTCGAGGACCGGCGCGCGCGCCACATCGGCGACCTGCTCATCATTAACATCGTCGAGAAGACCGCCGCCCTCAAGACCGGCGCCAGCTCGGGCAACAAGTCGGGCGAGGTCGGCTTCAAGGTGCCGGGCCCGGTCCAGAAGTACATCGGCGGCAACGTCGCGGTCGAAAACGGCAGCAAGTTCGCCGACGCCGACAACCAGAGCGCGAGCAACACCTTCAGCGGCACCATCGCCGTCACCGTCACCGAGGTGCTCGCCAACGGCAACCTGATCGTCGCCGGCGAGAAGCAGATCGCGCTCAACAAGGGCGTCGAGTTCATCCGCTTCTCGGGCATGGTCAGCCCCGACACCATCGGCGCCGGCAACACGGTGTCGTCGACCAAGGTGGCCGACGCGCGCGTCGAATACCGCACCAACAGCCAGGTCGACCGCGCCGAGGTGACGGCGATGGTGTCGCGCTTCTTCCAATCCTTGCTGCCGTTCTAAGATCTTTAAGGTAGACCATGCCCATGCGCCGCCCATCGACCATCCTCGCCGCCACCCTGCTCGCAGCCCTGCTGGGCGCGCAGCCGGCGCAGGCCGAGCGCATCAAGGACCTGGCCAGCATCGCCGGCGTGCGCCACAACCAACTGATGGGCTACGGCATCGTCGTCGGCCTCGACGGCACCGGCGACCAGACCACCCAGACCCCGTTCACGGTGCAGTCGGTGGTGTCGATGCTCCAGCAGATGGGCGTGAACCTGCCGCCGGGCGCTACCTTGCAACTGAAAAACGTGGCCGCCGTCACCGTCACCGCCTCGCTGCCGCCGTTCGCGCAGCCCGGCCAGACGCTCGACATCACGGTCTCGTCGATGGGCAACGCCAAGAGCCTGCGCGGCGGCACCTTGCTGATGACCCCGCTCAAGGGCGCGGACGGCCAGGTCTACGGCATGGCCCAGGGCAACCTCGTGGTCGGCGGCGCCGGCGCCGCGGCCGGCGGCGCGCAGGTGCAGGTCAACCACCTGAGCGTGGGCCGCATCTCGGGCGGCGCGACGGTAGAGCGCGCGGTGCCCTCGGTGCTGGGCGAAAACCAGCAGATCACGCTCGAACTCAACAGCACCGACTTCACCACCGCCTCGCGCGTGGTCACGGCCATCAACGACCATTTCGGGGCCGGCATCGCCAGCGCCCAGGACGCGCGCGTGATCCGCGTGCGCTCGCCCTCGAGCAGCGACCAGCGGGTCGCGTTTTTGGGCGTGCTCGAGGGCCTCGAGGTCAATCCGGCGCGCACCGCCGCCAAGGTCATCATGAACGCGCGCACCGGCTCGGTCGTGATGAACCAGTCGGTCACGCTCGAGAACTGCGCCATTTCGCACGGCAACCTGTCGGTCACGATCGGCACCGACACCCTGGTCAGCCAGCCGCGCCCCCTGTCGGGCGGGCGCACCGTGGTCGTCCAGAGCCCGCAGGTCGACCTGCGGAAGGAGCCGGGCAAGGTCATCAACGTCAAGGGCGGCGCCTCGCTCGCCGAGGTGGTCAAGGCGATGAACGCGATCGGGGCCTCGCCCCAGGACCTGCTGTCGATTCTGCAGGCGCTCAAGGCGGCCGGTTCGCTGCGCGCCGAACTCGAGATCATCTAGGAGCGCCACATGGACAGCCTCAAGCACGACCTAAGCAGCCGCCTCGCGTTCGACAGCCAGGGCCTCGGCGCGCTCAAGGCGTCGGCCAAGGCGGGCTCGCCGGACGCCCTGAAGGCGGCCTCGACCCAGTTCGAGGCGATGTTCATCAACATGATGATGAAGAGCATGCGCGCGGCGACGCCGCAGGACGGCATGTTCGACAGCGAGCAGAGCAAGATGTTCACCTCGATGCTCGACCAGCAGACCAGCGAGAACCTGGCCAAGCGCGGGGTCGGGCTGGCCGATGTGCTGATCCGGCAATTGTCGAGCCAGGCCCTTGGGGGCAGGGACGTTGGCCCCGGCGAAGGCGGGTCCGTCGCGCAAGGGCGTGGCATGCCGCAGCAATTCCTTGCCGAGCCAGTCAACGCGCAGGCGCTGGCGATCGGCGGCGATTCCGTCAAGCAGCCGGGCGCGGGCGTGCCGTACACGGACGTGTTCAAGATGCACCCGATTATCAAGGACGCGCTCGCGGGCGTGCTGCCGGCTGCGCCGGCCGGGCCGGCCTGGTCGGCGGCGCAGTTGCAGGACGGCCCGCGTCTGGCGTCGCAGCAGGAGCATGTGCGCGCGTTCCAGAACAAGTTGGGCGGCCACGCCGAGGAGGCCAGCCGCGTGTCGGGCATCCCGGCCAAATTCATGCTGGGCCAGGCCGCGCTGGAATCGGGCTGGGGCAAACGCGAGATCCAGAACGCGGACGGCAGCGCCAGCCACAATCTGTTTGGCATCAAGGCCGGGCCGGGGTGGAAGGGCAGGGTCGCCACCGCGACCACGACCGAATATGTGAACGGGGTGCCGCAGACGCGGGTCGAGCGCTTCCGCGCCTATGACAGCTATGCCGACAGTTTTAATGATTTTGCGCGGATGATCAGCACCAATCCGCGCTACGAGAAGGTGCTGGCCGCCGCCGGCGACGCGAGCAGCTTCGCGCACGGCTTGCAAAAGGCGGGGTACGCGACCGATCCGCGCTACGGCGAGAAGCTCAGCCGGATCATCCGGCAGTCGCTGGGGTGATTGCGATGACCGCTGAAATAAGCAAACCCCACACATCGTCCTCGCGGAGGCGGTGGCGCATGCGCCACCCCCATAGAACAGTTGCTTATAGCAGACGTTCTATGGGTCCCCGCCTCCGCGAGGACGATGTAGTGGTTTGTTAAGAGTTGCGGTATCGGGAAACATAGATGCAAAAACGACATGGTTCCAGGGCGCAAGCTAAAGTTCCGGCTGTTCCTGCCGTAGACTAGCGTAACTCTAGGAAGAAACTATCATGGCTGGAAACATACTCAACGTCGGTAAAAGCGCGCTGTTCGCGGCGCAAGCGGGCCTGACCACTACCGGGCACAACATCGCCAACGCCAACGTGGCCGGCTACAGCCGCCAGACGGTGGTGCAGGGCACCGCGTTCGGCCAGGACCTGGGCTTCGGCTTCATCGGCAACGGCACTGACGTCTCCGAGATCAAGCGCTACTCCGACGCCTTCCTCAACGGCCAGGTGCGCCAGGCCCAGGCCACCACCAGTTCGCTCAACTCCTTCTACACCCAGATCAGCCAGGTAGACAACCTCATGGCCGACCCGACCACGGGCCTGTCGCCTGCGCTGCAGGGCTTCTTCAAGTCGGTGCAGGACCTGAGCTCGGCGCCGACCTCGAACGTGGCGCGCCAGGGCATGCTCTCGGCCGGCGAATCGCTGGCCTCGCGCTTCCAGGGCATCGACGCGCGCTTGCAAGAGTTGCGCGGCAACGTCAACGCGCAGATCGGCTCGAACGTGAACGCGATCAATTCGTATTCGACCCAGATCGCCGCGCTCAACGAACAGATCTCGCAAAACAGTGCGAACCCGGGGCGCATGCCCAACGACCTGCTCGACGCGCGCGACCAGCTCATCGCCGAACTGAACACGCACGTCAAGACCACCGTCGTCCCCAGCGAACGCAACACCGTGACCGTGTCGATCGGCAGCGGCCAGCCGCTGGTGGTGGGCGCGCGCGCGTTCAGCCTCGCGGCGGTCCCGTCGGCCACCGACAGCTCGCGCATCGAGGTCGCGTACATCAGCGGCGGCCAGCCCCAGCGCATGGCCGACGGCACCATCAAGGGCGGCGAGCTGGGCGGCCTGCTCGAGTTCCGCAGCACCGCGCTCGACCAGGCCCAGAGCCGGCTCGGCCGCGTGGCCGCCGGCGTCGCCCTGTCGTTCAACGCGCAGCACGGGCTCGGCCTCGACCAGGCAGGCCAGGCCGGCGCCGCGTTCTTCAAGGTCGGCGCGCCGTTCGTCGGCGCGAGCGAGACCAACAACCCCGCCAGCACCACCAGCGTCAAGGCCGAACTGGTCGACGCCACCAAGCTGACCCAGAGCGACTACAAGGTGCAGTACGACGGCGCCGACTTCGTCGTCACGCGCCTGTCCGACAACACCCAGACCAAAATCGTGCCGTATCCGCAGACCGCGGCCCAGATCATCGACGGCGTCGCCTACACCATCACCGGGGGCGCGAGCGCCGGCGACAGCTACTCGGTGCGCCCGACGATCAACGGCGCGTCCGAATTCGGCATGGCCATCAGCGACCGCGGCAAGATCGCCGCCGCCGCTGCCGTGGTGTCCGAGGCGCAATTGCAAAACACCGGCTCGGGCAAGATCGGCGAGGCCGTCTACGGATCGGCCTACATGGACGCGCCGCTGGCCGCGCCGCTCAAGCTAACCTTCTCGACCCCGGCCGGCGGCGGGCGCCAGTTCACCGCCACCGCGCCCGTGACCGTCACGGTGGGCGGGGTGCCGACGCAATACGCGGCCGGCGAGCTGATCTCGTATTCGGCCGCCAGCGGCGCCACCGTCAGCAGCGGCGGCCTGAGCGTGGCCTTGAGCGGCGCGCCCGACAGCGGCGACGTGTTCACCGTCGCCGCCGGCAACGGCAACTCGAGCGACAACCGCAACATGCGCGCGCTCGGGGCCCTGCAGACGGCCGGCGTGTTCGACGGCGGCAACGGCACGTTCCAGTCCGCGTACGCGGAGATGGTCAGCTTTGTCGGCAACAAGACGCGCGAGACGCAGGTCAAAAGCGCCGCCAGCGAAACCATGCTGGCGCAGGCGCGCAGGTCGCAGGGCGAGGTGTCGGGCGTGAACCTCGACGAGGAGGCCGCCAACCTGCTCAAGTACCAGCAGGCCTACCAGGCCGCGGGCAAGCTGATGCAGGCGTCCAGCGAGATGTTCGATACGCTGCTCTCACTCGGAAGCTAATTGCCGGCGCCGCCAATGGCGGCGCACCGGCCGAAAGGATCACCATGCGTATCAGCACCAGTTCCATGTTCGAGGCCGGCACCAGCCAGCTCGGCACCTTGCAGTCGCAGATGGCCAAGACCCAGCAGCAGCTGGCGACCAACCGCCGCATGCTGACCCCGGCGGACGATCCGATCGCCTCGGCCCGCGCTTTGGAGGTGACCCAGGCGCAGGCGGTCAACACCCAGTTCGCCACCAACCGCCAGAACGTGCGCGGCGCGCTCGCGCTCGAGGAAAGCGCGCTCGCCGGCGCCACCGACGTGTTGCAGAACGTGCAGACGCTCGCGGTGGCCGCCGGCAACGGCGCGCTCAACCAGGCCGACCGCAACGGCCTGGCCGACCAGATCGCCTCGCACCGCGAAGAACTGCTGGCGCTGGCCAACAGCGGCGACGGCCTGGGCGGCTACCTGTTCGGCGGCTTCCGCTCGTCGAGCCCGCCGTTCGTGCGCAGCGCCGAAGGCATCGCCTACGAGGGCGACCAGGGCGTGCGCCAGATCCAGATCGGCGGCCAGCGCCAGATCCCGATGGGCGACCCGGGCAGCGCGGTATTTTTGAGCAATCCGACCGGCAACGGCAGCTTCGTCACGCGCGCCGACCCGGCCAACGGCGCCGCGCTGGTGGTGTCGGCCGGCAGCGTGAACAACGCCGCTGAGTTCGCGCGCGACAATTACAAGCTCACCTTCGCGGTCGCCGCGGGCGTGACGACCTACACCATCACCGACGGCCAGAACGTGGCGGTGCCGCCGCCGCCGGCCAACGCGGCCATGCCGTTCGTGAGCGGGCAGGCGATCAACTTCAAGGGCATGAGCTTCGACGTGGCGGGCAGCCCGGCCGACGGGGACGTCGTCACGGTCGGCCCGAGCACCAAGCAGACCGTGTTCGAAACGCTCGACAAGCTGATCGCCAGCCTGCGCGCGCCGGCCAGCGACGCCGCCGGGCGCGCCCGCATGACGGCCAACCTGGCCGAGGGCGGCGTCAACCTCGCGAGCGCGCTCGACGGCGTGCTGTCGGTGCAATCGTCGGTCGGTTCGCGCATGGCCGAGCTCGACAATCTCGACAGCAGCGGCGAGGACCTCAACATCCAGTACGCGGCCACGCTGGCCGGTTTGCAGGAGATCGACATGGTCAAGACGATCTCGCTGTTCACGCAGCAGCAGTTCACGCTCGAGGCGGCGCAAAAGTCGTTCAAGGCATTGTCGGGCTTGTCGCTGTTTAACTATATCGGTTGAGGCAAAGCGTCGGCGCTGCCGGCGTCCGTCAAAGCAACGCAAAATTCCGCATACCACCCCATCGTCCTCGCGGAGGCGGGGACCCATAGATCAGTTGCTTTGAGCAAGCGTACTATGGGGGCGAGGCATGCCTCGCCGCCTCCGCGAGGACGATGTTGGTTTGGTTTTGTGGGTTCTTCACCTTCGCTATTTCTAGCGCTGCTTCTTCTGCTTCCTCTGCTTCTGCTTCCTTCTCCATCCTCGCCGTTTTTCGCCCGCGCCGATTGGCGCAAACGCGCGCCTGCGCACTTGATCATCCCTCCAAAGTATCGCCGTGCGGTACCAAAAGCACCGCGATCCACACCGCCGCGAAGCTAACAAAACTTCATGGATGGACATGCAATACTGGACTTTAAGTCCTCTTTGCCCGCCGCCTCCATGAACCTCGCCAACCGCCCCCACGACGACCCCGATCACGCCCTCGCGCCATCCGACGCGCGCGGTCTGCTGCACTTTGCGCTGGCGCTGGCGCTGAGCGCGGGCGGGGCGCTGCTCGCAACGCTCGATAACGGCTGGGCCTGGTCCGCCGGCCAGCTTCTGCTCGCGCTCGGCCTCACCCTCTGGTTCGTGCTGCTGCACGAGTGCGGGCACCGCAACCTGTTCCGCAGCCGCTGGCTGAACCGGGCCGCCGGCGTTGTGGCGGCTTTCATGGCGCTCATTCCCTGGACCGCGTGGCGCCAGGTGCACGCCTACCACCACGTCTGGACCGGCTGGCAGGACCGCGATCTGACCACCATGGCGCTGGTGCCGCGCCCGGTGGCGCGCTACGAACGCTGGATCATCAACGGCGCCTGGCGCACCGGACTGCCGCTGTTCTCGCTGCTGTACCGCGTGCAGAATTTCTGGAACACGCCGCGCCTTTCGCGCCACTTCACGCCCGCCTTGATGCGCCGGATACGCGTCGAAAATCTGGCCTTCCTGCTTGCCTACGCCGCCCTGTTGGCATGGTTCGGTCCGGGCGACGCGCTGGGCCTTGTCGGCGGCGGCTTGCTGCTGTCGCTCGCGTTCCAGGACTTGTTGTTGGTGAGCCAGCACACGCACATGCCGACCCGGCGCGCCGGCGGCGAGCGCGTCGCGCCGTTCTCCAACATGGAACAGCAAGCGAACACCCGTTCGCTGCGCCTGCCGCGCTGGTTGTCGTGGCTTCTGCTGCACGTCGACGCCCACGAGCTGCACCACATGCATGTGCGCGTGCCCGGCTACCGCCTGCGCGCGCTCAAACAGGACGCGCCCAACGAGGTGCACTGGTGGACCTGGCTGCGCGCCGCCAAAAGCTTGTCGGGCGTCGACTTCATGTTCGGCGCGCGCGAGCGCACGGGGATGCTGCTGTGAGCGCCGCGCTGGCGCCGTTGGCGCCGCCGGCGCTGGCGTGCGCCGTGTTCGTCTCGCTCGCGCTGGCGCTGGCCGGCGTGGCCCATGTCGCGTGGCTGCGCAGCGCCTGGTCGCGCCGCTTCGCCGTGCCGCTCGACGGCGCCGCCACCTGGCGCGGGCGGCCCCTATTCGGCGCCAACAAAACCTGGCGCGGGCTGATGGTGCTGCCGCCCGCCGCCGCGCTCGGATTCGCGGGCGCCGCGCAGTTCCGCGAGTCGCTGCCGGACTGGCTCGCCGCCGGCGTGTGGCCGCTCCCCGCCTCGCACATGGCGCTGGCCGGCTTGCTGTGCGGGCTGGCCTTCATGCTGGCCGAGCTGCCCAACTCTCTGCTCAAGCGCCAGCTCGGCGTCGCCCCCGGCCAGGCCGCGCGCGGCCCGCTGCTGCGCCTGTGGTGCCTGGTGGTCGACCGGGTCGACTCGACGCTGGGCGCCCTGATCGCGCTGAGCCTTCTGTTGCCGCTGCCGGCCATGGCATGGCTGTGGGTGCCGCTGTTCGGCATCAGCCTGCACTGGATCTTCAGCTACTGCATGTATCTGCTAAAACTCAAACCGAGGCCCTCATGACACCCACGCCCGCCCTTGCCGGCCTGATTCCTCTGGCCGAAGCGCACGACGCCAGCGTCCATGGCGGCAAGGCCGCGGCCCTGGCGCGCATGCTCGCCCACGGCTTCCGCGTGCCGCCGGGCGTGGTGCTTACCGACGCCTTGTTCCAGGACCATCTGCGGCGGGCGGACGCCGGCGGCGAGCAAAGGGCCGCGCGAATTTGCGCCAGCCCGCTCGCGCCCACCCTGCGCGCCGCGCTTGGCGCCTGCATCGATGGGACAGCCCTGCACGCCGTGCGCAGCTCGGCCGTGGGCGAGGACAGCGCCGCGCACTCGTTCGCCGGGCAGCTCGACACGGTGCTCGGCGTGGCCGGCGCCGGCGCGCTGGAAGACGCCGTGCGCACCGTATGGGCGTCGGCCTGGTCGGTGCGCAGCCTGGTCTACCAGGCGCGCCGGCAGGTGCAACTGTCGCGCATGGGCGTCATCGTGCAGCGCCAGATCGACGCGCGCCACGCCGGCGTGCTGTTCACCCACGCGCCGGCCGGGTGCGCCGCCACGCCCGTGATGATGATCGAGTACTGCGCCGGCCTGGGCGACGCGCTGGTGTCGGGCGCCATCGATCCGGCGCGCGTGGTGGTTGCGCGCGAGGGCGGTGGTATCGTCGAGCATGTGATGCCGGACGCGGCGCTGGCCCTGCTGGCGGGCGACGAGATCCACCACCTTGTCGCCGAGGCGTCACGCCTCGAAGCGCTGTTCGGCTGCCCGCTCGACATCGAATGGGCGATCGACCAGGCCGGCCAATTGTGGCTGCTGCAGGCGCGCCCGATCAGCACCCCCGTGGCCGCAGCCCCGTTTGCCGAGGCGCGCAGCGCGGTCTGGACCAACGCCAACATCGCCGAGAACTTCCCGGAACCGGTCTCGCCGCTGCTGTACTCGGTGGTGCGGGCCGGCTACACGGCGTACTTCCGCAATCTTGGTCTAGGCTTTGGCATCTCGCCGACCCGCATCGCGGCGATGGCGCCGGTGCTGGCCAATTTGGTCGGCGTGCATGGCGGGCGCCTGTACTACAACCTGAGCAATATCCACGCCTTGTTGCAACTGGCGCCGGCGGGGCGGTGGCTCGCGCGCGCCTTCAATAATTTTGTCGGCGCGGCCGAAATGCCCGCGCTGCGTCACGCAATGCCGATACAGGGCTGGTTCGACCGCGTGGCCGAAGCGCTGCGCATCCCCTGCAAAACGGCCTGGCAATACCTGCGCGTGCAATCGCGCGTGGCCCGCTTCGAACGCGCCGTTACCAGCTTCTGCGACGGCACCCGGCGGCCGGCGCTGGCCGCGATGTCTCCGGCCGGGCTGGTCGACGCGCTCGACGGCTTTTTGACGATCCGCCTGCGCCGCTGGAACGACGCCGCGCTGGCCGACACCGCCGCCATGGTCTGCTACGCCCTGTTGCAGCGCAGCCTGAAGCGGGCCTGGCCGCAGGCCGGCGAGAGCGTGCACAACAACCTGCTGGTCGGGCTGCCCGAGCTGGCCAGCCATGTGCCGGTCGAGCGGCTGTGGGATCTGTCGCGCGAGGTGCGCAACAATCCGGTGCTGTTGCTCCTGTTCAGTGAGCACGATGTGCCCGCGATCGAAAACGCGCTCGCGACCTTGCCCGAGCTGGCGGCCTTCCGCGCGCGCTTCGAGGACTACCTCGAGCGATGGGGCTTTCGCAGTTCGGGCGAATTGATGCTGACCCATCCGAGCACCGAGGAGAATCCTCACCAGGCGCTCAACCTGCTCAAGACCTATGTCGGCCTTGATGCCGATTCGCCGGCGACGCTGCTGGCGCGCCAGGTGGCGGCCCGCCTGGCCGCGACCGACGCCGCCTGCAAGCATCTTAGCCCTCTCGCGCTGGTGCGCGCGCTGCCGCTGGTCGGCCGGGCAGGGCGCTTCCGCCTGCTGTTGTCGGCCACGCAGGGGGCAATCCGGTTGCGCGAGCGGGCGCGCATGCAGCAGGCGCGCCTGTATGTGCACCTGCGCCACATCGTGCTCGCCTGCGGGCGCAGTCTGGCCGCCGCCGGCCTGCTCGACGCGCCCGAGGACGCGTTCCAGCTCACCATGGACGAGTTGAAAGACCTGCTGTCGGGGCAGGCGATGTTCCCGTATTCGGTCGGCGCGCTGGTGCGCCAGCGCCGCGAAGCGCACGCCCGGTTGGCGCGCATGGCGCCGCCCGACAGCATCACCATGGCCGAAGGCAGCTATCTGGCCTGCGCCGCCGGGCTGCCCGCGGCGGGTCCCGAAGCCGATGCGGCCGCGCCGCTGCAGGGCACGGGCGCGTGCGGAGGGCGCATCAGCGCCACCGCCGCCGTGCTGGCCGACGCGACCGAGGTCGGGCTGATGCACGAGGGCGACATCGTCGTCACGCGCCAGACCGACCCCGGCTGGGCCTGCGTATTCTTCCTCGCGCGCGGGCTGGTGGTCGAGCGCGGCGGCATGTTGTCGCACGGCGCGATCATCGCGCGCGAGTTCGGCATTCCCGCCGTGGTCGGCGTGCGCGGCGCGACCACGCGCATCCGCAGCGGCGCGCGCCTGATGCTTGATGGAGACCGCGGTGTCGTCGAAATCCTGGCCTGAGGACCTGCAAAACTACGCCGCGACGCGCCTGCTGCGCCCGCGCATCGCGCTCCTGTGGCTGGTGGTGGGCGCCTGCATGCTGGCGGCGTCGGCCGGCGGCGGCCCGGACCGGATGGCGGCGAGCATGCTGCTGGCCGCCTTCCTGATCGCCCAGTTCCGCCTGTGGGACGATCTTGCCGACCGCGCGCACGACGCGCGCCACCACGCCCGGCGGGTGCTGGTGGGTAGCCCCCATGCCGGCCGCTTCTCCCAGCTGTGCGTGGCCGGGGCGCTGCCGGTGCTGGGCCTGCTGTGGGCCTGGCGCGAGCCGATGCGGCTGGCCGCCTACGGCCTGCTGTGCGCGGCCATGGCGGGCCTGTACCTGGCCAGCGGTGCCTGGCCCCGATTGCTGCGCGCGCAACTGGTGCTGCTCAAGTACCCAAGCTTCGTGTGGCTCGTGGCGTCCGGCGTGTCGCCGCGGGCGGGCCTTGGCCTCGGCGCGGCATTGTGGCTGGTGCTGGCGCTGCACGACCTGCTCAGCGACCGCACCTTGCAGGCCGGCCCGCATTGGCGCGCGCTGGCCGCGATCGAATGCCTTGCCCTGATCGCCCTGCTGGGCCTGGCCGCGCTTGGATTTTTTAAACCCGTTCACTGAAACCCCACACCCATGACAAACCTCGCCCACGCCCCCTCCACCGACGCTTTCGAAGCGTGCGCATGCTACCTGTGCGGCGCCAACGCGGCTGACCCGCTGGTGACGGGCGAAGACGACTTGACGGGCAAGCCGGGCCGCTTCTCATTCGTGCGGTGCCGCCAGTGCGGGCTCGCGTATCAAAGCCCGCGCCTCACGCTCGACTGGGTCAAGCTGTATTACGACGACGAATACATCGCGCACCGCAAAAAGACCGACTGGGGCTGGCTCACGCCGTTCTACGAAAAGTCAATGCGCAAGCACGACCTGTCCAAGCTGGCGCTGGTGGACCGCGCGCTCAAGCTCGAGCCTGGGCGGCGCGTGCTCGACATCGGCTGCGCCGCCGGCACCTTTCTGCGCGAGCTGATCGCGCGCGACAAGATCGCCGCTACCGGCGTCGACTTCAAGGACCTGTCGCACCTGCCGACCCTGAACGGGGTCGACTTCCGCTGCGGCCTGCTGTCCGAGCAAAGCCTGGCGCCGCGAGGTTTTTCGCTGATCACGATGTGGCACTTCCTCGAGCACGACTACGACCCGAACGCGACGCTGGCGCGCTGCCGCGATTTGCTGGCCGACGACGGCCGCCTCGTGATCGAAGTGCCGCGCCTCGACAGCCTCAGCTACAAGCTTTACGGCGCGCGCTGGCCCGGACTCCAGGCGCCCCAGCACACCGCGCTCTACAGCAAGGCGACGCTGATGGCGATGGCGGAAAAGCAGGGCCTCGAGGTGGTCGAGTATCTGCCGTGGGGCGCGTTTCCCTCGTATTTTTACCTGTTCGCCGGAGCCGCCTTCAAGCTGCTGCGCGGACGCGGGCTCAATCTCGACCGCGCGATCCTGCCGTACTTCCTCGGCCAGATCCTGCTGTCCCCGGTGCTGCTGTTCGAGCGGCGCCTCAACCTCGCGATGCAGACCATCATATGCCGGCGCGCACAGTAGGCGAGCGGCTCGGGTTCGCGCTGCGCTGCGCCGCCATGCTGGTGCTCATCAGCGCCGGCGCGCTGTGGATGCTGCTGGTCGCCTGCCTCACCGGCTTCGCGCTGCGCCGCTTTTACAGCGAGCGCATCCTCGCGCCGATCGGCCATCTCGCGCTCGGGTTGTGGGGCATCCACGTGCGCAAGCGCCAAGCCGCGCCGTTCCCGGCCGGGCAGACGGTCTACATCGCCAACCACACCTCGACGCTGGACATGTTCGTGCTGATCGCGCTGGGCATGCCCAACACGCGCTTTTTCCTTAGCGGGTACTTGCGCAAGCTGCTGCCGTTCGGCGTCATCGGGTACCTGACCGGGATATTCTGGACCATGCCGCAGACCATGCCCGAGCGGCGCCGGCGCCTGTTCGCGGGCGCGGCCGAGACCTTGCGGCGAACCGGCGAGTCGGTGTTCCTGAGCCCCGAAGGCGTGCGCGTGACGGGCGGGCAGATCGGCCACTTCAACAAGGGCGCGTTCCACCTCGCGGCCAGTTTGAAGGCGCCGATCGTGCCGATGTTTATCCTGATCCCCGCCGCCGTCGATCCGGGGCTCGGCCTGCATGTGCGGCCGGGCGTGATCGACGTCCATGTGGGCCCGGCGATTCCAACCGTCGATTGGTGCCTTGCGGACCTTGCGGAACATATCGCATCGGTGCGCGCGGCGTATGTGCAATGGAACACCGACTTGCGAGGCACGGCATGACAGCTATCTTCCCGAACGAACTGACCTCACTGCACGGGACGCAGCTGCTGTCGGATGCGCAGTTAAGCGCCGACATCCGCCCCGCCTCGAAGCCGGAACTGGACATCCGGCGCGTGTTTGTGACTGGTGCGACGGGCTTCTTGGGCGCGCAGGTCTTGGGCGAACTGCTACGGTCGACCGATTGGGAGATCGTCTGCCTGGTCCGCGCCGACGACGACGCGCATGCGCAGCGGCGTCTTGGCGAAGCCTTTACCAGGGCGCGCCTGAGCGAGACCGAAACGCGCGCGGCGTTGATGCGCGTGAGCGCGGTGCGCGGCAACGTGGCCGAAGCCGACTACGGCTTGGGCACGTCGCAATTCGACGCCCTTGCCGCGCGTGTCGACGCGGTGATCCATGGCGCGGCGGAGGTGAGCTGGATCAAGCCATACCGGCGCCTGCGCGGCAGCCACGTGAACGGCACGCTCAACGCGATCCGGCTCGCATGCCATGTGCGCGGCAAGGCCTTGTACGTGGTGTCGACACTGGCCGTGTGCTACGCGCCCGACGGTCCGGGCACGGTCGACGAATTTTCCGACATGGCGCCGTACGTCACGCAGATGTCGCTTGGCTACGCGCAGGCCAAATGCGTGGGCGAGTCGCTGCTGCGCGCCGCCGCCGCGCGCGGCCTCGCGGTGGGCATTTTGCGTTCGGGCCTGGTGTGCGGGCATAGCGTGAGCGGCGAGTCGAACCAGCAGGACCTGATCTCGCGCGCGATCCGCGGCAGCACCCAAAGCCTGGTCGCGGCCGACATCGACTGGCAGATCGATTGCGTGCCCGTCGACACGGCCGCGCAAGTGCTGTGCACGATGGCGCGCTCCGGCTTCGCGCATGGCGCGCCCCAAGGCATGGCGCGCGTGCTGCATTTGCAGCATGATTCGCCGCGCGGCTGGCGCGAGCTGGTGCTGTCGCTGCGCCTGCGCGGCTATCCACTGCAGCTGGTGCCGCTCGACCAATGGCTCGCACAGGTGGAAGAAATGGGCAAGCATGACACCTCGGACCTGCGCGTGTTGCGGCCGTTCTTCCTGGCGCGGCCCGAGGGGCTGGGCGGGCGCAGCCAACTGGAGTTGTTCTTGGAACCGACGCGTAGCCGCATCAGTTCGAGCACATCCCAACGGTGGCTGACGAAGCATGAGATCATGATCCCGCGGCTCGACGCGCGGCTACTCAACCGCTACTTCGCCGATTTCGTCGACACCGGCTTCCTGCCGCCGAGCGCGGCGCCATGCGTGTCCGAACCAAGTGCGGCCGATCTGCATGCGATTCTGGTCACGGCGTTGGGTGTGGAGGTCGATGAATTCACCGCCACGCCGATGGGCAGCGACACCGGCATCATGAGCGAACTGGCCGCCGCCCGCAGCGGCGGACGCACGGGACTGTGGCATTGCCAGGGCGCGCTCGACGGAACCGGCGCGTTGAACGCGGTGCTCAAGTTGAAACCCAACGACGCCGAACAGGATGCGCTCACGCTCGCCACCGCCGCGTTGTGCAGCCCCGAACTGGCACGCGCGTTCGGCCAACACCTGCACCGGATGCCTTACCGGCGTTCGGCGGCACGCGAGCGTGCGGTTGGGCTGATGGCCGACGTGCGCATCGCGCGCCACATGCCGGCCACGCTGGCGGTTTTGCCCGATTGTGGCGACGGTGTCAGCGGCATGCTGTATGGCTTCCTTCATGACGCGCAAATGGCGCACGACTGCACTCTTGGCACGCATTGGAGCGCGGCCCATCTCGATGCCGCTGTGCGCGGCTTGGGCGAGATCCATTCGGTCTGGCTCGGCCGCGAGCGCGAGTTGCTGGCAACCGGCTGGATCGCCGGGGAGAGCTGCGGGTACGGTTTGCTGGCGATGCAGCCCTTGTGGCGCGCGCTGGCCGACTACGCCGGGCCACGCCTTGCCGCGATACTCGGACGCGAAGTCGGCGCCGTACAGCGCGCATGGATCGACGACATGCAGGCGTGGCTGCCGCAAACGTTTGCCATGCCGCGCAGCCTGATCCATCACGATTTCAATCCGCGCAACATGGCATTCCGGCGCGACGCGCAAGGACTGCAACTGTGCGCCTTCGACTGGGAACTTGCGACCGTCGGCCTGCCGCAATACGATCTGGCGGAGCTGCTTTGCCACGTGCTGCCGGAGCAGGGGCAAGGCGCGTTCGCTCATAACGCGATCGAAGGGCACCGCGCCGCGCTTGAGGCGGCATCGGGGCGGGTGTTGTCGCCAGAGGAGTGGCGCGCCGGCTTCGCGTTGGCTTTGCGCTGTTTTGTGATTTGCAGATTGCCGATGTACGTGGTCATCGACCGCTTTCGCCCACAATCGTCGCTGCCGCGCGTTGTACGCAATGCGTTTTGGCTGACGGCGTGGATCGGGTAGGGCGGCTATTTGAAAATGCATGACCGCCCGGTCCGTAATACATTATTGTATAACTAATATTATGCGTCCGAACCCGCCCCGATTGGTTAATGGATGACAATCCTTTCCATCGACTGGCGGGGTTCGATCAGGTTCCGCTCACGCCATTGATCAATGGGGTGGTATGCTAAGGTAATACCTGTTAATACTTGCGGATACTAAGGGGGCGCGCCATGCCGGCATCAACAACTCGTGCTATTGCAGTAAAGATCGATCAAGCCACGCGCGATCGCATTAAACGGCTTGCTGAGTCGCGCGATCGGACTCCCCACTGGATGCTAAAGGAAGCCATCGGTCAGTACCTCGAGCGGGAAGAGAAGCGAGAGGCTTTTCGGCAGGACGCGATTAACGCGTGGAGCGAGTACAAAGCCACTGGCATGCATGTCACAGCGGACGAGGTGACGACGTGGCTCGAAACTTGGGGCGATGAGGCCGAATTGCCGGCGCCTCAATGCCACAAGTAAGACTCGCGCCGTCGGCGCTTCACGACCTGCAAAGGCTTCGCGAATTCTTGCGCATCAAGAACCCGGCGGCGGCTAAGCGTGCTGCTGCAGCCATCATCAAATCCATCCAAATGCTCGGGCGATACCCTCAGGTCGGTCGCCCGGCGCAAGAGATGGACATTGAATATCGTGAAATCACGGTCGAATTTGGTGACACCGGCTATATCGTTCTCTACCGCTACGAACTGGACGCAGTCACAGTGCTCTCGATACGCCATCAGAAGGAAGCCGGTTATTGATTGCTCCGACCGGCCACCCGGCGGTCTCGATGTTCAGTATCAGGGGCGCGCGTTCCCAGCCGCGGCCCGCGCCACCGCCCGCGCAACCTCAATTCCTTCGTTGAACAGGTTCAGGAACGGCGTCGACAAATACGGCATCACCAGCCCGATGACGAGCAGGCCGACCCCGAGCGAGACCGGGAAGCCGATACCGAAAATATTCAGCTGCGGCGCCGCGCGCGTGAGGATGCCGAGCGCGACGTTGGTGATCAACAGCGCCGCCAGGATCGGCAGCGACAGCTGCAACCCCGCGCTGAAGATGCGCCCGCCCCAGCGCGCCACCTCGAACGGGGCGCCGGCCGACATCGGGGTGCCCGCCACCGGCATCGTCACGAAGCTCTCGGCCAGCGCCGACAGCAGCACCAGGTGCGCGTTGACGGCCAAGAAAGCCATGGTCGCCACCAGCGTGAGCATCTGGCTGATCGACGACGAGCGGCCCTTGGTCATCGGGTCGAAAAAGCTCGCGAAACCGAGGCCCATGGTCAGGCTCGACGCCTCGCCCGCCATCTCGACGGCGGCGAACACGATGCGCATCACGAAGCCCATCGCCAGGCCGATCAGCAGTTCCTGCACCAGGATCAGCAGGCCCGCCATCGACAGCGGGTCGGCCGCCGGCAGCGCCGGAATCGCCGGCGCCATGATCATCGCCATGATGACCCCCAAGCCGACCTTGGCCGGGACGGGGATGGAGCCGCTGCCGAATATGGGGGCGGCCGCGATCAGCCCGAGGATGCGCGTGAGCGGCCACAGCAAGGCGGCGATCCACGTGTTCATCTCGACGCTGGTCAGCGTGATCATGCGGGCCCGCCAATCATGACACTAGCCGATCATGCCGGGTATGCCGGTGAACACATGGCGCATGTAGTCGAGCATGACGGTCAGCATCCAAGGCCCCGCCACCACCAGCGCGACAAAAATGCCGACCAGCTTGGGGATGAAGGACAGGGTCGCCTCGTTGATCTGGGTAGCAGCCTGGAAGATGCTCACGATCAGGCCGATGATCAGGGCCACGAGCAGCATCGGCGCGGCCACCATTAGCGTCACCTCCATCGCGTGGCGGCCCATCGTCATGACGGTTTCGGGAGTCATCGCGCCGCCCCTAGTAAAAACTCTGCGACAGTGAGCCGAGCAGCAGTTGCCAGCCGTCGACCAGCACGAACAGCATCAGCTTGAACGGCAGCGAGATCACGGCCGGCGACATCATCATCATACCCATCGACATGAGCACGCTGGCGACGACCATGTCGATGATCAGGAACGGGATGAAGATCGCGAAGCCGATCTGGAACGCGGTCTTCAGTTCGCTCGTCACGAACGCCGGGACCAGTATGCGCAGCGGCACGTCCTCGGGGCCGCCCAGCGCGGGCGAGCGCGAGATCTTGACGAACAGGGCCAGGTCGGACTCGCGCGTCTGCTTGAGCATGAAGGCCTTGAGCGGGGCGACGCCCTTGTCGAGCGCCTCGGCCATCTGGATCTTGTTCTCCTGCAGCGGCTTGTACGCCTCGACGTAGATGCGGTCGAACACGGGCCCCATCACGAACAAGGTCAGGAACAGGGCCAGGCCGACCAGCACCTGGTTGGGCGGCGCCGACTGGGTGCCGAGCGCCTGGCGCAGCAGCGAGAGCACGATGATGATGCGCGTGAAGCTGGTCATCATCAGCAGCGCGGCCGGCAGGAACGTCAGCGCCGTCATCAGGAGCAGGGTCTGGACCGGCAGCGAGTAGGCGGTGCCGCCACCGGGCGCCGGCGCGCTGGTGAAGGCGGGAATGCCCTGCTGCGCGAGCGCCACCGCCGGCAGCGCCAGCAGGGCCGCGCCCAGCAGGCAGCGGGCGAGGGGGGCGAGGGGGCCGACTGCCCGGGGCTTATTTTGCATTGCGTTTATCGATCGTTTGTTTGAGCCATTCGGCGAAGCTGCCGGCATGCGGCGCCGGCCCGGCCGCTTGCGCCAGTTCGGCGCCCTGGTCCGGCGCTTCGGCGCCGGCCTGTCTGGGCATGGTCGCGAGCGCGTTGATGCGGCCGGGCGAGGCGCCCACCACGATCCACTGCTCGCCAACTTCGACCACGATCACGCGTTCGCGCCCGCCCAGGTTGAGCGCGCCGACGATGCGCACGTTGGCCGCGCCGGCCGGCGCGCGCGGGCCGTAGCGTTTGAGGAACCACGCCAGCACCACCAGCAGGCCGAGCACGAGGCACAGCGCGAATATGGTCTGCAGCAGGCTGCCGGCCGACGAAGACGACGCCGCAGCCGCCGTGGCCGACACCACCGCGGGGCCGAGCGGCGCGCCCGGCGCGGCGGCGGCGGTCGCCTGTGCCGCCGCCGGTGCCGCCGCGCCCGCGAGCGGTCCCAGCATCATTTATTGAGTTTCCGGATCCGCTCGGACGGGGTGATGATGTCCGTGAGGCGGATGCCGAATTTGTCGTTGACCACGACCACCTCGCCCTGGGCGATCAGGCAGCCGTTGACCAGCACGTCCATCGGTTCGCCCGCCAGTCCGTCGAGTTCGACCACCGTGCCCTGTGCCAGCTGCAGCAGGTTCTTGATCGCGATCTTGGTGCGCCCCAGTTCGACCGTGAGCTGGACCGGGATGTCGAGGATGAAGTCGATGTCGTTCGGGGTTTCGTTGCGCGTGCCCTTGTTCGAGAAATCCTTGAACACGGGCGGCACCGCCTGGCCCGCGAGCGCCTCGGCCTCGGCCTTGGCCTGCTCGGCGATGGCCGCGCCCCAGTCGTCGTCCATGCTGTTGTCGTCGTGATTGATCGCCATCTTGTTCTCCTGTTTGCGCGGGCCGGCCTGGCGCCGGCGCAGCCTTATTTCGGTTCGCCGGTGTTGGCCAGCAGTTTCTCGACCTTGAGCGCGTAGTGCCCGTTGAGCACGCCGTAGCTGCATTCGGCCATCGGCACCCCGTCGACCGTCGCCTGGACCAGTTCGGGCACCTCGAGCGGAATGATGTCGCCCACTTTCATGTTCAAAATGTCGTCGAAGGTGGTGCCGGCGTGGCCCAGCGTGGCCACCAGCTCGACCTCGGCGATCTGGATCTGCTCGGTCATCAGGCGCATCCAGCGCTTGTCGATCTCGAGCGTCTCGCCCTGCAGGTTCGAGCTGAGCGTGTCGCGGATCGGCTCGACCATCGAGTACGGTATGCAAATGTGGATCTGGCCGCTCACCGAGCCCAGTTCGATCGTGAAGGTCGAGGTGACCACGACCTCGTTCGGGGTCGCGATGTTGGCGAACTGGACGTTCATCTCGGAGCGCACGTATTCGAACTCGATCGGGAACACCGGCTCCCAGGCCTTGGTGCTGGCCTCGAACACGACGTCGAGGATGCGCAGGATGATGCGCTGCTCGGTCTGGGTGAAGTCGCGGCCCTCGACGCGCGTGTGGAAGCGGCCGTCGCCGCCGAATAGGTTGTCGACGAGCAAAAACACGAGGCTCGGGTCGAACACCACCAGGGCGGTGCCACGCAGCGGCTTGAGGTGCACCAGGTTGAGGCTGGTGGGCACGACCAGGTTGCGGATGAATTCGCTGTACTTGGACACCTTGACCGAGCCGACCGAGACCTCGGCGTTGCGGCGCAGGAAGTTGAACAGGCCGAGCCGCAGGTGGCGCGCGAAGCGCTCGTTGACGATCTCGAGCGTGGGCAGGCGCCCGCGCACGATGCGCTCCTGCGTGGCCAGGTTGTACGGGCGCACGCCGGACGGCTCGACCGGCGCGACGATGTCGTCGTGGTCGCCGTTGACGCCCTTGAGCAGGGCGTCGACTTCTTCCTGCGAAAGGAAATTATCGGCCATGGCGGATCACTGGATGATGAACGAGATGTAGTGCAGTTCGCTCACCTGCTGCGGCGCGCCGCCGTCGGTGAACGGCTGCTTGAGCGCGCTGACGATTTCGGCGGCCAGGCGGCGCTTGCCGGCCGGGGTCGAGATCTCGGACGGCTTTTTGCTCGACAACAGCAGCAGCACCCGGTTGCGCACCTTCGGCATGTTGGCCTTGACCAGCTCGACCTGCTGGGCGTCGGCCACCTGCAGCGTGAATTTGGTCTGCAGGTACTTGTCGCCGTCCTCGGGCTGCAGGTTGACCACGAATTCGTCGACCGCGACGTACAGCGGCGCCACGTTCTGGACCTGGCCCGGGGTGCCGGACGTGGGGGCGAACAGGATCCAGGCGCCGGCGCCGAGGACCATAAGCAGGAACACGCCGGCGAGCGCGAATGGCATCGTTTTCGACGATTTGGGTGCCGGCTTGGGCGCTGTCTCGACTTTCGGATCAGCTCTCATTCTCGGATTCGGTTTCAGGTTCGGGTTCAAGATGCCTCGGTGCGGCTGTGTTGCTGGTTGATCGTGGCGCTGAAGTCGCGTGCGCATGTGGCTTGCGCCCGAGGCGCCGGCCTGATGCGTGCCTGATGCGTCATTATGTCATTATCGGCATTCGATCGGGCGGCCGGTGTGTCGAAAAGAAACAGTTCGCGGCGGGTTTGCCACGGCATGGGCGTGCTTTGGCGCGCATCGGGGAGGGCTAGGCGAAGGTGTCGACCAGGCCGACCCCGCCGCCGAGCGCGAGCGCGCGTTCGGCCACCCGCACCGGTTCGCCGGCCCCGTCCGGCTGGCCGGCCAGCCGGCGCGCGCCGTCGGCGCCACCGTCGCGCGCGCCGGAGCCGGCCTGGGCGTCGGGCATGCCCGCGTTCACGCTCGCGTTGCCAAGTTCGATGCCGCTCTCGTTCATCATCTCGCGCAGGCGCGGCAGCGCGTTTTCGAGCGCCTGGCGCACCTCGGGCTGGGCCGAACTGAAGGTGACGCTGGTCTGGTCGCCCGTCACGCTGAGCACCACCTGCATCGGCCCCAGTTCGGGCGGGTTGAGCGTGAGCGAGGCGCTTTGCTCCTTGCCGGCCACCATGAACACGATGCGCTGGCCGACCTGGTTGTTCCAGCCCGGCGTGCCCACGCGCGCGGCGACCTTGTCGGCGCCGCCCTGCGGGCGGGCCTGCGCGGGCGCGGCCTGCTGCACCTGCGCGCCCGGCTGCGGGGTCGGCGCGTCGGCGCCGATGGCCGACAGCTCCGT
>NZ_PXWF02000268.1 GCF_003011895.2 Massilia glaciei | reverse complement strand
AGCGCCAGCGCCAGCGCCAGCGCCGCGCCGGCGGGTCCGCGCGCGCGCGCCGTTGTCGCCGGCGCCCTGATCTGGCGCAGCCGGATCTCGATGTCCCATGCCTCGAGCGTGGCGCGCCGGTTCAGGTACAGGGTCAGGCCGCCCGCGGTGTAGACCGGCCCCATGATGCCGGTGGCGAGCGCGAAGCCGGCCAATACCAGGCCGGGCACGTAGGGGGACTTGCCGAACAGCAGTTTCAGTGGATTGGCGCCCTCGCCGAGGAAGCTGCCCAGCAGGGCCAGCGCGCCCAGCGCGAGCACCGCCTCGAAGCACAGGCAAACCAGGCCGAACAGGACGGCCGATTGCATGGTGCCATTGCGGCCGAGCACCTTGCGGCGCAGGCGGGCGGCCTTGCCGCGCGCCTGTTCCAGCTGCCACACCGGTTGCATCAGGCAACGGCCAAGCGCGAGCGGGCGGCCCCAGGTGAGCAGGGCGAACCAGCCGCCGCCGAGCTGGCGCGGCCACGCGCGCACCGCCTCGCCCCCCGTCACCGACTCGCCGAACACCTGGCGCGAGAGCACGTACAGCGGGGCGCGCTCGAGCAAGGGCTTGCACCACAAGGCCAGCAGCATCCACAGGGCGAGCGCCTCGGGCACGAGCGCGGTCAGCGCGGCGGCAAGCGCGATCACGGGCAACCACAGCGCGAGCCAGGCCTTGTAGGCGGGGCCGGCGCAGGAGCGCAGCAGCGCCTGGCCGAGGTCGAGCGCCTGCGCGTTGGTGCGCGGGCGCAGTTCGATTTGCAGTTTATCCAGTTGCATCGGCGCGCCCCTCAGTTCCGCGCGCGGCCGGCGAAGGCGAAAAAGGCGATGACGGCCAACCAGCACAGGCCGCCGACGCCGAACTTGACGCCGGGCGGGACCACCGCGCTGGCGGACCAGAACGCCTCGACGAAGGCGGCCAGCACCGTCAGCATGGCGGCGCCGGCGATAACCGGGAACATGTCCTTGCTGGCGAGCGCGAGCGCGTGGCCGCGGCTGCGCCGGCCCGGCTTGATCACCGTCAGGCCAAGCCGGATGCCGGCCATGCCCGACAGCACCAGGCCGGTGACCTCGAAGCTGGCGTGGGTGATCACGAACGACCAGAAATTCTGGGACGTCTGCGGGTCTTTGCCCAGCCAGGCGCCGACCACGCCGATGTGCATGCCGTTGAAGCCGAGGCTGAGCAGCGCGGGGAGGGCGCCGAAAATGCCGCCGGCGAAGGTGCGGAAGCCGATCGACACATTGTTCCAGATGTAGTGGCCGAACATGAGCACGTCGCCCTCGCCGCCGCGCCCGTCGTTGAAGTCGGCCGCGGCGTACATCCGGCGCACGTCGTCGAGTTCACGCGACGACATGAAGCTGTAGGCCCAGTGCGGCTCGAGCCAGACCAGCAGGCCGGTGGCCAGCCCCACGCCCCAGAACGCGAGCGAGGCGAACAGCAGCAGGCGCCACTCGGCGCGCACCCGGCGCGGAAAATCGAAGCGCAGCATCGTGACGACGTTGTTGGGGCGCGCGGCGACCGCCCCGTACAGCCGGCGGTGGCAGTCGGCGACCATCTTCTGCAGGTGGTCGGTCAGCGCCGGCGAGTAGGCGCGCTGGTCGGCCAGCGCCAGGCACTGGCACAGGCGCCGGTACAGCCCCGGCAGCGCGTGCGCGTTCGGTTGATCGGGGCCGAGGATGGCGCCGATCTCGCTCCACAGCTCAGCGTGCGCGGCTTCGAATTGGGTTTGTTTCATCGGGGCCGCCTCAGTGGGCCAGTCCGGCGGCGTAGCGCCGCATGCGCTCGATCGAGGCGCCGCCCTCGCAGCCGGTCAGTGGCGCGGCCAGCGTGCCCAGCTCGTCCATGCGCTCGGCCGGCAGCCCGTGTTCGCGCTCGAACAGGTCGGCCAGCGTGCGCTGCTCGGCGAGGCTGAGCGCGAACGGCAGCGCCAGCGGCTCGGCCGCGACGGCCGGGCGCCGCTTGCGCGGCTTTTCGACGTGCACCACCTGGGTGCCGGCGACGATGTCGCCTAGGCGCCGGAAGCGCGGGTCGATCAGCATGCAGGCCAGGCCGCTGAGGTAGAACATGGGCATGAAGTCGGCCACCAGCAGCAGGTTGCGCAGCGCCGATTCGCGCACCCGCACCGGCAGGCCGTCGGCGCGCAGCACCGCGATGCCGGCCGCGCGCTTGCCCAGCGTCTGGCCGTGCCACAGCACCTCGCACACGATCGGGTAGCCCCAGTAGCTGAGGAACAAGAGCAGCAAAAACAGGCCGTCGAACAGTTTGCTGAAGGGCAGCACGGCGCGCACGCCGACCATGAAGATGACCCAGAGCGCGAAATCGAGGGCCCAGGCGCCGGCGCGCAGGTAGGGGCCGGCGGGGGTCAGCAGCAGGCGCACGCCCTCGGGCGTGGTCAGCGACAGGCGGCCGTCTAGCACGGGCTCATCCCGCCGACGTCGAAAATGGTACCAGTTGCCGCTGCGCGCATGCGTTCGATCCGTGTCATTGCGCAAGCGCGCATTGGTAATTGTAACTAAGAAATGATGCACCAATTACAAAACTTGGGTACGCATGCCAATTTAATGTTGAAACTGGCGCGCGGGCCGCGTTTTTGTGGCGCACGTGTCAATCCGGCCGCATGGTGAGTTGTCGCACAGAGGGCGCGGCGGGGCGCGATTTAAGCTGGCCGCATGAATCGTCTTATTTTATTGGCACTGTTGTCGGGTCCGGTTTCAGGCCCTGCGCAGGACGCGCCGCGGACGGCGCCCGAAGCCTGGGTGGACGAGGCGGCGCCGTCGGTCGCCGCCGCCGCCGTCGAAGCCGAAGCCGAAGCCGCCGATGCCGCCGACGCGACACTGGCGAGCCCCGTGCTGCGCGCCAAAATCCTGCTCGACCGCGCCAATTTCCCGGCCGGCGAAATCGACGGCCGCGGCGGCGCCAAGCTGGCCCTGGCGCTCACGGCGTTCCAGAACGCGCGCCAGTTGCCGGCCACCGGCGCGCTCGACGCGGCCACCGTGGCCGAGCTCGAGCTTGACACGGCGCCGCTGCTGGTCCACTACACCGTCAGCGCGGCGGACGCGGCCGGACCGTACCGCCCCGTGCCCGCGGGCATGGCGGCCAAGGCGCGCCGGCGCGCCCTCGGCTACGCCAGCGCGGCCGAGGCGCTCGGCGAGCGCTTCCACGCGAGCCCGTCCTTGCTGCGCGCGCTCAATCCCGGCCGGCGGCTCGATCGCGCCGGCGCCGCGATCGTGGTGCCTAACGTGGCCCCGGCCGCCGTGTTGCCGGCGGCGGCACGGATCGTGGTCGACCGCTCGGACGGCACGCTGACGCTGCAAGACGAGCACGGCGCCACGTTCGCGCAGTTCCCCGTAACCATGGGCGGCCCGCGCGACCCGCTGCCGCTGGGCACATGGTCGGTCACGGCGATCGCGCACGACCCGAGCTACCGCTACAATCCGCGCCTGTTCTGGGACGCCGGTCCGAACGATCGTCCGGCCACGCTGCCGCCGGGACCGAACAACCCGGTGGGCGTGGTCTGGATTGCATTATCAAAAAGGCATCTTGGAATTCACGGGACGGCCCAGCCGGGCAAAATCGGCAGGACCAAGTCCCACGGCTGCATCCGCCTGAGCAACTGGGATGCGCGCCGGGTGGCGCAGGCCGCCGCGGTCGGCCTGCCTGTGGTGTTTCAGAAGTAGCCGCGCGGGGTGCGCGCCACGGTGTCGCATTTCTTGCCGGTCATTTTCCGGCCCGTTGCCGCGTTGTTTCCAGCCAGTTCGCCAGCCAGTTCGGCAGCCAGTTGCCGGCACGTTGCCGGCGCGTGGCAGCTTGTTACCAGTTGCGCAAGCGGCCGGTGTCGAGGTGGACGAACTGCGAACTTGGGTAGTAGCCTACGCCGCCGGAGCGTGCGCTCAGCGCGGCCTTGTGCACGCTGGCGAGCGCGCGGCCCGGCATACGCACGTCGATGGCCTTGCCTTCGAGGTGCATGCTGTGCTTGGCGACCCCGTTGGAGCGCTCGGCGAGCAGCCGGTTCGATTCCGGCGAACGGTAGCCCGAAATGATGTGCACCAGGTTGTCTTTGCCGAGCTTGCCGCTGATGCGCTCGAGCAGGACCAGCAGTTGCGGGTCCATCGGCGCGATCTTGTTGTTGCGGTGGTCGCGCAGCAGGTGGTTGATGTCGGCGAGCGCGTCGGGCACGAACTGGCCCTCGGCCCAGAACACGCTCTTGAGGGTTTCCCCGGTGTGCGTGTTGTACAGGCGCAGGATGCGTTCGTTGGGCTGGGCGACGGCGGCGCGCGCGAGCGCGGGCACACCCATTGCCGATGCGATAACTACTGAGCTTTTGAGGAAAGAGCGGCGTTGGTTCATGATGGTTCCTTACGCGAATTAAGGGTCAATCATACATGGGTTAACTGATGCGGGGCGCGTCAAAGCGTGTGCGCGCGCATTTTTGCCCTATATACTTTTTTGCATAAATACACTCAGCGGGTCCTCGGCGTAGTCGCCGTACGGGCCTGTCAGCCGGTAGCCGAGGTCCTGGTAAAGGGCGATCGCCTCGGGCTGCAGCGGGCCCGTTTCGAGCGCCAGCAGGCGGCAGCCGCGCAGCGGCGCCTGCGCCTCGAGCAGCGCGAGCAGTTTGCGCGCCACGCCCCGGCCGCGCTGGCCGGGGCGCACATACATCCGTTTGAGTTCGCCGTAAGCGGGCGTGAGCACCAGCGCCGCGCAGCCGACCGCCGCGCCGCCGGCGTCGCGCGCGAGCGCGAACAGCACGGCGTCTGCGGGCAGCGCCGCGAGGTCGGTCGAGAACACGTTTTCGGGCGGGTACAGGGTGAGCTGGTAGGCGTCGAGTTCGGCGATGAGTGCGACGGCCTCGGGCAGCGAGGGTGATGCGAGCGTGATATTCATGGGCAGGTGGCTTGCCCGGTCCCCGGGGCGGCAGGGCCGCGCGGATGCGCGGACGGTCTATTGTAGCGCGCCCGGCGGGGCCCGCGGTGCGTCGCAAATTTCCGTCCTGGCAAGGGGGCGACGGCGCTGCCGGCCGCCATCCCGGCGATGTCCCGCGCAACAGCTTGCGCTATCGGGGTCTGACCCCGATAGCGCAATCTTTATGCGACGTACGACCGGAAACCGACCCATGCCGCGCTCGCGCCGCGCCGCCCGGCAAGCGCTTGCGCGCCCGGCGCGCAGCGGTGTTTCAACTTGGCTTGACCAAACGTGAATTCTTAAATCCACGGCCCTTGCGGTCACCGCTTGCGCCGCGCCCGGCCTGCGCGTTCGGAACGAGTGTGTGCCCAAGGAAACCACTTTAGAATTCAAGTAGTTACACCCATGGAAAGTTGTGATTCCTGTCAGGTAAAATGTCTAAAATGAGACTGTTGTAAAGGCGCAAAATTGTTTCAAAACATATTTCCGGCGCCCATTTTCGGCGTACATTGCACAGCCCGCTTAAAAAAGCGTGCCCCTGAAAAACAGGGATAAACGGCAGACTACGGTGGATCCGCCCGCGTCTTCCTTCATAAAATTTTTATCGGAAAATTGAGGAACGAAATGAAGCAAACGCAACTTACGTACCCGTCATTTTTGAAGTTTTGTGCAGCGGCGGTCATCACCGCCGGCCCGCTGGTCGCGGTCGCGGGCGTCCCCGACTTCCACGCCAACGCCGCGTCGAAGAACTACCAGCAGGATACCGACCGACTGATCGTCAAATACAAGGACGCGACCCCGAGCGGCAAGCGGGCGGCCAATGTGCCGGCCGTTGCCAAGGACCGCATGGCGAAGGCCGCCCGCGCCGGCCAGAGCCACGGTGTGACGATGCGCGCGCTGCACGCGATCGCCACCGGCGCCAACGTGTTCCAGCTGAGCAAAAAAATGTCGGTCGCCGACGTGGCCGCGCTGGCCGCCGAACTGAAGGCGGGCGACGCCTCGGTCGAGTACGCCGAGCCGGACCGCATGATGCAAAAGCAGTTCACGCCGAACGATCCGCGCTACGCCGAGCAGTGGCACTACTTCGAGACGGCCGGCGGCCTGCGCCTGCCAGCGGCATGGGACGCCGCCACCGGCACCGGCGTCAAGGTCGCCGTCATCGACACCGGCTACCGCCCGCACGCCGACATGAGCGGCCAGTTCCTGCAGGGTTACGACTTCATCAGCACCGCCGCCATCGCCAATGACGGCAACGGCCGCGACACCGACGCCAGCGACACCGGCGACGCCGTCACCGCCGGCGGCTGCGGCGGCGGCCAGCCGACCTCGGACCAGTCCTCGAGCTGGCACGGCACCCACGTGGCCGGCACCATCGCGGCGAAGACCAACAACGGCGTCGGCGTGGCCGGCGTGGCGTACAACGCCAAAGTGGTGCCGGTGCGCGTGCTCGGCAAGTGCGGCGGCTACACCTCCGACATCGCCGACGCGATCATCTGGTCGGCCGGCGGCGCAGTGACCGGCGTGCCGGCCAACGCCAATCCGGCGCGCGTGATCAACATGTCGCTCGGCGGCTCGGGCGCGTGCGACACCACCACCCAGAACGCGATCAACAGCGCCCGCTCGCGCGGCGCCATCATCGTGGTCGCGGCCGGCAACGACAACAGCGACGCCGGCGGCTTCAACCCGTCCAACTGCGTCGGCGTGACGACCGTCGCCGCGACCAACCGCTCCGGCGGGCGCGCCTGGTATTCGAACTACGGCTCCGTGGTCGACGTGGCCGCCCCCGGCGGCGACACCAGCGTCAACGCCAACGGCATCCTGTCGACGCTCAACAGCGGCACCACCGCGCCGGCGTCGGACAACTACGCGTTCTTCCAGGGCACCTCGATGGCGGCGCCGCACGTGGCCGGCGTGGCCGCGCTGATGCTGTCGAAGAACAGCGCGCTGACGGTGGCCGAGGTCGAAAGCAAGCTCAAGTCGACCACGCGCGCCTTCCCGGCCACCTGCTCCGGCTGCGGCACCGGCATCGTCGATGCGCTGGCCGCCGTCAATTCGGCCTCGCCGCTGGTCCTGACCATGAACGAGTCGGAGTCCAACAACACCACCGCCAGCGCCGACCCGGTCGCCACCAGCGGCACCACGGTGCTCGGCAACATGGGCTCGACGACCGATTCCGACTACTTCTCGGTGCAACTGCCGGCCGGTAAAACGCTGACCTCGACCATGGTGCCGGGCGCCTCCACCGCCGACTACGACCTGTTCGTGTACAACAGCGCGGGCACGCTGCTGAGCAAAAGCGAGAACGGGGCCGGCGCCACCGACACGGTGGTCGTCACCAACACCGGCACCTCGACCTTCACCCGCTTCGTGCAGGTGAAGTACTACAGCGGCGGCACGGGCGCGACGAGCGGTAAATACACCGTCAAGCTGAGCTGGTAAGGGCCGGCCCGGGACGGGCCGCTTGAATCGGGAACAAACCGGACAGGGGACAACGGCACGCCGTGGTCCCCTGTTTTTCTATGCGCCGGGAAATAAACGGCTTTCATTGGCGAACCGGAAATTCGGGTACGATGGGACCCTTACGGCGTTGCAAACGCACTGGAACCGCACTAAACTTTTATTTGGAAATGTGGCATGTCTACCGATTCGACCAACCTACTCAAACCCGTCAGCGTTCCCGTGTCCGAGCGCATTCGCGCGCGCCTGATGGCGAGCAAGACCCGCTTCCACGCCAACGACAACATCGCCCGCTTCATCGAGCCGGGCGAGCTCGACTTGCTGATGGCCGAGGTGACGGCCAAACTGCAGGGCGTGCTCGAGAGCCTGGTGATCGACACGGTGAGCGACCACAACACCCAGGACACGGGTCGCCGGGTCGCCAAGATGTTCATCAACGAGGTCTTCAGCGGGCGCTACGTGCCGATGCCGGCGGTGACCGAATTCCCCAACGCCTCGCACTTGAACGAACTCATGATCATCGGCCCGATCACCGTGCGCAGCGCCTGCTCACACCACCTGTGCCCGATCATCGGCAAGGTTTGGATCGGGGTCATGCCGAACGAGCATTCGAACCTGATCGGCCTGTCCAAGTACGCGCGCATCGCCGAATGGATCATGTGCCGTCCGCAAATCCAGG
Source organism: Massilia glaciei (assembly GCF_003011895.2). GTDB lineage: Bacteria > Pseudomonadota > Gammaproteobacteria > Burkholderiales > Burkholderiaceae_D > Telluria_A > Telluria_A glaciei. The sequence goes on along the minus strand of NZ_PXWF02000268.1, from coordinate 13,597 downwards.
AGGAGGCGGTGGTGCAGCTGGCCGACGTGCTGCAAGACAAAATGCAGCCCGACGGCCTGGCCGTGGTCATGGAGGCCGATCATTTCTGCATGCAGTGGCGCGGCGTCAAGGACATGGACGCCAAGATGATCAACAGCGTCATGCACGGCTCCTTCCTCAAGGACGCCGCCCTGCGCCGCGAATTCCTGTCGCTGATCAAGCGTTAGGCCAACCCCATACTGAACACGAGAGAGAACATCATGCTTGTCCGACTCCTGTACGCCAGCCGCATCGCCGGCGACACCATCTGCGACACGGTCCAAGAGATCACCCGGCAGTCGCGCGAATTCAATCCGCCGCACGGCATCACGGGCGTGCTGTGCCATACCGACAAGGTGTTCATGCAGGTGCTCGAGGGCGGGCGCGACGCCGTCAACGGCCTGTACGCGAAAATCCTCGGCGACGCCCGCCACAGCGATGTGATCTTGCTGCACTACGAAGAGATCGACGAGCGACGTTATTCGGGCTGGACCATGGGCCAGGCCAATCTGTGCAAGGTCAACCGCGCCACGCTGCTGCGCTATTCGGAGTGCGCCGAGCTCAACCCGCATGGCATGTCGGGCAAAAACGCGCTGGCGCTGATTGACGACCTGATGTCGGCCGCCGCCGTGGTCGCGCACGCGTAAGGCGCGGTACGCCGCCTCACACTGCAAACGCCTGCGCGCTCGAAGCGCGACGGCGCCGGCAGCAGCCGCGCCAGGTTCTGGCCCACCTGAAGCAGTTCGGGCGCGTCGGGCGCGGCCTCGTCGCTCGTGTCGTTGATGCAAAAAAACGGCAGGCGGCCGAATCTCGCGCGCAATTGTTCAAATTGCCGCGCCGCGTCGGCGGCGCCCGTGCGCAGATACATGCCATTGTTCTCCAGTTCCAGCGCGCGCCCCGTGTGCAGCAGCCAGCGCGGCACCAGGTCGGGCAGCAGCGGCGGAACCGCCCACGAGCGGAACACGCTGCTGCGCACTTGGCTGAACAACTCCGGCGCCGCCGATTCGAGCTCGTCCAGGGCGCTTTTGAGCATCGGCCGCGGCGAGTGCGCGAAGATGCGCGGCACGTGGCGGTAGAGCGGGTCGCGCGCCGACAACCAGGCCTGCGACAGCAGCGAGGCGTTGACCAGCGCGCTCTCGAACGGTTGCGGCCCGGCATAGGCCGGCACGTTCGCCCGTTCGCGGAACACCGCCACGCCGGCCGGCCCGAACCAGACGGCCGGGTCCACGGGCGCGCCGAAAAACACGTCGTCGTTGAGATAGATGAAGCGCTCGGCCAGCCCGGGCAGGTGGTGCAGATACGATTCGATGTGGCCCGAGTCGAACACGGGCAGCTTTGCCGCCGGCATCAGCGCGCGGTGGTCGACGATGCTCAAGCCCTCGGACGGGCGCAGCCAGGATGGCGTCTGGCCGTCGGTGACGATGAAAACATGGCCGTGGGTGGGGAAAAAGCGCTCAAGCGCGCGCAAATTGAAGCGCAACTCGCCGTTGTCGCGGTAGCGGCCCTGCACGTCGCCGTGCGGCGCGGGCCGCTCGGGCGCGCCCAGGCCGAGCGCCTTGCGCCGCCGCGCCTGCCACGCCGGGTCGGCCCCGTCGACCCACAGATAGACAATGTCGATGCGCTCGTCCGCATGCATGGTGTTCGCCCTTTTGATGTTCTTTCTGGCATGAAAATGCCAGCAGGAATCAAAATAGGCGAATCCTAGCTACTTGTCCAGTCTCACTTGTCCAGTCTCACTTGTCCAGTCCCACTTGTCCAGTCCCACTTGTCCAGTCTCACCTGCCCGCGGCGATGCGCCACGACCATGGCTCCAGCGTGCGGGGCTTGGCGCCCGGCAGCGTGTAGCCCTGCTTGCCCGCCGAGACGTTGACCACCACCGTGACCGTGTTGCCGGCCTGCGCGCGGCGGAACGCGAACACCTTGACGTTGCCGGTGTCGAGCACCTCGGCAGGGGCGCCGTACTGGCCGTTGCCCAGGGCGGGATTGGCCTTTTTAAGCCCGAGCAGGCCCATGTAGAACTTCTCGAGCGGGTAGCCGTTCCAGGCGATCGGGTCTTTTTCGAAGAACGCCAGCCGCTTGTCGAGCCCCGATTCCTGCCCGCCGTAGACCAGCGGCATGCCCGGCAGGGTGGCCGCCAGCACCGCCATGGCCTGGTAGGCGGGGCCGTACAACTCCTTGTCGGTCCCCTGCCAGGAGTTGATGTCGTGGTTATTGGTGAACAACATGCGGTAGGCGTGGCGCGGATACGCCTTGGCCGGCTTGTCCAGATAGGCGGCCAGGTCGCGCGCGTCGGCCTCGCCCTTGCCGATTCTTTTGAACAGCCCGGACAGGTTCCAGTCGTACGTCATGTCGAAGGCTTGATCGTGCAGGCCGGGTTCGTCCCATTCAGCCAGCATGAACACGGGCTTGATCTTGTCCAGTTCTGCGCGCGCCTGGTTCCAGAACGGGGTCGGCACGAGTCCGGCGACGTCGCAGCGGAAGCCGTCGATATTGGTTTCGCGCACCCAGAACGCCATCGCCTCGGTCATGCCTTTCCACAGCGCCGGCCGGGTGTAGTCGAGCGCGACCACGTCGGTCCAATACTCGGGCTCGCCGCCGTTGGTGAAGGTGACCGGGAAAATCTCGCCCTTCGCGTCTTTTTTATACCAGTCGTCGTGCGCGGTGACCCAGGGGTTGTCCCACGCCGTGTGGTTGGCGACCCAGTCGAGGATCACGCGCATGCCGAGTCGGTGGGCCTGCCCGACCATGCGCTTGAAGTCGTCCATGTCGCCGAACTCGGGATTGACGGCCGTGTAGTCGCGCACGGCGTAGTAGCTGCCCAGCGTGCCCTTGCGGTTTTTCACGCCGATCGGCTGCACCGGCATCAGCCACAAGATGTCGACCCCCATTTTTTTTAGCCGGGGCAGGTGGGTGGCGAAGGCATTGAAGGTGCCCTCCTTGGTGAATTGCCGGATATTGACTTCGTAAATGTTGGCGTCGTGGGTCCAGGCCGGATGGGTCATCGGGGCGGCCGCGCCCGGGGCCTGCGGGGCCGGGGGTGGCGTGTGCGCGGCGGCCGCGCCGCAGGAGGCGCCCAAGACCAGCGTCAACGCGAGCGCCTTTCCAAATTTGGTGCAAAATTCCATGTTCGTCTCCTATTTGTATTCAAGCTACCTATTGCGGACTGCGTCTTCATGGCGATTCTGCATGCATAGTAGTAGGAAAGCGCACAAAAAGAAATACTTTGTAGTAATACTACTCTGCGGCCGTATTCCGTTGAGGTAAGCGAAAACGCGTGCGGAACGGTGTCTGACGACGCGGTCGCGACCTTGCCCGCCTGCCGGCAGCTGGGCGCGGGACGCTGCGCCGCGCGCCGGCAAGGCCATCGACTGAAATCCTTGTTGCCAGGCGGACGGTGAGGCATGATTCCTGCCTATGGCAGATTCAAAAAAATACAGGCGGTGCATGGTCATGGCGGGAGGCGGCTTCCGTTTCAGCTATTACCTGGGCATGTACGCGGCGGCCGTCGAGTCGGGCAAGGCGCCCGATGTGTTGCTGGCCAGTTGCGGCGGTTCGATCGCGGCCGCCGTGATCGCGGCGCTGCCCGACGACGCGCAGCGCAAGAAATGGGTCAGCTCGCCCGAAATGTACGCTTTCATGTGCGGCTTGCGATCGACCCCGAAGGCGGCGATCGGCCGCTCGTTTGCGCATGCCATCAAGCGCCACCTCAGCTCCGGGCGCGCGGCGCGGATTCCCGATCTGTTCGACGACTATTTTTTCGACATCCCCGCGCAGCTGCCGCTGCCGCCGCGCCAAGGCGACAGCGAGGTCGCGCTCGCGATCGTTGGCGGCAAGATACTTTTCTCGCCGGACGAGGTCGGGCAATTGCGGGGCGGGCGCAAACTGTTCGCCGAAACCGTGTTCACGGACCCGCGCAGCGCCGCCTTGCTCGACGGCGCGGTCGCGCCGCTAAGCGTACCCGAATGGGGCGACAACGCGATCGAGGCGCCGCTGCGGCTCGACGTCGCGATGCCGGTTGCCGACGCGGTGCGCATTTCGATTTCGGACATGTATTACTTCCGCTGCCACACGCACAGCTCGGGACACTATATGGGCGGCGTGATCGACCTGTTTCCGATCGAGCTCGCGCACCGCCTCGCCGACAGCGTGACCATCGAGATGAAGTCGCAATTCAACCGCGCGCTCGCGATTCCGGCGCTGCGCACGGTGCTCGGCATCGACGGCAACGCGCGCCTGCGCCACATCCACGCGCAACATGCCGACGTCTGGGTCGACACCTCCGACGTCGAGCGGGTCCTGAGCACGCGCGGCATGCAGAAGTTGCTGTCGTGGCGGCACAACCGGATCCGCCTGGTCATGCCCGGCAGCCACGCGACCTACGTCGAGCATATCGACGCGCAGTGGCAGTATGGCTACGCGCGCGGCATCGAAGCGTTCGGCCAGCCCGGCAGCAACCAGCAATCGCATATGCGCAATGCGAACAAATACAACCGGGTCGGCTTTTGAAGCGCAGGCCATCGGCGCCACCAACGGCCTTCTATCGCCCGCCGCGGGCATTGCGCCGGCCGCCAGAAAAATGATCCTGTCCTTTCCGTTTAGAAAGTGATATTTTTGCGGCTCTCATAGCCTTGTGGAGCCGCCGTGCATAAATTCCTCCTTTTGACGGCGCTCGCGCTGCCCGCCGCCATGGCCGGCGCCGCCGACACCGCCCTGGGCAAAGCGATCGCGCGCGACTACGATGCCCACCTCGCCCCCCTGTTCGACCATCTGCACCGCAATCCCGAGCTGTCCTACCAGGAATTCAAGACGGCCGCGCGCATGGCCGGGGAGCTGCGCGCGGCCGGCTTCGAGGTGACCGGGGGCGTGGGCAAGACGGGCGTGGTGGCGATCCTAAGGAACGGCCCGGGGCCGATGGTGATGCTGCGCGCCGACATGGACGGCTTGCCGGTGCTGGAAAAATCCGGTCTGTCCTACGCCTCGAAAGTGACGCAAAAGGACGACGGCGGCAGGGAGGTGCCGGTCAGCCACGCCTGCGGACACGATGTGCACATGACCAGCATGGTGGGCACAGCGCGCCAGATGGCGGGGCGCCGCGCCGAATGGTCGGGCACGCTGATGCTGCTGGCGCAGCCGGCCGAGGAGCGCATCGGCGGCGCGCGCGACATGATGAGCGACAACCTGTGGCAGCGCTTCGGCAAGCCCGATTTCGCTCTGGCGCTGCATGTGGCGAGCGGTTTGACGGCCGGCACGATCGATGTCTCGGAGGCGCCGTATTCGGGCGTCGACAGCCTCGAGATCATCGTGCACGGGCTTGGCGCCCATGGCGCCGCGCCCCACACGGGCAAGGATCCGGTGGTGATCGGCGCGCAGATCGTGATGGCGCTGCAGACGATCACCTCGCGCGAGCTGTCGCCGCGCGAGCCCGGCCTGATCACGGTCGGCTCCTTCCACGCCGGCACCAAGGGCAACATCATCTCCGACACGGCCAAACTCGAGTTGACGGTGCGCTCGGAAAGCGTGGCCGCGCGCGAACTGCTGCTCAAGGCGATCACGCGGGTGACGCTCAACACCGCGCGCGCGGCCGGCATCGCCGAGAACATGCTTCCCGAAATCAAGGTCACCGATGATCCGGCCCCGCCCGTCCTGAACGACCCCGCGCTCAGCGAGCGCCTGAAGGCGGTATGGCGCGACAAGCTCGGCGGCGACATCTTCAGCACGGAATACAAGCGCGGCGGGATGGGGGCCGAGGACTTCGTCAACTTCACGAGCAATCCCTACATCCCGAGCGTGTATTTCCGCGTCGGCGGCACGAGCGCCGCCGAGATGGCGCAGGCCGCGCGCAGCGGCACCGCGGTCCCGAGCAACCACAGCCCGCTGTTCAAGGTGGTGCCGGACGTTTCGATCAAGACCGGCGTGGCGACCAGCGTCGTGGCGCTGCTCGACCTGTTGAAGAAAAAGTGACCTAGAGCATGCAAGGAATCCAAGCAGCAGGATTGAACGGCGGCGCGGCCGACGCCGAGCGCGCCGCCGTCGCCGACGCCGGCGTCGAGCGCGCCTACTGGCTGTGCCAGCTCGGCGGCTGGGGCGCGTTGACCGTGTTCAACGTGTGGTCGTCGACCGCCGGCAGCTGGGACTCGGTGCTGCGCTTCGCCGCCGCCAAGACCACCTGCATGGTGTTCGGCTTCGCCCTGTCGCACTGGTGGCGCCTGCATTTGCGCGAGCGCGGCTGGCTGCACGGCAGCGGTGCCTTTCCGGTCAAGCGCTTCCTCGCGTGGCTGCTGGCGCTGGCGCTGGTGCAGACGGGCGTGCTGGTGCTGTCCGACCAGATCTTCCGCGATGGGCGCTTCCTGACCGACGAGCCCGACGCGGTGCCGCGGTTGGTGGTGGCGGTTTTCTTTTTGTGGTTCGGGGTGTTCCTGGTATGGACGCTGTGCTACGCGTTCGCGCAGTCGCGCCGGCGCGCGACCCGCTTCGAGCTCGAAAAACTCGAGCTCGAAGTGAGCGTCAAGGACGCCGAGCTGCGCGCGCTGCAGGCGCAGATCAACCCGCATTTCTTCTTCAATAGCCTCAACAGCATCCGCGCGCTGATCTACCAGGACGCGGCCGCGGCCGCGCGCGCCGTCGGCCAGCTCGCCGGCATGATGCGCCACAGCCTGCAGGCGGGCCAGGCCGACACCGTGCGCCTGGCCGACGAGCTGGCCGCCGTCGACGCCTACCTCGGGATGGAGAAGCTGCGCTTTGACGAGCGATTGCATCTGACGGTCGATGTGCCCGACGCGCTGCTTGAGGTGGCGCTGCCGCCGATGGCATTGCAGACGCTGGTCGAGAACGCGGTCAAGCATGGCGTCGAGCGCAGCATGGAGGTGTGCGAGCTGCGCATCGCGGCGCGCCGCGTCGACGACATGGTCGAGATCAGCATCGCCAACCAGGGCCAACTGGCCGCGGCCAGCGCCTCGACCCGGCTTGGCCTGGTCAACACCTCGAAGCGGCTCGCGTTGCTGTTCGGCCCGCGCGCGACCTGCACCCTGTCGGCGCATGACGGCTGGGTGGTCGCGCGCATCACGCTGCCACAGGAAACCGCATGAAAGCACTGATCATCGACGACGAACGGCTGGCGCGCTACGAGCTGCGCCGCCTGCTGCTGGCCCATCCCGAGGTGGTCGTCATCGGCGAGGCCGCCAATATGCGCGATGGCTTGGAGGCCATCGCCGAACTGGCGCCGGACCTGATTTTCCTCGACGTCCAGATGCCGGGCGGCAGCGGCTTCGATCTGCTCGCCGCGCTCGACGCGCCGCCGGCGGTGATCTTCACGACCGCCTTCGACACCTACGCGATCAAGGCCTTCGACGTCAGCGCGCTCGACTATCTGCTCAAGCCGATCGAGCCGCCGCGGCTGGCCCACGCCCTGCTCAAGTACCAGCGCCAGTCCGACGCGCCGAAGGAGCGGCCGGCGGGCGCCGACGGCAAGGTGTTCATCAAGGATGGGGAGCGCTGCTGGTTCGTCGCGATGGAGCAGATCGTGTTGTTCGAATCGGAGGGCAATTACACGCGCGTGTATTTCGACAACAACCGGCCCTTGCTGCTGCGCTCGCTCAACCAGCTCGAGGCCAAGCTCGACCCCGACAGCTTCATGCGGGTGAGCCGGCGCCAGATCGTCAACCTCAAGTTCGTGGTCGACATCGCGCCGGGCCCGGCGGGCGGCATGGTGATGACGCTCAAGGACGACATCAAGGTGCCGATGTCGCGCCGCCGCGCCGCCGAGTTCAAGCAGGTCAACCGCCTTTAATCCTGCCTGCAATCCCGCCTGGAATCCTACCTGGCGAGCGTGACCGGCTTGCGGTTGTCGGCCGCGACCCGGTCGATCAGCAGGTTGTAGGGGTCGACGCCGACGTCGTACGGCTTCTCGGCGACCGTGATGGTGATGGTCGATTCGCCCGCCGGCAGCAGCACCTTTTTGCGGTGCAATACGCGTTCATCCTTCTCCCCGGCGCCGGCGGCGCGCGCGAACACGCCGATGTCGACCGCCTCGTCGTACTTGCGCGCGCTTTCCTTGCCCTTGCCGTCGGCCTCGATCTTGGCGAGGCTCAGCTTGACCGTGACGTCCCACTTGCCGTCGCCGCGCCGGCGCGCGTGCGCCTCGAGAACGCGGTTGTCGTAGATGACGATCTTCTCGAACATATCGGTGATCAAGTCCTGCTGGTCCGGGCGCGCTTCGGCGCGGATGAAGGCGAGCAGGTCGAGGCTGGTCGGGTAGGGCGAGGTCTGGTACCGGTTGGCGTCGAGAAAACCTTTCAGGGCGCGGTTGAGCGCGGCCTCGCCGATCTCTTCGCGCAGGCGGTAGAAGACCAGGCTGCCCTTGCGGTAGTGCAGGTACATCTGGCCCTCGCTGCGGAACAGCGGCAGTTCCTCGACCAATTCGCCGGCGCGGCCGGCCAGGTACTGGTCCATGTCCCAGCGCAGGATGTGGCGCACCTTCTCGGCGCCGAATTCCTTCTCGAGCGCCATCAGGGCGGAATACTCGGCCAGCGACTCGTTGAGCATGCCGCTGCCCTGGACATTGGCGGCGATGACCTGGTCGCCCCACCACTGGTGCGCGATCTCGTGCGCCGTGACATAGAACACGTGGTCGACGGCGGTCGGGTCGCGCATGTCGGAGATGAAGCCGAGCGACTCCGAGAACGGGATCGTGCCCGGGAAACTGCGCGCGAACGGCAGGTACAGCGGAAACTCGAGGATGCGCACCTGCTTGTGCGGGTAGGGGCCGAAGTTGGCGGTGTAATAGTCGAGCGCGCGCTGGGTGCCCTTGACCATGCTGTCGATGTTGTAGGCGTGTTTTTTGTCGTAATAGACTTCGATCGGCAGGCCGTTCCATGCGGCTTTCTTGACTTCCCAGGCGGCCGACTGGTACGAGAAGAACGGCAGGATCGGCCGGTCCATCTTGTACTGGAAATAGTTGCGGCCGTCTTTTTTCCAGCGCTTTTCGAGGCGGCCCGGCGCGATCGCGGTCTGGCCGGCGCTGGTCGAGACGGTGGTCTCGAAATCGATCAGGTCGGCGTCGAAGCCAAACAGTTTCCAGTAGTTGCTGTTGCGCGCCTGCTGGTCTTCGAGCTTGGGCATGCGGTGCGTGTCGTCGAGGCCGCGCTGGCGGCGCTCGTTGCGGTCTTCGATCTCCCGCGCCTGCACGTAGCCGAGGGTCGGGAAGAAATTCTCCGACGCGAACATGGTGCCGTTGTGGTTGATCTGGCCGGGTGCGCCGCCGTTGGTGAAGCCGGGGTTGCGCACCTCGACCGTGAAGTCGAGCGCGAGCGTGGCGCCCGGGGCCAGCGGCGCGGCCAGCTGCAGGACGCGAAAGCCGAAGCGCTTGTCGTCGACCAGCACTTTATGCGCCGGCATCTGGTCGATCGTCGTTTCCGTGTTGACGTCGGTTTGCACGCGCAGCGTGTCGAGCGCGGCGGCGGTCTTGTTCTTGAGCAGGTAGTGGCCCTTGATCGTGACGCGCCGCTCGGCCGGGAAGATGGCGACGTCGGCGCGCACGCTCGTCAGGCTCGGTTGCGGCAGGGCGAGCGTTTTGCGGTACAGCTTTTCGTAGTCGGCCTGGTCGTCAAGCACCACGTCGCTCGCCTGGTAGCGGTTGAGGACGTTGGTGTTGTAAAAGATCCAACCGCCGGTGACCGCCCACGCCGCCATGCTCACGGCCAATGCGAGGCCGGCCTTGCCGCGCAGCTTGCGCAGCGCCGCGCCGATGCGGGCGCGTCCGCTTTGCGCCAGCCCGCGTTGCCAGAAGGCTTGTGCGACGATCAGCAGGGCCACGCAAAACAGCGCCCAGTAGAACGCGAACCACGACCAGCCCTTCAAAAAGTGGCCGTAGCCGTTGACGTCGGAGTAGGTCAGCGGCGGCAGCGCGGCAAAGCTGTAGAGCTTGTGTTCGAGGTGCATGCCGTTGAGGATGGTGTTCGACAAAAACAGCACGATCGCCAGCGCATAACCGAGGAACTTGTTGTTGGTGATCGTGTGCAGGGCCAGGATCGCGAGCGCCATCAGGATGAAGTAGACCGAGTTGATCAGCGTGCCTTGCAGGTAGAGCATGGCTTCGACGGGCGCGCCGCCCTTGGCCAACTGGATCACGAGCGCGGCGGCCACGCCGGTGAACAAAAAGGCGAAGATGACGGCGACCAGCGCGGCGGCCTTGGCCGTCAGGGGCACCCAGTCGGGCACCGGCATGGCGTCGTTGACGTCGCTGATCTTGACTTGCCGTTCCTTGAAGATGAGCTCGCCGCTGTAGAAAATGAGCACGATCACGAGCACCGAATTGATGCCGCCGGCGAGCTCTTCGAGCAGCAGGCGCGTCAGGGGGTAGGGCGCGCTGTCGAAGCGCATCCCGCCGATCGTGTAGTTGGCGACGAAGTTGGCCACGGCCAGCAGCAGCATGACCAGGAACGGCATGCTCTTGATCACGCCCTTGGCGTCGAAGCGCAGCACCGCGAGCCATTGCGCCCATGCGGTCGAGCCGGTGAAACGCGGTGCGATGCGGCGCGTGGCGGTGACGCGTGCCGCAGGGCCGGCCGCGGCCGGCTTGCTGCGCCGTTTGAACCAGGCGCGGCCGGTGTCGGCGCGCTGCGGCTTGAACCAGACGACGGTGGCGGCGAACAGGGCGAGCGCGACCGCGCCCCAGACCAGGCGGTTGATCAACAGCAGGCCGTCGAGCGGCGGCAACAGCGCGTTCGACTCGGCGCTCGTGTAGTAGCGGGTCGCCTGCTTGAGCGCACGCACGCCGAACGGGTCGAGCAACACGGCCAGCGAGGCCTGGTTGTCACCGGCGAGGACGCCCGCGACTCCCCACAGCACCAGGAAGGCGAGCACGCCGACATAGACGAGGATCATGGAACGGGTGGTGGCGGCGAGCATCATCAGCAGCGCGGCGACGAACAGCAGGTTGGGCACCACGAAGACAAAAAAGCCCCAGGCGTAGGTGTGCAGCGAGAACGGGCCGAGGCGGGCCGGGTCGATCGAGGGCAGGCGCGAGCCGAGCATCATGGCCAGCGTGATCAGGCCGAAGATGGCAAGGCACGCGGCGAAGCCGGCCAGGAAGCGGCCGGCCAGGTAGTCGGTCTTGCGCATCGGCGTGGCGAACAGCATGTCGGCGATGCCTACCTCGCGGTCGCGCAGCACGGCGCCGGCGATGAAGACCGTCACCAGGAACATCGCGATGATGCTCAGCACGGCCAATTGGTTGGCGATGACGACCGGTGCGTTCATGTGCACGTTGCCGATGGCGCCGCCGATGCGGAAGGCGTCGCTGCCGGCGCTCATGAAGGCCATGGCCGAGAGCGCGAGCGCGGTCAGCCACAGGAGCGGCTGGCGCAGTTGGTAGCGCAGGTCAAAACGGAAGAATTCTTGCCACATGGTCGTTTCCTCAGGCTGCTGGTTGGGCGGGCTGCGCGGCGCGCAATTGCAGGAAATAGACGTCCTCGAGGTCGGGCTCGACCATCACGAAACCGGCGTCCGGCTGCTCGCTCGCGAACACGTTGATCTGCGGCTTGCCGGCCACGAGGCGGGTCGACAGCACCGTGAAGTCGCGCTGGTAGGCGGGCAGGTCGGCGTCGTCGACGCTGCGGCGCCACACCTGGTGCTTCATGGCCTCGATCGCGGTGCGCGGCTCGCCCTCGATGAGCACCTTGCCCTTGCCGATCATGGCCATGCGCGGGCACAGGTCGGTCACGTCCTCGACGATGTGGGTCGACAGGATCACGACCACCTGCTCGCCGATGCGCGCGAGCAGGTTCAGGAAGCGGTTGCGCTCGTCGGGGTCGAGGCCTGCGGTGGGCTCGTCGACGATGATCAGCTTGGGCGCGCCGAGCAGGGCCTGGGCGATGCCGAAACGCTGGCGCATGCCGCCCGAATAGCTGCCCACCCCGCGTTTGCGCGCCTCCCACAGGTTGGTCTGGTGCAGCAGGCCCTCGACCATCTCCTTGCGCTCGCCGCGGTCGGTCACGCCCTTGAGGATCGCGAAATGGTTGAGCAGCTCGAGCGCGCTGACCTTGGGATAGATGCCGAAGTCCTGCGGCAGGTAGCCGAGCTGCCGGCGCAGGCCGGCCTTGTCCTTGAGCACGTCGACGCCGTTGAAATGGATGCTGCCGCTGTCCGGGTCCTGCAAGGTGGCGATGGTGCGCATCAGCGACGACTTGCCGGCGCCGTTCGGGCCGAGCAGGCCGAACAGGCCGGTGGGGATCTCGAGGCTGATGTCGTTGGTGGCGTGCACGCCGTTGGCGTAGGTTTTGTTGAGGTGCTTGATCGATAGCATGACGCTCTCCGGTTTGTTATATGCAACCAGAGTAGGGCGGGCGCCGGCAAGGGGGAACGGCGGAAAAACGAGTGGTAGCTTGTGCTTGATGAGCGGTAAAAAAGCGGGATGGGTGGGGATGCCAACCATGCCGAATCTTGCCCTTCACCAAGTTGCCCCGGCCTCCGCGCCGCTGTCCGGGGGGCGTCCAGAAGGTGCCGCTCGCCCAAAATGCCCCATTTCACCCGGTTCGACCCTACATGGCCCGATAGCGCCGCGAATCCCCTTGAAAGTCACCCGTCACCGCCCGCCCGCCATGCGATCGCTCTCGCGCTAAGCATGAAACTGAACGATACGCGGTTTGCGTGTCTAACTAAGTACAGGCTGGCGCTGTCGAAAAAAAGCGGCGTTGGCACAGGATCAAGTCGTGCTGTTGTAGAACCGAGTCGCGCAGTTGCCGGACCGAGTCGCGCGGTTGCCGGACCGAGTCGCGCAGTTGCCGGACCGAGTCGCGCAGTTCTCAGACCGAGTCGCGCAGTTATCGCGCGGGTGCGTGTCCCTATCGTGCAATGCCGGGCCAATATGCGGCCAAATCGGAATAACAGGAGAAAAGCCATGAAACGCCATCACCCAGCCGTCTACGCCGAGATCCCCGTTTCGCAACATATCCACAAGCAACTAAGCCTGGTCTCGGTCAGAAGCTTCTTCGAAAAGGAGGACTGGGAAATCGTCGCCGAGGCGGTCGAGGAGTGGGTCTGGCGCCACCATCCTGACGCGCTGCCCAAGTCGGCAAATTCTGGTTACCAATGGAAGCATTTGTTCCTGCCCGATGGCACGTTGCTGCGCACCGTATTCAATGGAAAAAACCATCACGGCATGGTCGAGGGCGATGCCATTCTTTACGAAGGGCGGGCAGTCTCGCCCAGCGGCTTTGCCAACGCCGTCGGTGGAATCCGGCGCAATGCCTGGACCAGCATCTGGATCCGCTTTCCGAATACAACTGAATGGAAGCTGGCCGAAACGCTGCGTACCCGTCAACGCTCCCGCAGTGAACGTAAAGCGCCGGAAGCGGCGAAACCTGCGGCGTTGCCCCCACCGAGCGCGCCGCTTGCTGCCCCTCCAACTGATGCGCAAGATCATCCCGCACTTGCCGGGCACAATGTGCCCCAGCCCCAGCCCCAGCCCCAGCCCCAGCCCCAGCCACAGCACCAGCCACAGCCACAGCCCCAGCCCCAGCCACAGCCAGAGCCACAGCCCCAGCCACAGCCACAGCAACAGCAACAGCAACAGCCCCATCCT
>NZ_PXWF02000267.1 GCF_003011895.2 Massilia glaciei | reverse complement strand
GCCCCAGCCCCAGCCCCAGCCACAGCACCAGCCACAGCCACAGCCCCAGCCCCAGCCACAGCCAGAGCCACAGCCCCAGCCACAGCCACAGCAACAGCAACAGCAACAGCCCCATCCTCAGCCCCAGCCACAGCCCATGGTCGACGGCGGCACATCCGAAGCCTGCCCGAACCTTGCGGCACCACCTGCGCGGGGCGTTCAGCGGGTGGGACGGTTCAGGGGCCGTGCGAGCAAGATTACTGGCGCGCTGCCCGAGCGCAGGCCCGCTTCAATTGACGGTGCGGTTGACGCGCTCCGGCACGCCGAAGCCCATCAGACGCTCGGGTGGCCGAACCAAAAAGAGAAGCCGGAGCGTCTTTTAATGGCCTTGGAGATGTGCTCGGAATTTCTGCGCGCTACCATCCAAAGCTATTGCTTGAAATCATTGATTTAGATTCTTGAGGTTTTGACTCCGCGACAAATGGGACCAAGCGCCGCCTCTCTACCTTTTGGCACATGCGCCCGGGGCCGCATTTTCATAGACTGCGTGCACTGAGCCTGTGCTTGCGCCAGGCTCGGAACCCCATCACTCAAGGAGCATCATGAAGAACCATTTTTACGCACTGCTGGCAGCCGCCCTTATTTCTCCGATCGCCCACGCCGACGACACGGCCCAAACCTACGCCGGCTTCACGCTAGGCAGCACGGATCGGGCGAACGGTACCTCCCGCACGGGAGAAAAGATCTCCGAGCGTGGACGCATCGGCGCCAAGATTTTTGGCGGCTACAACCTCAACCGAAATTTCGCGCTGGAGGCAGGCTACGGGAATTTTGGCTCGATCACGCTCAAGAACACGGGCCCCGGTGCGAGCGGCGATTCACGCATCGACACGAGCATGTTCTACGCGGCCGGCAAGGGCACATACGCGATCAACGATCGCTTCAACCTGTATGGCAAGGTGGGCGTCGCGCACACGCGTTTTGCGCTGACCGGCTTCGGCGAACCAGACGTAAAAATGACCCGCCCGCTCATTGGCTTCGGCGGCGAGTACAACATCTCTCAGCAGGTCGCGTTGACGCTGGGCTACGAGCGCTACGGCAGGACCAAGCCGGCGCCCAACCGGATGTTCAATCTCAATAAGATCGAAGCCGGCCTCAAATTCAGCTTCTAGCAGGCACTACATTTTTGCATAGCTGGGTGTCAGGCTATGCAAAAATGAATATCAGAACCTGTACGTCAACGAGGTGTAAAAAGTGCGGGCGGCACGGCTCTCGATGATCGGACTGTCGGCCGCGCTGCCGCGCAGCCGGCTGAAGTTGATGGTCGCGGAGACCGTGTATTTGCGGCTGGCCTGCCAGCGCCATCCTGTGCGCAGGGACACGTTGTTGATGCCGGCCGACGCATGGTAGGCGGGTGCTTTCCCGAGGCCCGCCTGCTGCGCCGAAACACCGTAGTAGGACTGCATGTAGGTTTCATCGCCCCATTCGAAGCCGGTGGCGATGTGGATGAATTGGCGCGAAGCGACCGGCATCCAATACACGGCCCCGCCCCGAAACAAAACCCCTCCCCCGTCAAGTGCCGCGCCGTATCTGACTGAAGTCTGCAGTGAGACGTTGTGGAGCGGCTGGAAATTGAAAAACGCGCCCGGCACAAAACGCTTTTTACCATCAGGGCCAAGACCGTCGGCGCGCTCGGAACCCAGGTCGAAGAACAGCGTGGGTCCGTATTGCATGTTCGTCGCCTCCGACATTTGCAATCCCAGGTTCAAGCCCTCCAAGAACACCCCATTGCTCCACAGGATAGAAAAATGGGGAACCAAGAACATGGTGCGCTCGCTACTGCCCTCGGCGCGCTGGGTGGAGCCGAGCGCGAGGCCGACGGAGACGCTTTTGGTGCCCTCCGGCATGTACGTCACGGGCGATTGGGCCAGCGCGCCCGCGCAGGCCAGCACCAGGGGAAGGAGACAGGAATTTTTCATCAGATATAGCCCAGTTCCAGTCCGCGCAGGACCGCGCGCACGCGGTCCCGCACATTGAGTTTTGCGAGGATGCTCGAGACGTGATTTTTGATCGTGCCTTCGGTCGGCCCGAGCGCGGCGGCGATTTCGCCGTTGTTGAAGCCGGCCGCCATCAGCGCCAGGATTTCTGTTTCGCGGCTGGTGAGGCGCTCGCGCATGGGGGCGTCGGCGGCGCGCGGGCTGGCGCTGTTGGCGCTTTCGTAGGAGGCGCGCGCGCGTTCGGTCAGGGCCGGGCGGAACAGCGTTTCGCCGGCGGCCACGCTGCGGATGCCCGCGGCCAGCCGCTCGAGCGAAATGTCCTTGAGCAGAAAACCCTTGGCGCCGGCGCGCATGCCGTCAAACAGCGCCTCGTCGTCGTCGAAGGTGGTCAGCAGGATGGTCGGTGGCAGCCGCCCTTGCTGGCGTTGCAGCAACTCGATGCCGCTGCAATGCGGCATGCGCACGTCGAGCAGGAGGATGTCGGCGCCGGCCTGCGCGATGACGGCGACCGCCTCGGCGCCGTCGGCCGCCTCGGCCACCACGCGGATGTCGGGCGTGAGTTCGAGCAGGCCGCGGATGCCGCTGCGCACCAGCATCTGGTCGTCGACCAGCACCACGCGGATCACGGCGCAACTCCCGCTAGCGGCACGCTCAGCGCGAGGCCGAAGCCGCGCAGGGGTAAGTTGCCCGCGCTTAAGACGCCGCCCAGCTGCGCCAGCCGCTCGCGCATCCCGCGCAGGCCGTTGCCTTCCTTGTCGCCGGCACGGCCGCGGCCATCGTCGGCGATGGTGACGACCAGCGCGTCGCCGCGGCAGCCGACGTCGATGGTCAGCAGCTTGGCCTGGGCATGCCTGACCGCGTTGGTGATCGCTTCCTGCACGCAGTAAAACAGGGCGTGGGCAGTCGCGGCCGAATGGATTTCGCATTGGTCGTCGAAGGTGACGCGGATTTTCGGCGCCGGAATGCCGGAACACATGGTCAACAGCGCCTCGCGCAGGTGGATGGGTTGGTCGCGCCGTTCGGTGCCGACCATGGTGCGGACCTCGGCCAGCATGTCGTGCGCCAGGTCGCGCGATGTCCTGAGCGACGCGGCAACCTTGCCGTCGGACTGGCGCAGCGCGAGGTCGAGGTGCAAATTGAGCGCCGTCAGGTGGTGCCCTACGACGTCGTGCAGGTCGCGCGCGATGCGCATCCGCTCGGACGAGCGCACCAGGTCGCCGAGCAGCGACTGGGTCGCGAGCAGCTCGGCGTGGGCGGCGGCGAGCGATAGGCGCGCACGCCGCTCGCGGCCGACGATGTGGGCGATCCCGAAGGCGAGCGCCTGCACCACGCGTTCGAGGCTCACCATGAACATGACGGTCCAGACCATGCCGTCGGCCATGCCCTGGCGCTCTGTGACGCCGAGCAGCAGGTACAGGTCGGCGGCAAGGCCGACCACGACCTGGACGGCGAGCCAGGCCAGGCCGCGTCGCAGGGCCATCAGCGCGGCGAGCTGGGCCGCGACGACCATGTTGAACAAGACCGAATCGATCAACAGTCCGATCAACAACTGGGCGACGATGAGGCCCTCGTTGCGTGACGGCGAACGCCGGGCGCCGGGATCGACGCGCCGGTACAGCAGCCATATGAACAGCGCGACGAGGGCGGCGTCGGCGTAGAAAAAGAGCGTGAATGCCAGCTCCGCGCGGTCGGAACCGGCCCGCAGCAGCGACGGGGCCGGGGTGAACCAGGCGGCCACGGCGCGCGAAAGCATGCCCAAGGGGTTGTTCAAGTCCGCTCGCACGGGGCCGCCCGACCAGACGCCGAACAGTTCGATGGTGGCGAACAGTACGGCGGCGAGCAGCGCCCCGAGGACGAATTGGTTGTGCTTAAAGCGTGAGGGCATGGTTTTCGGGCGTGGTTGCGGCGAGGAGGGCGAGCAAAAAGCCCAAGCGGATGCATTCTACTAGAGCGCCGGCGCGGTCAGGGAGTGCCGAAAGTCATGATCTATATCCTTCGGCATATACGAGCGGCGCGATTATGGCGGTAGAATCGCGCCTTTACCTTGGCTTCATGGCAACGATGGCGGATCAATGATGAAATATTTACTCGTGCTCGCGGCGCTGCTGCCACTTGCGGCCGGCGCGCGCGGCGAAGCCCCGATGCAAAAGGTGACGATTGTCGCGAAGAAGGATTCCGAGTGGCACAGCTATCGGCACGCGTATTCGGCGGCGGCGTTTTTCGAAAAATTCACGCGCACGCGGCCGCTGATCCAGGCCCACATGCAGATCCGCCCCAACCGCAAGGACCTGCCGATGGACGGCATGCGCATCGAGCTCGAGGGCGAGACGAGCAGCGCCGACATCGCGGTCGACCGGATCGGACGGGCGACGGTCCCAATGTTGAAGCAGGCCTATGTCGAAGACGCGGTCTTGCGGCTCAACCGGCTCAAGGGCAATTACCATTTCAGCGGACGCTATTCGATCCGCGAGCGCGAGGACGGCGTCTATCGCGTGGCGGACTTGCGCGCCGCCTGCGATCAGCTGCTGAGCGCGCAGAGGGAGTCCGGCTACCGCTTGCGCCTGATTGGCAAGAAATGCGCCGGCGTAAGCTTTATCTATGCCCTGGCCGACGCCGGGAAGGAGATCCGCTTCACCGATGGCACGCAGCGCGTGACGGTGCTTGCCGCCGTCGACGGCCAGCCGTTCGAGAACGACACGATGGGATTGTTCAAGGTGGCCAGATTCCGGTTTGCCGACTGGCCCGCGGAGGGCACGGTGACGACGTCGGCGCGCCCGATCGCGATCGGCACGGTTTACGACTAAGGGCCCGGGGGCGGGACTTCAGCCCGCCGGCGAATGACAGGCCACACATAGCTTGTTTCCATCGGGATCGCGGAAGTACGCGCCATAGTAGTTCTCGTGGTACTCGGGCCGCAATCCCGGCGCACCCTCCGAACTGCCACCGTGGGTGATGGCGGTGTTGAAAACCTGGTCGACGACCAATCGCGTCTCCGCCAGGAACGCAACCATGTTGCCATTGCCCGCCTGTGGCGCGAGCTGATCGTGCGGTTTGCCGATCAGGAAAAGGGGCCTGGGCCCCGGTGTGGATTGCCAGCCCGCCCAGGGGCGACTTCTATCGCAGAAGCGCGCCTCCATGCCAAGCGCGGCCATCAGTGGCGAGTAGAACGCGAGTGCGCGCTCGAAGTCGCCGACACCAACAAAGATGTGCGAGAACAAAACCACCTCCTATGCAGCCAAGTGTTGCAGTAAAGCGGCGCGCCAGCGCCCCGGCCCCTGATTTCCTGAAAAATACCAAATTGCTCACTCAATATCAACCTTAGCACACCCCAATCGCCATCGAAGCATCCGCATTGGCAGGTCAATCCGCGTCGTTGTTCGATGGGAAAGGGCACGATGTCCAGCGCGACCCTCCCGCCAAGCCGAGGCCACAAAACCATGTAGTTAAGATTTATCATAAAGCAATGTTTCAAAAAACGGCTTAGGATCGGAGGGTTGGATTTGATTAAACAACTCAAGGACCTTCATGTTCAATCTTCGGGCGATCGCCACCGGTTTTCTGCTGATGTCCACCACGTCGCTGTCCATGGCCGCTGCGCCGGCGGGTGTGAAAAGCGCGCTGGAAGGCCAGCGTTTTGGCCTGCTGCCGGCCGACAGCTTCCGCCTCACCAATGGCAAATGCAAGGATTGCCCCACCTTGCCGCAAAGCCTTTGGTATTTCGAGGATGACCTGGTGGCCGTGCCGCACGCGGGTAAGCCCATGTCCGGCTACAAGCCGCAGAGCGCCACCGTGGCCGATGTGAAAGAATGGGCCGCCAGCCCGGAAGCGGCGGCCCTCGCCCATCCCGGCCTGGTGTGGCTTGGTTCGCCCCACCTACTCGACAACGTGACCATTCTGCCCAACGCGCGCGAGCTGCGCAGCGCCGACGGCAGCACCGCCGCGCTGCGCCTGGTGCCGAAGATCTCCACCAACCTGTCCTACTGGGACAAAAGTACATCCCAATATTTTTCCGAACGCCAGGTGCGCATGCGTGGCACCGTTGCCGAAGTAGGCGGAGAGCAGGCATTTGTCGCGCGCACCGTGTGGCCGAAAGACTACGTACTAAATCCGGCCACCATGGTGGCGCGCCCGCTGGGCGCCAGAGAAACGCTGGCCGCGTTTGTGCAGGAGGACGGCGGCGGCGCCAGGAGCCCGTTCTCGACCCGCCTGCTGTGGGAGCGCGAGCCTGGAGCCGCGCGCGGATGGCACGGCAAGCCGGTCCTCGGCATTATGCTCAACGGCGCGCAGGGCGACGACGACGAAGCCTACGGCGGCCACTTCGCGATCGCCACCGGCACCATTGGCGAGCAGGGCGAATGGTCCGACTGGCTGGTTAACAACTTCTACAACCTCGATTCGATCAGCGAAAAAGGCATCATCGCGTCCGCGGTTCCGATGGACAACTACCTCATGGACCTCAATAGCGGCCAGCAGTACTACCGGCCCTCGTACATGCTGGTGGCGGTGCTGGGCAAGGCGCGCACCGCCGTCGCCTTCCAGGGCGGCGTGCAGCGCGTGTTCAACCGCTTCTACCGCCACGACTTCACCTACGCCCACGCGGCGGCCAACTGCACCGGCATCAGCATGGATGTGTTCAAGGCGCTCGGCTGGAACGTGCCCGAACGCGGGGCCACCAGCAGCCTGAAGGCGATCGGGGCCTATGGCTACCTCTCGGTCAAGGAGATGAGCCTGGCCAGCGGGCGCAAAATCTACGATTACCTGACCGAGGAACAGACCCGCTTGTATCCGGCGGTGGCGTTTGAAGCGGCCGGCAGCGACCTGCTGCAACTGGTCGGCGCGGCGCCGGGACTGGCGCGCGAACTGACCGCGTACGAGAAGCAGTTGCAGGGTGATGTCGAGGCGATCGTGTTGGTAAGGATTCCGCAGATCCCGTCGAGCCGGGCGATGGGGTCGAATCCGGTTTTTTCGTTCGATGAATTCATGAGGCGCACGCCGCCCGACCAGAAGGACTGGAAGATCGTGCCAGTCGGTCCGCGCCCGTTCCCGGCCGAATTGCACGGCAACCCGATGGCGTCATCGGCGCCGAGCCCGGTGCCGCTGCCGGTGGCCGGTATCGGCCTGCTGGGTTTGGCGGGTATGGGTGCCCTGGTTCGTCGCCGTCAAAAGCGCAAAAGCGCCGCTTGACAATGAGCGCGCATCTTCCAGAGAGCACCCATGTGCTTGCCGATGCGGCTTGATCTGCGCGACACCGTCCGCGGGGTGTGGCGAGGCCAGTCCCCACTGTACCGCGCTGAACCGTATATCGGAAAGGCTCTTGAGGAAAGGGCCGAGCCGGTCCAACGTTAGGTGAAGTGAAGCGAGACCCTACTGTAGACGTAGGGCGCCGGGCCGCTTAACACTTTCAACACAGGAAGTCCGGTCCGGCGGCCAGTGCGCTTGAGCGCCAAGTCAGACAGCGCTCGTCGCGAGGAGCGACCAGAG
Source organism: Massilia glaciei (assembly GCF_003011895.2). Taxonomy (GTDB): domain Bacteria; phylum Pseudomonadota; class Gammaproteobacteria; order Burkholderiales; family Burkholderiaceae_D; genus Telluria_A; species Telluria_A glaciei. The sequence goes on along the minus strand of NZ_PXWF02000267.1, from coordinate 4,499 downwards.
TACCGCCACCCCCAAGGCGACTGATGAAAGCCCGATGATGGGCAGGTATGCCAATGCGCTGGGCACCGCTTTCAGAGCAAAGGCCCGATGCCACCGCCAAGGTAGGAAAAGCATGAATCCGGTTGTGACCAGCAAGACCAAACCAGCACCGGCGACCACTTCCGAGCCGACCATGCTCGGCGAAGCGATGAGCAAGGCTGCACCGACGGCCAAGCGGATACCCAGTTCAGCGTAGTGCTTTGCGGCCGAGCCGGCAAAGCCGAGGAGGAAGCGCCGCGCCGCTGGTGGGCGAAACAACGCTGCCAAGCCCAGCGCCACCAGGAACAGGCCAACCGCAACAACCATGGCAATGGCGATGGCTAGAACCATTCGAGCGTCCCGTCTTTACTTAGGAGCCCGGCTTCTTGCAGCGTACTGCCCGCTTGACCCGTGGCCGAACCTGACAAGTGGCGCGCAGCATCCTCCCCAACGGGGCTGGCTGTTTCAACTTGGTATCGGAGCGATGAACTGTCCATGGCAATCTAAGGTTTCACGCGCAATTAAATGTCAATAATTCATTGAACTCTAGCACACCTGAAACGAAGCACCCTACCGGCGAGTTGCGGTAGCGCTGCCCAATAAATGGCTTTATGTTGCCCCGCTCAATGAGCGCCGGGCGCAGGACGGGTGGTACGCGCCAACCATGCAAAGGCCGGCGCGCCCCGGCCGCCTTACCTGAAGGCGTTAAGCTCGCCGCGACCGCGCAGCACGGCATTGCTGAACGCGATGCTTTGCACGCCCTGCTGGCAATGCGCGCCATCGTTGCTGCGGAACTGCACGCTCAGGCTCGCGTTCATGTTCTTGAGCCGGAAGGTGACCATCTCGGTCGACGGCTGCCCCTCCTCGACCGCGCGGGTGGCAATCGTCACGTCGCCCGTCGCCAGTCCGTTCATGCGCACGTTGACCTTGGTGCGCGGTCCTGGATCGGTGGTGTCGTAACAGGCGTGGAAATACTTCACCTCGTGCACGCCGTTGGCCGGCGTGTACACGTAGTCCTGATTCTGGTTCGCGGCCTGCGCGCCCATGCTCAGTGCGGCGGCCAGCGCCGCGAGAGCCGTTTTGATAGATAGTTGCATTGTCATTTCCTTGGAATTAGTGTTGGCTCGGAATCAGTTGATCGTCATGGTACCGTTGTTGACGTACCAGTAGCGGGTCGTGCCGCCGCTGCCGCTCCAGGTGCCGAGATTGAAGGTGTTGGTGCCGGTGGCCGTGCCCTGCACCTGGTACACCCGCAGCGCCTGGCTGCCGACGAACCAGGTCAGCGCAGTGTTCGGCGCCAGCGTCTCGGCCGCGCCCGTGGCCGACACGAAATTGATGTAACCGACGCCGAAGACCTTGGCCGCGCCGTTCGCTTCGATCGTGACTGCGGTGCCCTCGTCGGCCGAAATGCCGCGCATGCTTTGCCACTGGGCGCCGTAATTGTAGATGCTGCTGGCCAGGAAGGTGGTCAGGCGCGGCTGCCGGTTGCGCTGCAGGAAATGGGTGTCGGTGACGATGTTGGTCATCAGTGAATTGCTCAGGAAGTTGTTCCCGATCGCGATCGAGGTCGGCTTGAGCAGCACGCTGGTGTCGTCGGCCGCCCCGCCCGGATGGAAGTACTGGCCCTGGATCGCCATGCCGGCGCTGGTGCCGCCGACCGGCGCGCCCTTGGTGTTGATCAGGTAGTTCAAGGCATTGCCGACACCCTGTCCCTTGAAGTAATTGATGTAGTCGGCCTGGTTGCCACCGGCCAAAAACACGGCGCCGGCGTTCTTGATCGTTTGCACCACGCAGGCGTCGTTGGCCTCGGCCACGGTGTTGATGAGCAGGGTCTGCACCGAGTTCACGCCGCCTAGGCCGTAGATGTAGTCGTTGTAGCCGTTGGTTCCGGTCGAGCGGATCACGACGAAATCGCCGCCGCCCGACTTGGTGTTCATCCACTTGATGGCCGCGTCGACGTCGGGTCCGCCGCCCATGAGCATCACGCCGCCGGTGGTGGCGGTCGCCTTGGGCGTGGCGTTGCCGGTCTTGCCGAGGTTGACGCCGGTCGGGAAGGTGCAGGCCACCGGCGGCGGTGGCGGCTGCGTCGTGCCCGACTGCGGGAAGGTCGCCGTCAGCGTGTAGCGGCCGGTGCCCGTGTAGTTTTTCACGCGCAGGTAGTAGGTGCCCGCGGCGGTGGCGTTGTAGCTGCCCGTCTCGGGGTTGCTCGCGGTCGAGCGGTAGGCCACGTAGGAGCCGGTCGCCTTGTACAGGTACCAGTCGAGGTCGATGCCGCTGTCGTGCGCCAGGTTGATGCTGATGGCGCCCGCGGCCGCCACGTCGAGCTTGTACCAGTCGTAGTCGCTCGACGACGAGATGGTGCCGCTGGCGGCGGTGGCCGAGCACAGGCCGGTGTTGGCCGACTTGTCGGAATTGTTGGGTTCGACCTCGGTCGTGAGGCAGGCCGCGAAGCAAAGCGGTCCCAGCGTCGCGGCGCCGAGCGACAGCGCGCCTTTCAAATACGTACTCATCTTCATTGTTTCGTCTCCAAAAATTGGGTGACCGCGTAGGCGGTTCTGGTTGTTGTCGCAGGCCTGCTGGGGTGCGCGCTCCTTTGTTCGCGCCTGTTGCTGATGAGTAATTAAATCCTCCTTGGAGGAAAATATTTATTCATCAAATGTGAAAGTGAAAATTCTTTTTCACGAATATACGCCCAACAAATGAAAACTTCCAGATTATTTTTCTGGCCAGAAAACTGTTGTTGAACGGCACACCAAAGGTAATTTCCGTATGGAAATTCCGCAAAAAGGCCGCGAAGGTTTCCCGATCAACTGGGCTGGCGGGGAAACAAGCGGCGCCTTGATGCCCGTCAACGGCAGGAGCTCCCGCATGGCAACGTTTGACTCTACGATGACGAAAAGCAAGTTCGTAGGCCCGGCCCCGCCGGTTGCGGGGCCGGGCCAGGGCCGTTTAAAAAAGCGCATCAACTTCCACGGCCGGCCCTGGCTCCTGATTCACAACGCTGTCGGACCGCCGCCCGGACTGTTTGACGGGCGGCTGAAGAAAGGAAAATCCGTATGGATGCCAAGCCGCCACAAGCAATCCACGCCTCGTTGGACAAACCGGGGCAGCACGAAGGGCCCGCCCTGTCGCTCAGGACGGTCGCGGCGGCGCAGCGGCAATCGAACGCGCCGGCGCCCCCGCTGCATTTCCTGGCCACGATCAATGAATGCATAGGCGCCTCCCCCTTGCCGCATCCCGTGATCGCGCGCAATGCTGGCCTCGTTCCGGCTTGGCAACGATGGACCGAATGGCAGGAAGGCGCGGGCGCCAACGACTCGGTGGCCGACCGCATCATCGCCAATCCGCGCAACCATTTCGAAAAGTGCGTGAATCTGGTCAAGAAGGCTTTGCGGAGCGATCCGATCTGGGGGCATGGGGTCGTCGCGCCGCCCGACGAGCAAGATCTGGACATGTCGGCCGTCTTCGCGGCGGCGCCGCTGATGTACCTGCGCCGGCCGCACGCATTGATCGAACTAACGCCCGCGCTCCAGCGCCTGCTGGCCAGCTCCGATTTGGGCGCCGACATACCGGTTGGACTGCTGCGCCCGCCCATGCCCGCATGCTTCATTAAGTTCGGCGCGGATATGCAGACGGCGCGGGCGGAAGGCTGCGGCGAGGCGCGGGTTGAGGGGGTGTATGTGCTCGAGTCGGTGCGCGAGACACAGCGCGCAGTCGCATTGGTGACAATCTGGACCGTGCAAGGCCAGGCGGCGTTCTCGGCCAGCACCATCACGCTGATCGCCGGCGATGAGCGGGAGTCCCTGGTGGACGTCATTGAACGCAATTGTGCCAAGAACCCGGATCGGGCGCTTGGCCTCCACCTGCCCATCGCGCAGCTCTGCACCAAGGTGTTCCTGTATTGGAATGTGGAACAGGCCCGCCGGGAAACGCATGCGCCCTATTCGGAGGCGTTACTGCAACTCAAGCGGCTCGGCCCCAAAAAAGCGGCCAAGTCTCGCCGCCACGTGGACAAGCTGTACGACAAAATTTTGCTGGGACCGCTAACGCTGCCCGGCCATGCTCATGGCGCCCATGACGCGGTGTCCCCCCACTGGCGGCGCGGACATTTCCGCATGCAGTCGCACGGCCCCCAGCACTCTTTGCGCAAAGTCATATTCATTGCCCCCATGTTGATCCGGGCGGATCTCTTGGAGGATGACGGGGATCCTCCCAGTGCTTCCTGTGCAACGGAAAAAAATTGATACGGCGCAAGGCGCGGCAATCGGAAGCGATCAAATTGCTAGTTCCGCATCGCTGATGCACAACGGCATCGTCCGTTTGGGAGGAAAAACATGGACTGGATGAACCGACCGTTTGAATGGGCCGGCCTGACCGAGGCGAACCGCCCGATCCGTTTGCGGATGCCCGGCGCCAAGGGCGTGGTCGACGACCATTTGCTGGTTAAACATGTGAGCGGCGTGGAAACGATCTGCGGCGGC
>NZ_PXWF02000266.1 GCF_003011895.2 Massilia glaciei | reverse complement strand
CGCGGTGCGTAACACATGTGAGCGGCGTGGAAACTATCTGCGGCGGGGTCGAATATTCCCTGCTGTGCGTGTCGAACCAAGCCGGGTTGCCGCTCAAGCAATTCATCGCCAATCCGGTCGAACTGCAGTTCGTGACCGACACGGGCGGCTTGCACGCGGTGAGCGGCATCGTCGCCGGCGCGGCCGACGGCGAGGCCGACGGCGGGCTTGCCACCTACCAGTTGACCGTGCGCGACGCCTTCTCGCTGCTCGATAAAACATGCAACACACGCGTTTTCCGCAACCTCAGCGAAGTCGACATCACCGAGATCGTGCTGAGCGATTGGCGGCACAGCAATCCGGTCGCCGCGCGCGCGTTCGAATTCGACCTGCGACACCTGAAAAAATATCCGGCACGCGAATTCACGATGCAGTACAACGAGTCGAACGCGGCATTTCTGCGCCGCCTGTGGAAGCGCTGCGGCATTGCCTGGTTCGTGCAACACGGGAGCGCGACGAAAAGAGGCAGCGACATGACCTGCGTCCACACCCTGGTCCTGTTCGACGACGCCATGTCGCTCAAGAAAAACGCGGCCGGCGCGGTGCGCTTCCACCGCGACGACGGCACCGAAAAGCGGGGCAGCATCACCAGTT
>NZ_PXWF02000265.1 GCF_003011895.2 Massilia glaciei | reverse complement strand
AAAATCTGAATTGAGAATTGCTGGGTCTGCATGGCGCCCAAGTCTAGCGCAGGCGGAGCGGTTACACTATCGGCAAACCATTTTTAGAGCATCAACATGAATCAATCTTCAAAAGGCGGCCTGGTTTATTCGACCGAAGTCGGGCGCACCTGTTCCGCGTGCCGGCGCGCGCTCGCCCAATGCAGCTGCAAGGCAAGCGCGAAGGCGGTTCCCGTCGGCGACGGCGCGGTGCGCGTGTCGCGCCAGACCAAGGGACGCGGCGGCAAGTGCGTCACGGTCGTCAAGGGCGTGGCGCTCGACGCGACCGCGCTCGCTCAGCTTGGCAAACAGCTGCGCACGGCATGCGGGAGCGGCGGCACGGTCAAGGACGGCGTGATCGAGGTGCAAGGCGATCATTGCAAACTGATCATGGCCACGCTTAAAAAACTCGGCCATATTGCCAAACTTGCGGGCGGCTGATCAATGCCGTTGGCAACACTGCCGAGACCGTAAACCTTGCCGTTGAACTATTAAGACCCACTGTCACGCGCAACGGTGAGTCAATTCGCCCCGGGCGCGATCAAACGACAAACGTCGATGATCACGGAGGCAGCCATGGACCACCTGGACGACCAAATCGATTTTTCCACCGAGTACGCCGGCCCACCCGCGCGCGGCGAGGACTGGCCCGCGCTCGATTTCGCCGCCGGCGCGCCGACCTGGGCCACGTTGCACATGTGGATGCAAATGGTCGGCAAGATCCGGCTGGCGCAAACGCCCTGGTTCAACCATGCCTGGCACGTCGCCCTGTACTTGACGGCGCGCGGCCTGACGACCTCGCCCATCGCCTGCGGCGGGCGCACCTTCCAGATCGACTTCGACTTCATCAGGCACCAGTTGCAGATCCAGCCCAGCGACGGTCTGACGCGCATGCTCGCCTTGCAGGCGCGCACGGTGGCCGATTTTTACCACGAGCTGCTGGCCAAACTGGCCGAGCTTGCCATCGGCGTCAGCATCAACGCGACCCCCTGCGAGGTGCCCGACCCGGTCCCCTTCGACCGCGACCAACTCCACAGCGCCTACGACCCGGAACAGGCCAGGCTCCTGTGGCGCGCCATGGTGCAGGCCGACCGCGTCCTCAAGATGTTCCGCGCGCGCTTCATCGGCAAATGCAGTCCCGTGCATTTCTTCTGGGGCAGTTTCGACCTTGCGGTCACGCGCTTTTCGGGCCGCCCCGCCTCCAGGCATCCGGGCGGCGTTCCGCACCTGGCCGACTGGATCGTGCGCGAAGCCTATTCGCACGAGGTCAGCAGCGCCGGCTTCTGGCCCGGCGGCGACGCCACCCCGTTCCCCTTGTTTTACTCGTATGCGTATCCGGAACCGGGCGGCTTCAGCGAGGCCGAGCTCGACCTGCCCGGCGCCGGCTACAACGCGGCCCTGCGCGAATTCGTGCTGCCCTACGACGTGATCAGGCAGGCGGCCGCGCCGGACGCGCTGCTGCTCGCGTTTTTGGAGCGCAGCTACGGCGCGGCGGAAACGCTGGGCCGGTGGGACCGGCCCGCGCTCGAGCGGGGCGACCTCCCATTGCGCGAGGCGTTTGCCGCGTAGGGAGCCCGCCACAGCAGCCATAGCCGAGCCCTCCGGAGCCCGGCCCGCCATGTGCGCGCCACTTCGCAGGGGCGCGCACACGGCCGGCCAACGCGCCTTAGCTGCCGATGCGCCCGCCGTCGTTCTTGGTGATGACGATGGTGGCCGAACGGGGACGCTTGCCGGCGCCATATCCCGCGTTGCCCGGCCACTGGCTGGTGTACCTGGCCGGATCGGCGATGTCGAGGTGACTGGTCGACTCGCCCGGATGCTGGATGTTGACGAACATCGCCTTGCCGTCCGGCGTCTCGCACAGGCCCGTGATCTCGCAGCCGACCGGCCCGACCAGGAAACGCTTCAAGTTGTCCCTGGTCGGCGCCTTGCCCACGTGGGTGTCGAGCACCAGGGCGCCGCCGCCGGCCTTCGGGTAGCTCAGCGAAACCTTTTGGCCGTCCCCCACCTGACCCGGCATCGCGGCGAGCATCATGCAATTGCTCACATCGGTGTAGGCGCCGTCGTCGGTCTGGATCCAGCAGATGCCGGTTGCGGCGCTGAACACGATGCCGTCCGGGCTCGAGAAATCCTGGTCGCCCGCCAGGGCCGACAAATTGACCTTGCCCGGATCGGCGCTCGCCTCGGCGCCGAACAGGTACACGTCCCAGCTGAAAATGCCCGCCGCCGCGCCAGCCGCGCCCTCCTTCATGCGCAAAATGTGGCCGTTCGGATTGCCCTTCTGCAAGCTCGCGCCGCCCTTGATGTCGCTGTAGGCGCGCGGATTGGCGCTGTCGGGCGCCACTTGCGCGCCGCTCGGTTCGACCGCGCGGTTGCTGTTGTTGGTCAGGCAGAAATAGACCTCGCCGTTGGCCGGGTTCACCGAGCACCATTCGGGCCGGTCCATCTTGGTCGCGCCGACCGCGTCGGCGGCGAGGCGTGCGTTGACCACCACGTCGGCCTGGTCGGCGAAGGCGTAGGCGGCGTAGCCGGCCACGAGCGGGTTGGCGACCGACAATTCGATCCACTGGCCGCCGCCGTCGGCGTTGAACTTGGCCGCGTACAGCTTGCCGTTGTCGAGGTACTTGTCGCCCGCCGCGAGCCGGTTCGCCGGGCGCGCGTCGGCCGCGTCCCAGTTGGCCGCCGAGACGTATTTGTAGATGTATTCGTTGCGCGAATCGTCGCCCATGTACACCGCCAGCGGCGCGCCAGCGACCGGCTTGCCAAAGGCGGCGCTCTCGTGCGCGAAGCGGCCCAGCCCCGAGCGCTTGCGCGCCAGCGCCGTCTTGTCGTAGGCGTCGAGTTCGACGATGTAGCCCATGCCGTTCAGTTCGTTGCGGTAGTCGTCGCTGCCGTCGGCCGACACGCCCGTCTTGCTGTTGTTCCAGCGCTGGTATTTGTCGTCGGCGCCCGCGCTTTCCCATCCGTGGCGCGAGGCCGCGCCCTGGTTGCGGCCGTAGCGCCTGAGGGCGGCGACGCTCTTGTCGTTGCCGCGCGCGAGGTCGTCGGTGGCGGCGCGCGTGAAGTAGCCGGCGAAATTCTCCTCGCCCGTCAAAAAGCTGCCCCACGGCGTCTTGCCGGTGCCGCAGTTGTTGAGCGTGCCGCGCGTCTTGGTGCCGCCGGCCGAGTATTTGGTCACGAGCAGGCGGTTGCCGCGCGCCGGCCCGGCGATCTCGATCTCGGACAGGCAGGTCAGGCGGCGGTTGAACGCCGAGCCCTTCTGGTATTCCCATTTGCCGGCGGCGGCGCGCACCTCGACGATGGCGACCCCGTGGATCGCGGTCTCCTTGTCGACCTCGGCGGCCGGGCGCGGCAGCGTGGTGGTGCCGCCGCCCGCGTGCAGGAAGAACGAGGCCAGCTTCTCGTCGGTCGTGGCCTCGTGGTTGACGGCGAGCAGGCCGCGCGCGATGGCGCTGTCGGAGGCCTTGCCGTCGGCGTCGAGCCCGAACCATTCCATGCCGTCGTGGTGGTCGCCGGCGCGGTTCTCGAAGCCGGTGTCGCTGCCGTCGTTCTTGTAGGCCGGCGTGGCGGCGTCGAGCGGGTCGCCGAGGGCGTAGATCGCGGTTGCCGTGTAGCCGGCCGGCACCACCACGCTGTCGAGCAGGCTCTTGCCGACGGCGCTGAAGCCGAGCAGCTTTTCGGGCGCGGCCGGCGCGGCCGGGGGCGGCGCCGCCGGGCTGTCGGAGGTGCCGCCGCAGGCGCTCAGGCCGATCGCGCCGAGCACCACGCTGGCGGCCGAGGCGGCGCCGCCGCGCAACAGGCTGCGCCGGCTCAGGCGCGCGCTCAGCACCGTGCTGAAGTGCGTGTTGTCGGTCGAATTGGTGCCAATATCGTCGGGGTCGATCGTCGTCATTGCTTGCTTGTCGGCTTGGTTCATTTTGCTCGTTCCTATGACTGTGGGAGGGGATGCGTGCCGATTCTAGTGAGCGAAGATGACGCTGGCGTGACGCCGGCGGGCGTGGCTTGAAATAATCGCGGCGCCAGGCAAGCGATTCGCACGGAACGCAAAGGCGCGCGGGCGGTCGAACCGAGACCGCGCGGCGTCGGCGCCGCGCCCTGCTGCACCGAGGAGACGATGGCGGCCAATGACGCGAACCACAACTCCGATGGCGCCAAGCCCGCGAGGGACGAGCGCGAGATCCAGTTGTGCCTGCGCGAACGCGCCTTGCACGCGGTCAGCAGCGGCATCGTGATCGCGCGCTGCGACGTGCCCGACAACCCGGTCGAATACGTCAACCCCGCGTTCGAGCGCATGACCGGCCTGAGCGCGGCCGATGTCATCGGACGCGACGGCTGCGCACTGGCAGCGCGCGGCCTCGACGAGGCCGGCCGCGCCGCGCTGGCCGACGCGATCGTCACGCGGCGCCACCACACCGTCGTCCTTAGCCAACTGCGCGACGGGCGGCGCAGCTACGTCGAGCTGGGCATCACCCCGGTGGCCGACGAGCACGGCGTCGTGACGCACATCATCGGCGTGCTCAGCGACGTGACCCAGGCCCACCAGCGCACCCGCTACCTCGAGCACGAGATCACACACGACCCGCTCACCGGCCTGGCCAACCGCAAGCTGTTGTGGGAGCGCCTCGAGCAGACGCTGGTCGTGGCCCAGCGCAACAAGAGCCTGGTCGTGGTGGTGCTGGCCGACCTCAAGGGCTTCAAGCACATCAACGAGAGCTGGGGCCACCAGGGCGGCGACGCGGTGCTCAGGGCGGTGGCCGCGCGGCTGGCCGATTCGGCGCGCGCCCCCCCACACGGTGGCGCGCCTGAGCGCCGACCAATTCGTGCTGGTGTTGGCCGACCAGCCCTCGCTGCGCTTCGCCATGCGCATCATCGACCGGGTGCAGGCGCGCGTGGCGCGGCCGGTCCCGTTCGAGCAGACCAGCCTGCCGCTGGCGGCGAGCATCGGCGTCGCCGTCTATCCCCACGACGCCGGCAACGCCTTCGACCTGGTGCGCTGCGTCGACATCGCGATGTACCACGCCAAGGCCGGCGGCAGCGCGGCGGTCGGCTTTTTTTCACCCGTGATGAAGTCGACGAGCGAGTCGCGCCACCGGCTCGAGGCCGAGATGCGCGCGGCGCTCCTGCACGACGAATTCTTCCTCGTCCACAAGCCGCGCCTGTCGCTTGCGAGCCGGCGCGTGGCCGGGGTTGAGGCGCTGCTGCGCTGGCGCCATCCGCAGCACGGCGTGCTGCTGCCACCGTCGTTCCTGCCGGAGGCCGAGGACAACGGCATGGCGGTGCCGATCGGCCGCTGGGTGCTCGACGAGGTGTGCGCGCTCATGGCGCGGCTGCGCGACGCCGGACATGGCGGGCTGCGGGTGTCGATGAACGCGAGCTACCGCCAATTCAGCCAGCCCAATTTCATCGTCGACATCGGCGCGCAATTGGAGCGCCTCGGACTTGCGCCGGACGCGCTCGCGCTCGAGTTGACCGAGGAGTCGCTGCTGTGCAACCGCGAACTAAGCCGCGAATTGGCGCGCCAGGCCGGCGCGCTGGGCCTGAGGCTGTCGATCGACCATTTCGGCGACGGCCTCACCAGTCTGAGCGAGCTGCCCGCGCTGGCCGCCGCCAATCTCACCCTAACGCCCGAAGTGGTGCGCGACATCGTGCCCGACCGCGGCGCGGCGGCGCTGGCCGGGGCGCTGATCGACATCGCCCACCACCTCGACATGACGGTGGTCGCGCCTGGCGTCGAGACGCAGGACCAGACCGAATTCCTCAGGCAGCACGGCTGCGACCAGATCCAGGGCCACTTCTACAGCAAGCCGCTCACGGCCGACGCGCTGCACGCCCTGCTGGCGGAGCAACCGCGCTGAGCCCCACGGTGCCCACCGTGCCAACGCACCAACCCACCGACACCGGGAGCGCGACCATGACGTTTGCCGATTTCATCCGCACCAAGATGGAAACCATCCTCGACGAATGGGAGCGTTTCGCGCGCGACATCCCGTCGGCGCGCCAGCAAGACCGAAAGACCTTGCGCGACCATGCCGCCGGCATCCTCGACGCCATCGCCACCGACCTCGAATCGAGCCAGACGCCCGAGCAGCAGGACCAAAAGGGCAAGGGCAAGGCGCCCGCGGGCGCGGGCGACGCGAGCGAGGCGGCCCTGCACGGCGCGGCGCGCCTGCTCGAGGGCTTCAGTGTCAACGACACCATGTCCGAATACCGCGCCCTGCGCGCGAGCGTGCTGCGCCTGTGGACCGACCACGAGCCCGACTTCCCAAACCGGCGCGGCGAAGATATCACCCGCTTCAACGAGGCCATCGACCAGGCCCTGTCGGAGTCGCTCGAACGCTATTCGGCCGACCGCGAGCGCAACACGCGCCTGTTCGACGCCCTGCTCTCGTCCTCGCCCGACCTGAACTTCATCGTCGCCCCGGACGGGCGCCTGAAATACGTGAACAAGGCGTTCGCCTCGATGTTCGAGATGGCGGCCAGCGAGATAGTCGGTCAAAACCTGTTCGTGCTGGCCTCGCCCATGGCCGGCGACCTGTACAGCCACGTGAACGCGGTGCTGCTGACGGGCAGCCCGTACCGCGGCGAGATGGTGTACGCGATCACCGACGCGCGCGCTGTCGTACGAATACCTGCTGGTGCCCGTGCTCGACGAGCAGGGCCGGGTCGAGGCGGTGGCCGGCACCGCGCGCGACATCACCGAACGCAAGGCCAACGAGGAGCGGGTGCGGCGCAGCGCCAACTACGACTCGCTCACCGGCCTGCCCAACCTCAGCCTGTTCCGCGACCGGCTCGACCACGAAATCAAGCACGCCTTGCGCACCGGCCTGCCGCTGGCGCTGCTGTTCATCGACCTCGACGGCTTCAAGGCCGTCAACGACGAGCTCGGGCACGCGGCCGGCGACGAGCTGCTGCGCCAGGCCGCGCACCGCATCAACGGATGCGTGCGCGACACCGACACCGTGGCGCGCATCGGCGGCGACGAATTCACCGTCATCCTCACCGACGTCACGCGCGAGGCCCACATCGACGTCATCGCGCGCGAGCTCCTCGACGCCTTGGGCGCGCCGTTCCCGCTCGGCCCCCAAAACGCGACCATCAGCGCCAGCATCGGCATCTCGCTGTCCCCGCAAGACTCGATCGTGCCCGACATGCTGGTGCGCAACGCCGACCTGGCCATGTACGTGGCCATGTACGTGGCCAAGCACGCCGGACGCAACGCCTACCGCTACTTCACGGTGCAGATGCACCCGGCGAGCCCGACGCCCTGAACCCCTTACCGGCGTTCTGGGCCCGCCATCTTGAAGCCTGTCGCATTCGGCCGGCCCCGGCGCGCGGTTAGGCTTACAGTTGCATTGTCCCAACAATATTTGTCGTTGCAGTCCGGAAATTCGCCATCACAGGCGCGATGCCTTACACTCGCCGCTTGTCAATGACCGATCACGGCTGTCCGATTCCCGACCATGCAAGCACGGCTCCCCCCCGAAAGCGTCCTCACCACCATGCTGGCCTTGCTGCACCGCGGCTTCGACCGGGTCACCAACTGGGTCACCCAGCTGTCGTGGTGGAAGTTCTTCCTGTTCGCCGCATTGGCCGTGATCGCCGGCGGGATCTTGCAGGACCAGTTGTTTTCGGGGACCACCGAAGAGGACCCCTCGCACGTGTCGGGCCGGCCGTCCAAGCCCGAGAGCAGTATCTGGTTCGACGAGACGGGCATCTACTTCAATCCGACCACCAAGGCGCCGCGCGGCGCCAGCACCAGCCTGCCCAGGCCGCCCGAGCCGGCGGAGCCGCCCGAGCCGCCGCTGCCACCCGAGGCGGGCGGACAGGGCGACGACGAGGCCGCGGCGATTGCCTCGGCGCGGGCGGTCGCCGGCACCGAGCCGGTGCACATCGAACTGCCGCCCGAGATCGGCATCGAGCTGTCGAATGCGATCGAAGAGGCGGTCGACAACGCGGCCAAACAAAAGTCGAAGACCTCGACCAAGCAGGCCTCGACCTGGTTCATGAGCTTCGTGTGGTTGCTGGTGCTCGCGCTGTTCGGCACCAAGGCGCTGGTGGGCGGCAAGAAGCGCGCCGAGGCCGAAACCTTGGCCGCCAACGCCGCGGCCGAGCGCGAATCGATGCAGCGCCAGCTGTCGGAGGCCAAAATGCAGATGATGCAGGCGCAGGTCGAGCCGCACTTTTTGTTCAACACCCTGGCCTCGGTCGAATACCTGATCGAGACCAATCCGCCGCGCGCCTCGGCCATGCAGCGCAGCCTGATCCAGTACCTGCGCGCTGTGCTGCCGCAGATGCGCGACAACGCCGTCATCACCAACCTCGGGCGCGAGGTCGACATGGTGCGCGCCTACCTGAACCTGCTCAAGATGCGCATGGAGGAGCGCCTGGTCGTCGACCTCCAGATCCCCGAGGTGCTGCGCGGCGCGGCCTTTCCGCCGATGATGCTGCAATCGATGGTCGAGAACGCGATCAAGCACGGCCTCGAGTGCAAGGCCGAGGGCGGCACGCTGCGGGTCGTCGCCGAGGTGTCCGGCGGGCGCCTGCGCGTCATCGTCAGCGACGACGGCGTCGGTTTCGGCGTGATGCCGAGCGACGGCACCGGCCTGGGCCTGCCGACGATCCGCGAGCGACTCAAGTTGCTGCACGGCGAACAGGGCCGGCTCGACATCGCGCCCAACACCCCGTCCGGCGTGGTCGCCACCGTCGAGGTGCCCTACCAGCCGGCGCGCTGAGCGCTTTGGGCGGCAGGCATCGGGCCTACTTGCGGTTGATGTCCTGCCACAGCATCGTCACGAAGGCATCCGGCGTGATGAATCCCTTGCCCCACAGCGCATCGAATTCGGCGCTCGGCTTGGCCGCGACCACCTCGGCCAGCGTCCTGCCGTCGCGCTTGTGCGCCATCAATTTCGCCGCCACCGTGCGCAACAAGTCGCGGTAGGCTTGCAGGTCCGCCCTGCCGGCCAGCGGGCCGTGCCCGGGGATGATCTTGGTGTCCTCGTTGGCCAGCGCCAGCGCCTGGTCGGCCGCCGCGATCACGCCAGCGACCGAACCGCCGCTCGAGATATCGATGAAGGGATAGGATTTATTGAAGAACAAGTCCCCCAGGTGCATGATGTTGCCGTTCTTAAAATGCACGATCGCATCGCCGTCGGTGTGGCCGTTGGGGACGTGGAACACATGGATCTCGTCGCCGTTGAGGTGGAAGGTGACGTCGCGGCCGAAGGTGACGACCGGCAGCGCCTGTTTGGGGGAGGCCTTGACCGGCTTCGAGAAGAAGGCGATGAGCTGGTCGGACGACATGCGCTTGCGCACGTTTTCGTGGGCGACGATGGTGGCGCCGGCCTTGCCGAAGTTTTCGTTGCCGCCCGTGTGGTCGCCGTGCCAGTGCGTGTTGAGCACGAACTTGACCGGCTCGCTTGTCAGCGCCGCGATCGCCGCCTTGAGCTTGGGCGTCATCGGCGCGTACTGGTCGTCGACGACGAACACGGCGTCGGGCCCGAAGGCGACCGCCAGGTTGCCGCCGGCGCCGATCAGCATATAGGTCGTGTCGTTCAATTTCTCGGACTTGACCTGGACCTTGGAAAAATCTTGCGCCGTGGCGGCGCCTGACAAGGCGCAGGACAAGGCGCCGGACAAGGCGGCGAGCAAGAGCAGGCTGGACAGACGCGGACGGATCATGGCAGTTGCGGGCATATGGACTCCTTGTGGAAAGGAACGAGTTTAACCGTGTTGCGCCGGGCACTCAAATGCGCGGCCCGGCCCGCTGGAATCCATTGATTAAAATGCCAATGTATTCAATAATTGGCGCCTACCCTTTTACCCATTACAACCATGCCTACAGCCATTATTGCCGACGACGAAAGACTGATGCGCGACCAGTTGCGCCTGCGCCTGAACCAGGTGTGGCCCGAGCTCGAGATTATCGGCGAGGCAAAAAATGGCGACGAGGCGGTCGCGCTGGTGGCCGAGCTCAAGCCCGACCTGACCTTCCTCGACATCCGAATGCCGGGCACCAACGGCATGGAGGCGGCGCGCTTGATCGGCACGCAAAGCAACATCGTGTTCGTGACGGCGTACGACCAGTATGCGGTCGAGGCGTTCGAGCGCGGCGCGGTCGACTACGTGCTCAAGCCGCCCGAGCAGGAGCGTTTGCAGGTGACGGTCGAACGGCTCAAGCTGCGCCTCGAAAAACCGAAGGAGGCGGCCAACGACAGCGTGACGGCGATGCTGTCGCAGCTGGCCGAAAAAATGGCCGCGCCCAAGCCGACCTACCTGCAATGGATCCAGGCCAGCATCGGGCAGGATCTGCGCATGATTCCGGTCGAGGAGATTTTGTTTTTCCGTTCCGACGAAAAATACACCTGCGTCCAGACCGACCGCTTCGAGGCCCTGATCCGCAAGCCGGTGCGCGACCTGGCAGAGGAGCTCGATCCGGCGCTGTTCTGGCAGATCCACCGCGCCACGCTGGTCAACGTGAACGCGATCGAAGGCGTCACGCGCGACATCCGCGGCCGCCATCTGGTGCTTATCAAGGGCAAGTCGGACAAGCTTGAGGTGAGCCGTAGTTTCTTGCATTTGTTTAAGCAGATGTAGGCGATACGCGTTGCACAGGCATGCCCGGCAGGGATTCCTCGGTTTCGCGAGGAGGACGTCGGGGACATTTCCGCGGAAGTCCAATCGCGTGGCCGTGGCAACGAACTTCTTGCGCGGCGTCAAACGGTAAAACCCGCCCCGCCCTAAGGTAAAGGTGGGCCCGCTTCCGGGGACCACTTTTTTGAACGCTGCCGCAGTGAACAACCGACCCCGCTCCCGCCTCCTCCCCCCCCTGATGCTCGCCCTCGGCCTGGCCGGCGGCCACCTGCTCGCACGCCTGTTCGCCCGCTCGGGCGCCGCGCCCGCCCCGCGCAACCACAGCGGCGACATCGTCGAAAACGCCAGCGAGGCGATCATCTCGACCGACGCGGCGCACACCATCGTGTTGGCCAACCCGTCGGCGGCGGCCATGTTCTCGACCACCGTGGCGGCCATGCGGGGGCGCCCAGTCGGCGACTTCATCTCGCCGCTGCCCTCGTCGGGCGAATCGCCGACCGCCCATTTCGGCGACCCCGGCGGGCGCGCCGGGCGCCGCGCGACCGATTACGCGGTCACCGGCATCAAGGCCACCGGCGCCACCTTCCCGCTCGAGGGCTCGACCTCGCACGTGCTCGAGAACGGCGAACCGATCCACACCATCATCTTGCGCGATGTCACCGAGCGCCAGCAGGTGCAGGAGAAATTGTCGCGCTCGCACGCGCAGCTGCGCCAGCTCTCGGCCGCGCTGCAGACCATCCGCGAGGAGGAACGCGCCCACATCGCGCGCGAACTGCACGACGACCTCGGCCAGATCCTCGCCTCGCTGCGCATGGACCTGGCCCTGCTGCAGCGGGAGGCCGGCGCGACCCAGGGCAGCGCGCCCATCATGCGCGGCATGGACGAGCGCCTGCTGACCGCGATCACCTCGCTGCGCCGCATCGCCAGCAACCTGCGCCCGCGCGCGCTCGACGAAGGCGGCCTGTTCTTCGCGCTCGGGGGCCTGCGCGACGACTTCGTCGAACGCTACGGCATCCCGTGCACCCTGTACGCCGACGAGGCCGAACTGCGCCTCGACGACGCCGCCAGCACCGCCATCTTCCGCATCGTCCAGGAGGCGCTGACCAACATCGCGCGCCACGCGGGCGCAAGCAATGTGACCATGAACCTGTACCGCATCAACGGTCAGCTCTTGATCACCATCCGCGACGACGGCCGCGGCATCGAGGTCGCCGACATGGAAAAAGCCGAGTCGCTCGGCCTGATCGGCATGCGCGAGCGGGTCTGGGCCATGCACGGCGAAATCACCGTCAGCGCCGACGACCCGCCCGGCACCCGCATCGACGTCGTGCTCGACCTGCCGCGGCGCGAGGAATGACCGGTCGCGGCCGCGCCGCGCCGGCTGTGGAAAACGCGCAACAATTTTTCCATGTCATCAAGCTGTAAAACTTCGCCGATAAAATCGCTTTCGATCAGTAGCACATTGTCTACCCCTCGAAGTAACTTATTGGAGAATTAAATGCAATTCAAACTTTTGGCAGCGGCTATCTGCGCGACACTTCCACTCGTCGCCTCCGCCCAATCGAGCGTCACCATCTACGGCGTCCTCGACGCCGCCGTGGCCTACGAGGACAACGGCGCGCCGAACGGCAGCCGCACCGTGCTCAACTCGGGCAACCAGTCGAGCAGCCGCTTCGGCTTCAAGGGCGCCGAAGACATCGGTTCCGGCCTGAAAGCGATCTTCAACCTCGAAGGCGGTGTCGCCATCGACACCGGCATGGGCGACAGCGCCCTGTTCGGCCGCCGCGCCGTGGTCGGCCTGCAAGGCAGCTTCGGTTCGGTCACGCTCGGCCGCGAATACACCCCGATCGCCGATGTCGCCAAAGAGTCCGACATCTTCGGCCAGGGCTTCTACGGCACCAACCTGAGCGCCTTCGGCACCGGCCGCCTGACGCGCCGCATCAGCAACTCGGTCAACTACAAGTCGGTGCCGATGAGCGGCTTGCGCGTCGGCGCGGCCTACGGCGCCGGCGAGGCGCTGACCGGTCCGTCGCTCGACATCATGGGCATTTCGGCCGACTACACCATCGGCAAGTTCTATGTCGGCGCCGGCTACCACACGGTCGAGCGCCTCGCCTCCGGCGACGACAAGGAGATGATCGTCGGCGCCGGTTACAAGATGGGCCCGGTCTCGATCAAGGGCAACTACATGGTCGCCGACCTGACCGGCGCCAACAACAAGTACGAGCAGGTCAACCTGGGCGCCTCGATGTCGTCCGGCGCGAGCACCTTCTACGCCAACTACCAGCAGCAGAAACTCGAGGCCGGCGGCGCCAAGGGCAACACCCTGGCGGTGGCCTACTCCTACGCGTTCTCGAAGCGCACCAACGCGTACGCCACTTACGCGCGCCTGAGCAACAACGCGACCGCGCGGTTCGGCATCAACTCGTCGAGCACCTCGCTGACCCCGCCGCCGGCCAACCTCGGCGCCGATCCGTCGAACCTGTCGATCGGCGTGCGCCACTCGTTCTAAGCAGTTCGCACCTAGTAAAAACGCGCCGCCGGCGCGTTTTTTTTCGTCCATACCCGTTTCGAACGGGGAATACCTTGATCTACCGCAACCACTTGGTGGCCGGTGCTGCATTGCAACAAGAAAGCAACACCGGGCCGAGAAGCCCGCACCCAACTATGGCAATGCCGATATAATTGTCTCCGATCAGTAGAACATTTGTCTACCCTCACCCAACATATCGGAGAAATTTCATGCAATTCAAACTGCTGGCAGCCGCTGTCATCGCGTCACTTCCCCTCGTCGCCTCGGCCCAATCGAGCGTGACCATCTACGGCATCGTCGACGCCTCCGTCGCGCGCGAGGACAACGGCACGCCGGGCGGCACGCGCACGCTCGTCAACTCGGGCGACCAGTCGACCAGCCGTTTCGGCTTCAAGGGCGTCGAGGACATCGGTTCGGGCCTGAAGGCGATCTTCAACCTCGAAGGCGGCATCAACGTTTCGACCGGCATGGGCGACAGCGCCCTGTTCGGCCGCCGCGCGGTGGTCGGCCTGCAGGGCAGCTTCGGCACCGTCACGGTCGGGCGCGAGTACACCCCGATCGCCGAAGTGGCGAAAAACTCCGACATCTTCGGCCAGGGCTTCTACGGCACCAACCTGGTCGCCTTCGGCACCGACCGCCTGACCCGCCGCATCAGCAATTCGGTCAACTACAGCTCGGTGCCGATGAACGGTCTGCGCTTCGGCGCCGGCTACGGCAACGGCGAAACCCTGGTCGGCCCGTCGCTCGACCTGATGGGCATCGCGGTCGACTACACGGTCGGCGGCCTGTACCTGGGCGCCGGCTACCACACCGTCGAGCGCCTGGCCATTGGCGACGACAAGGAAATGATCGTCGGCGCCGGCTACAAGATGGGCAACTTCGCCATCAAGGGCAACTGGATGGCCGCCGACCTGGCCGGTCCCAACAACAAGTACGAGCAACTCGGCGTGGGCGTGTCGCTGGCCGCCGGCGCGAGCACCTTCTTCGCCAACGCCAGCGAGCAAAAACTCGACGTGGGCGGCGCCAAGGGCCGCACCCTGGCGCTGGCCTACTCGTATGCCTTCTCCAAGCGCACCAATGTGTACGCTTCGTACGCGCGCCTGAGCAACAACGCCACTGCCCGCTTCGGCATCGCCTCGGCCGGCTCGGGCCTGGTGCCGCCGGCGGCCGCCTTCGGCGCCGATCCGTCGAACCTGTCGATCGGCGTGCGCCACTTTTTCTAAGCTGGTCGCACCGATGAGAAAACGCGCCGTTGGCGCGTTTTTTTTCGTCCGGGAATTACGTGCCACAAGTCGTCGCAGAAACGCGTGGCTGAACGTGCACCGATATGCTTGATCGAATTAATGGCAGCTCGAACTCAATGATGGCCCCGTCGCCGCGTCCGCACGGCGCAAAAAAGCGACAGACGGCTCGGCCGCACTGGCACGGCCGGGTATGGCCGCCGCCGGCTTCAGCCGCCCCATGGGTCAATGGCGGCGACGCCCGCCGCTTCGTAGGGAGCCGCATCGCGTGAAGCAACGATGAATCGACGCGATGCGGCGATCGCGGCAATGTAGCCGTCCGGCGTCAGAAACCGTCCAGCGCCCCTTGCAGTCACGGCCAGTTTGGCGTAATGCTGCGCAGCTTCAGTATCAAACGGCAAAATCCTGTCCTTGAACAGCCCCAACAGTCCATCAAGCGCCTTGGCCAGCAAGTCTTGGCGCCTACCTGTCGGGAGTGCCCCGACACCAAATAAGAGCTCTGCCAATGCCACGCTCGACAGGTACAGTGTTTCGGCACTTTGGTGGTTCAGCCAAGCCCGCACAGCCGGGTTCGGATCAAATTTCAATGCCTCGGAAACGACGTTAGTATCGAGGATGATCATTCAAACCTCGGCGGCTCGGCGGGCGTCTTATCCCGCGCTTGATCGAAGGCCTCCCAATCCTCGTTTGTCAGTCCGATCTCGCGGCCCAATGCCGCGAGGGCGTCACCAAGGCAAACGCGCGTAAGCGGTTTGACCGCCGCCGCCAGAATCTCGCGAACTTCGGCCTCGGTGCTGCGCCCATGTTGCGCTGCTCTGACCCGCAACGCACGATGTACATCGTCAGGCAAATTTCTTACCGTCAGCATTGCCATAGCATCACTCCTAAAAACAGCATTCAGCGCATTCATAGTACAACATTGAATGCACCCTATAATGCCAATCCAAGCTGATACCTTACGGTGCATTTGAGGGATTGCCACGCATCGGCTTTGTCTCGCGCGACGTTGCGCCAGCCATACCGAAGCGCGCCGCGTTAGCCGCGGTCTCGATGTCGGGGATGCGTGCCGACTGCCCGCCCGAGGGCTTCTACGGCACCAACCTGGTCGCCTTCGTGCGCCGATCCGTCGAACCTGTCGATCGGCGTGCGCCACTTCTTCTAAGCCGTCTAAGCTGGTCGCACCGATGAGAAAACGCGCCGCTGGCGCGTTTTTTTTCGTCCGGAAATTACTGGCCGCAAATTGCCGCAGAGATGATGGCTGACGATGCACCGATACGTTTGATCGAAGTAATGGGACACCAAAGAAAAGCGAACGACGTGCAGTGTTCAAATGGGCGTCACAGCACGGTCAAGGAGTTCGATCAATGATTCAAGTCGGCAATTGTATGCGGCAATATTTGCTTCGAGCCATTCAGCAGATCCGATCGGCTCCCAGCGAAGCGCAAAGCCAGCATTGATGCCAATCAATTCAAACATCAGTCGTTGCGCACGTCCGTTACCATCGCGAAACGGGTGAATGATGTTGAGCTCACAGTAGTAGTGCGCCAGTCGAGCAACGAATTGCTCGCGCGGCACGTCAATGAGATAGTTTTCTTGCTCAAGCTGCCGAAAGAGCTTGTCCGCCTCGGGCTCGATTCGACTGACGTTCGCGAACCGGGTGCTCCCTTTGCTGATGTCAACCGCCCGAAGCTCCCCCGCCCAGCTATAAAGATCTTGAAACAAGTGAAAGTGAATCGCACGCAGGGCCGGCAAGGAAATATCATCGAAATTAGGCTCGTACTGTTCAATGCGGGCATGACCTAGCGCGATTTCAGCCAGTTCCAAGGCATCCGCCTCGGTGATGCCTAGCTTGTTGATCAGCACGCCGGAGTTTGGATAGCAGTATTGCCTGTCCTGGCCTGACCCGTACTTATCGGACATGCTTTGTCTTGGGCGTGACCGCAGGCGGTTCAATGGCGGGCTTATTGGCGCCCACCGGACGTTGAACCAGCCCTTCGAGACGAAGGCTGGCTCGAAAATTTTCGGAACATAACTTCAGGAAGACTTGACGCTTCATTTCATTGGTCAACATTTCAATTCCTCCGCGCGATGGGTACTCCGCCCGACGTATTGTACCTGATGCCCTTGGCACCGTTCGTTAGCCGCAGTGTCGATGTCGGGGTTGCGTCAGCGAAATAAAAAACGCGCCACCGGCGCGTTTTTGTCTTCCGGAGTCACTTGAGCCGGCAGCTCAACAACCAGTAATACTCAAGCCGAAAAATTTTGATCTCGCGCACCGACGACGCCAGCTTCTTGCGCAGGCCGCTGTCGGACGGATAGGTCTTGGGGATCTCGTAGCGCTCGCCGTCGGGCGCGGTGCGGATCTGGTAGGTGTTGCCCTCCATGTCGGTGCGGGCGACGGTCTCGCTGACGCCCTCGACGTAGCAATCGTCGAGCAGCACGACGAACATGTCCTTGCCCAGCTTGCCGCGCAACCGCGCCAAAAAGCGCTCCTGCTCCTCGCGCTTGACGTGCGACCACCAGCCGCCGATGAACACGGCCGTGAAACTGCCGATGTCGTCGGGCAGCGCCCAGGCGTCGGCCACGCGGAACTGGACCTTGTCGGCAGGCAGCGCGCGCAGCCTGCCCAGCGCGATCATCTCGGGATTGATGTCGGTGGCCACGACCGAGTCGGCCGACTCGGCGATGACGCTGGTCCAGAAACCGGTGCCGCAGGCCAGTTCGAGCACGACGTGCCCGCGCAGCGTCTCGGCGAGCTGCCCGCGCATGGTGGCCAGGTCGGGCTGGCGCTCGGGGCGGTCGTAGGTGCGGTCGTGGCCGGAGGCGTTCTTGGCGTAATACTGTGCGGATTGTTCGGTGATCATGGTATTGGTTTCTTTAATGTTGCTAAATGATGGTGCTGGCGGCGGGTCCCGGGGACGCTACAGCTCGTAATTATCCTTGTTGCCGCTCATGGCCGATTCGACCAGTTTGCGGTTGAGCGTGGGCGCGAGCAGCTCGATGAAGGTGTACACATAGCTGCGCAGGTAGGCGCCCTGCTTGACGGCCACGCGCGACACATTCATGCCAAACAGGTGGCCGACCGGGATCGCGCGCAGGTTCTTGTCGCGCTCGGCGTCGAACGCCATGCCCGCTATGATACCAACGCCCATGCCAAGTTCCACATAGGTCTTGATGACGTCCGCGTCTATCGCCTCGAGCAACACGTCGGGTTTGAGGCCGCGCAGGCCGAACGCGTGGTCGATCTTGCTGCGCCCGGCGAACGCGCTGTCGTAGGTGATGAGCGGAAAGGCCGCGATCTCCTCGAGCGAGACCGCCTTCGATTTGAGCAGCGCGTGGTCGGGCGGCACCACCACCACATGTTCCCACTGGTAGCAAGGCAATGTGATCAAACCGTCGATGCCCGAGATCGATTCGGTCGCGATCGCCATGTCGGCCTGGTCCGACTTGACCATCTCGGCGATCTGGCGCGGGTTGCCCTGCAACAGCGACAGGCGCACCTTGGGGTACTTGAGCATGAACGCCTGCACCACCCTGGGCAGCGTGTAGCGGGCCTGGGTGTGGGTGGTGGCGATGGTGAAGCTGCCGCTGTCCTGGGCCGCGTATTCCTTGCCGATGCGCTTGAGGCTGTCGATCTCCTGCATGATCAGCTCGACCGAGCCGAGCACCAGGCGCCCCGGCTCGGTCAGGCCGCGGATGCGCTTGCCGTGGCGCGTGAAAATGTCCACGCCGAGCTCTTCCTCTAGCTCGATGATGGCCTTGGAGACCCCCGGCTGCGAGGTGAACAGCGCCTTCGCGGCGTCGGTCAGGTTGTAGTTCTGGCGCACAGCCTCGCGGACGAAACGCAGTTGATGGAGGTTCATTTCTCGATTCTCGGGTAATAATGCTAAGCGACACGATGCCACGCCACATTTTATAAGAATGCTTATGCCTGTAACGCATATAAGCAAATAAATTCTCTGTTGTTTGGAATATAGCCGCAGTTTATTACCATTGAGCCTAGTTTAGGGGGAGTGTATCGCCGTCCTTCCCGCAACCGGCCCGAATTAATAGGATTACACATGTATCGTTATGACCAGTACGACCACCTCATCGTCAGGGAACGCATCGCCCAGTACCGCGACCAGGTGCAGCGCCGCATCGGCGGCGAGCTGACCGAAGAAGAATTCGTGCCGCTGCGCCTGCAAAACGGCCTGTACATGCAGCGCCACGCCTACATGCTGCGCATCGCCGTGCCCTACGGCCTGCTGTCGTCGGCGCAGATGCGCATGTTCGCGCACATCGCGCGCAAGTACGACCGCGGCTACGGCCACTTCACGACGCGCCAGAACATCCAGTTCAACTGGATCGAGCTCGAGCAGACGCCCGACATCCTGGCCGACCTCGCCTCGGTCGAGATGCACGCGATCCAAACCTCGGGCAACTGCATCCGCAACATCACGTCCGACGAATACGCCGGCGTCGCCTTCGACGAGATCATCGATCCGCGCCCGTACGCCGAGGTGCTGCGCCAATGGAGCACCTTCCATCCCGAGTTCGCCGCCCTGCCGCGCAAGTTCAAGGTCGCCATCAACGGCGCCGAGACCGACCGCGCGGCCATCGCCGTGCACGACATCGGCCTGACGGTGCTGCGCAACGAGGCCGGCGAGATCGGCTTCCAGGTCATGGTCGGCGGCGGCATGGGCCGCACCCCAATCCTGGGCAGCGTGGTACGCGAGTTCCTGCCATGGCAGCACATGCTGACCTACATCGAAGCGGTCATGCGCGTCTACAACCAGTACGGCCGGCGCGACAACAAGTACAAGGCGCGCATCAAGATCCTGCTCAAAGCCGTCGGCGTCGAGGAATTCACGCGCCAGGTCGAAGCCGAATGGGCCGACCTCGAAGGCAGCGCATCGACCCTTACGACCGACGAAATGGCGCGCGTGGCGGCCTACTTCACGCCGCCGGCCTACAAGACGCTGCCCGAGACCGACCCGCTGGCCGGCCACGAGGACAACAAGGCCTACGCCAACTGGGTCAAGCGCAACGTCAAGCGGCACAAGGTGCCCGGCTACGCGGTCGTGGTGCTGTCGCTTAAAAAGACCGGCGTGCCGCCGGGCGACGCGACCGCCGAGCAGATCGACTTCGTGGCCGAACTGGCCGACCGCTACGCCTTCGGCGAACTGCGCGTGACCCACGAACAGAACCTGGTGCTGGCCGACGTCGAGCAATCGCTCCTGTTCACGCTGTGGCAAGAGGTCAAGGCGCGCGGCCTGGCCACGCCCAACATCGGCCTGCTGACCGACATGATCTGCTGCCCGGGCGGCGACTTCTGCTCGCTCGCCAACGCCAAGTCGCTGCCGATCGCCGCCGCCATCGCCGAGCGCTTCGACAACATCGACTTCCAGCACGACATCGGCGAGATCGAACTGAACATCTCGGGCTGCATCAACGCCTGCGGCCACCACCACGTCGGCAGCATCGGCGTGCTCGGGGTCGACAAGGACGGCAGCGAGTGGTACCAGGTCTCGATCGGCGGCGCGCAGGGCAACGCCCCGGCCATAGGCAAGATCATCGGCCCCTCGTTCTCGGCGCTGCAAATGCCCGAGGTCATCGGCCGCCTGCTCAACGTCTATGTGCGCGACCGCCAGGAGGACGAACACTTCGCCGCCACCGTGCAAAGGATCGGCGTCGCGCCGTTCAAAGAATATGTGTACGCCACGCCGATCAAGGCGGGCCAACTGGTTGGAGAGGACGAATATGTCTGACGCGCAAACGAAGCAGATCATCAAACACCGCGCCGTCGTCGCCGACGACTGGACCCTGCTGCGCCTGGCCGAGGGCCAGAGCGCCGAGGCCGCCACCGTCGCCGCAGGCAAGGTGATCGTGCCGCTGGCCGTGTGGCTGGCGCAGCGCGACACGCTCGCCGCCCGCAACGAGCTTGGCGTGTGGCTGGCCAGCGACGAGCGGCCCGAGACGCTCAAGGACGACCTTTCGCGCTTCGGCGTGGTCGCGGTCGACTTCCCCAAGTTCACCGACGGCCGCGGCTACTCGATCGCCTACAACCTGCGCATGCGCCTGGGCTACCAGGGCGAGTTGCGCGCCATCGGCGACGTCCTGCGCGACCAATTGTTCGCCATGCAGCGCGTCGGCTTCGACGCCTTCGACACCCGCCCCGACCGCAGCATCGACGACGCGCTCAAGGGACTGACCGTGTTCTCCGAGGTGTACCAGGCCTCGGTCGACCAGAAGTCGCCCCTGTACCGCCGCCACGAGCGCGACGTGCGCGTCGAGAGCGGCGACATCGGCTACGGGATCTGAGCATGTCCTACATCACCTCCCTCGTCGCCGACACGCAGCAGACGCTGGCGCGCATCGCGCTTGAATTTTCGCCCGCGGTGTTCGCCTCCAGCCTGGCCGCCGAAGACATGGTCCTGACCGACCTGATTCTCAAGGCGCGTCTGCCGATCGGGATCTTCTCGCTCGAGACCGGCCGCCTGCACCCGGAAACGCTGGCCGTGGTCGACCAGGTCAAGGCGCGCTACGGCTACGACATCGCGCTGTTCCGCCCGCGGGTCGAGGCGGTCGACGCCTATGTCGCGCAGAACGGCCTGAACGCCTTTTACGACAGCGTCGAGATGCGCCGCGAATGCTGCCGCGTGCGCAAGGTCGAGCCCCTGGGGCGCGCCCTGGCCGGCAACAAGGCCTGGATCACCGGGCAGCGCCGCGCGCAATCGAGCACGCGCGCCGAACTGGCCATCGAGGAGGACGACCCGGCGCACGGCATGACCAAGTTCAATCCGCTGGCCGACTGGTCCGAGGACGACATCTGGCACTACCTGCGCGCCAACGACGTGCCCTACAATGCGCTGCACGACCAGGGCTTCCCGTCGATCGGCTGCGCGCCTTGCACGCGCGCCGTCAAGCCGGGCGAGGACGTGCGCGCCGGCCGCTGGTGGTGGGAGAACCCCGACTCGAAAGAATGCGGCCTGCACCTGGTCGACGGCAAACTGATTCGCATCAAATCCGTGGCGGCTTGAAGCCACGCGCATCATAGAACAAAACAAGGCTAAGCCATGAACACACTCACAGAACTCCCGCGCGGCCTGTCCGACCTGAACGCGCGCCACCTCGACGCGCTCGAATCGGAAGCCATCCACATCATGCGCGAGGTGGCGGCCGAATGCGCCAATCCCGCCCTGCTGTTCTCGGGCGGCAAAGACTCGGTCGTCCTGCTGCGCCTGGCCGAAAAGGCCTTCCGCCCCGGCAAATTCCCGTTCCCGCTGGTGCACATCGACACCGGCCACAACTTCGACGAGGTCATCACCTTCCGCGACAAGCGCGCCGCCGAACTGGGCGAGCGCCTGATCGTCGGCTCGGTCGAGGACTCGATCAAGCGCGGCACCGTGCGCCTGCGCAACCCGGCCACCGACTCGCGCAACGCGGCGCAGGCGGTCACCCTGCTCGAGACCATCGCCGAACACAAATTCGACGCCTGCATCGGCGGCGCCCGCCGCGACGAGGAAAAAGCGCGCGCCAAGGAGCGCATCTTCTCGTTCCGCGACGAATTCGGCCAGTGGGATCCAAAGGCGCAGCGCCCCGAGCTTTGGGACTTGTACAACACGCGCGTCCATCCGGGCGAGAACATGCGCGTGTTCCCGATCTCGAACTGGACCGAGCTCGACGTGTGGCAGTACATCGCCCGCGAAAAACTCGAACTGCCACCGATCTATTTCGCGCACGAGCGCAAGGTCATCCCACGCAACGGCCTGCTGGTGCCGCTGACCGACCTGACCCCGGCGCGCGAGGGCGAGACGGTCGAAACCCAAGTGGTGCGCTTCCGCACCGTGGGCGACATCTCGTGCACCTGCCCGGTGTCGTCCGACGCCTCCACGGTCGAGCAGATCATCGCCGAGACCGCGGTCACCCAGATCACCGAACGCGGCGCCACCCGGATGGACGACCAGACCTCCGAAGCGTCGATGGAAAAACGCAAGAAAGCAGGATACTTCTGATGACCGCCATTACCCAAAACCTCAACACAGCGGGCCTGCTGCGCTTCATCACCGCCGGTTCGGTCGATGACGGCAAGAGCACCCTGATCGGCCGCCTGCTGTTCGACAGCAAGGGCATCTTCGCCGACCAGCTCGACGCCATGTCGCGCTCCAAGCACAAGCGCACCGTCGGCGACGCGGTCGACCTGTCGCTGCTGACCGACGGCCTCGAGGCCGAGCGCGAACAGGGCATCACGATCGACGTGGCCTACCGCTACTTCGCCACGCCCAAGCGCAAGTTCATCATCGCCGACACCCCGGGCCACGAGCAGTACACGCGCAACATGGTCACGGGCGCCTCGACCGCCGACGCCGTCATCATCCTGATCGACGTCTCCAAGGTCAAGCTGCGCGAGGACGGCGGGGTCGACCTGCTGATCCAGACCAAGCGCCACTCGACCATCGCGCACCTGCTGCAGATCGAGCACGTGGTCGTGGCCGTCAACAAGATGGACCTGATCGACTACGACCAGGCCATCTACGAGCGCATCGTCAAGGCCTACCGCGAATTCGCGGCCACGCTCGGCCTCAAGGACATCACCCCGATCCCGCTGTCGGCGCTCACCGGCGACAACGTCGTCGAGCCGAGCGCGCAGATGGACTGGTACCAGGGCCCGACGCTGATCTCGCTGCTCGAGTCGCTGTCGGTCTACGACGAATCGCACGACGCCCCGTTCCGCTTTCCGGTGCAGCTGGTGGCGCGCCACAACGGCCACGAGGCCAACGACTTCCGCGGCTACATGGGCCGCATCGAGGCGGGCAAGGTCAGCGTCGGCGACACGCTCGTGGTGCAGCCGTCGGGCCAGCGCGCCACCGTCAAAGACATCGTCACGCTCGAGGGTTCGCACCAGAGCGCGGTGGTGGGCCAGTCGGTCACCATTTTGCTCAACGAATACCTCGACGTCTCGCGCGGCGACCTGCTCGCCGGTGCCGAGCAGCCAGCCACGCTGCTCAAAAACCTGCAGGCCGACGTCTGCTGGATGTCCGACGAGCCGCTCGACACGCGCCGCAAGTACTGGATCAAGCACGGCACGCGCCAGACCTCGGCCAAGGTGACCGGCATCGACACCCTGCTCGACATCAACACGCAGGAGCGGCACGCGGCCGAGAGGCTCAAGCTCAACGACATCGCGCGCATTTCGCTGACCGTGCAGCAGCCGCTGGCCGCCGACGCCTACGACGAGATCCGCGCCACCGGCGCCTTCATCCTGATCGACGAGGTGACGCACCAGACGGTCGCCGCGGGCATGATCCGGATCGCGCGCTGACAGGAGCCGCCCCATGTCAGCACCTCTCGGAAAAGTCTATCTGGTCGGCGCCGGCCCCGGCGCCCAGGACCTGATCACCCTGCGCGGCGCGCGCCTGCTCGCGCGGGCCGACGTCGTCCTGCACGACGCATTGGTGACCGACGAGATGCTGGCCCTGTGCCCGCAGGCGCTGTTGATCGGGGTCGGCAAGCGCTGCGGCCAGTTGTCGACCGCGCAGGCCTTCATCAACAAGCAGTTGGTCGACGCGGCCAACAAGTACGCGCTCGTGGTGCGCCTGAAAGGGGGCGACCCGATGCTGTTCGGCCGCGCCGACGAAGAACTGCGCGCGCTCGAGGAGGCCGGCATCGAGGTCGAGGTGGTGCCCGGCATCACCACCGCGCTGGCCGCGGCGGCGGCGACCAAGCAACCGCTGACCAAGCGCGGCGTGGCGCGCAGCGTGGCGTTTTTCACCTCGAGCACGGCGCCCGCGCATCCGGACCACGTGGCCATTCCCGACACCGACACGCTGGTGCAGTACATGGGCGGGCGCGAGGCCATCGTCACGGCCGAACGCCTGCTCGCGCAGGGCCGGCGCGCCGACACGCCGGTGGTGGTGATTGAAAACTGCAGCCGGCCCGACCAGCGCATCGTGCGCCTGACCCTGGCCACGCTGGCGCATGGGCTGAGCGCGGCGCACGGCCCGGTGCTCGTGATGCTCGGCGACGCCCTCAAGCTGCGCGAGCACCAGGCCGACGACGCCGGCGCCCTTGAACCCGTGCCGGGACGCCTGAGTGCCTGACGCGGCAAGCCGCCCGACCGAAACCACCTTCGCCAAGTCGTAACGAAAAAGCTCCCGAAAGGGAGCTTTTTCCGTCCGGGTTCCACGCCCGGTCAACCCATCTGCGTCGGGTTCACCGGCGTCCACCGGCATTGCAGCGGCATTGCAGCGGCGATGCGACATTCTCATTTTTTTAAGTATTTACGAGTGTGAATTTAGTTGCCTATTGGACTTAGAAACGATAGCCTTATCGCACATCTAGTGTTGCCGAAGCATGACATTCGGAACAAGCAACCAGCCGCCGTCCAGCCCCCGTGGTGTCGACGGGGGCCCGCATCGAGGCGATTGGTATGCAAAGAAAAGCGCTTTTATTGGGTTTGTTGCCCCCCCTGTTACTCGTCGCCTGCGCCGGCATGGACGAGTTCATGGAAGGCATGGAGCGCGGCGTGCAGCAGACGACGGCGCACATGATGACGCCGGCCCAAAGGGAAAAAGCCAGGGTCGACGCCCTGCCATATCCCCCGGCGGCCAACCTTCAGGCGCCCGGTATGATCTTCCGCTGCACCAATGGGAAAACGACGTCCGACTACAAGATCACGGCGACCGATTGGCTTATCAGTGGGCCTGGGCGTTATCAGTGGCGCTCGCGCCACTGCAATGTGGGCGAGCACAAGACCGCAATGGGCGGCAGTTCCAAGACCACATGCGGATTGCGTTACAACCCATGGTCGATCACAATCTCGACACATTGGTTTGGCAGCAGCTATGTCGAAGAATCGATCGACGAATACAAGAAGACGAACCGGATCAAGAGCAATCTCGGCAAGGGAACCCAAGTGCTCAACGGTACATGCAAGGTGATAAAGGAATAGC
Organism: Massilia glaciei; assembly: GCF_003011895.2. Taxonomy (GTDB): domain Bacteria; phylum Pseudomonadota; class Gammaproteobacteria; order Burkholderiales; family Burkholderiaceae_D; genus Telluria_A; species Telluria_A glaciei. The sequence continues at coordinate 9,909 of NZ_PXWF02000265.1, read as the reverse complement.
CGCGTCCCATAAAAAAGTTTTGTAGTCTTTAACCCCGTTGTAAGAGCCGCACCGTTCCACTCCATGCGCGCAGCAAACTGCGCAGTCAATCAACCACGAAAGGAATCAGCATGAAGATCCTCACCAAGAGCGCACAGGCGATGGCCATCATCGGCATGTTAGTTTGCTCGGCAGCCATGGCCGGCGACATCGTCGAAGGCAATGGCCACACCAAGGAAGAAGCGACCCGCAACGCCGAACGGCGCGCCCATGAGAAGGCCCGCGAAAACAACACCTGCCATATCACGCGCGTCAAGATGAGCGAGTGCAAGCGTGAAAGCGACGGCACCTGGACGTGCTACGCGGCGGCCGCCCACCACGGGAATCGCTGCAAGTAGGCGCGGTGCGGGCCTCGACCATGCGCATTCAAACGGTGTTGCGCGCCACTTGCCTGCTCGCCCCCGTGGCACTCGTCGCCTGCGCAGGCATGGACGAGTTCATGGGCGGCATGAGCCAGGGAATGGAGCAGCAAAGGATCTACCACATGACGCCCGCACAGAAGGAGCAGATGCGGGTCAACCAACTGCCTTTGCCGCCCGCCCCAAATCTGAACGCAAAGGGCGTGATCTACCGCTGCACCACCGGCAAGATCACCTCGGACAACAAGATCACTGCCACCGATTGGCTGGTCAGCCCTCCCGGCTACTACCAATGGACCTCGAGGAACTGCAATGTCGGTGAACACCGGACCCGGATGGGGGGCAGCAGCAAGACGACCTGCCAACTCGGCTACAACCCGACGTCGATGACCACGAGCAATCATTCGTTCGGCTTCACCTGGGTCAAGGAATCGATCAACCTGCGGACCATGCAATACCAGGCCGACAGCAATCTCGAAAAGGGCGGGCAGAAACTGCGGGGAAGCTGCAAGGTGATCGACTAGTCCTTATCCACGGACCGATCTTGGGTCCGTTTTTGTTTATATTCAAATATAAAGGGGAATCATGATGAAAAAAATCGTATGTTTGTTGGCGCTGGCCGCGGCCATGTCGGGTTGCGCGGCGACCGGGGAACTGCTTGGCAGCGTGCTGGGCGCGGCGGCGGCCAGCGCGCCATCGAACCAGCCGGGCAATGGCTATCCGCAACCGGCCCCGCGCCGCGACACCTCCGTGACGGCGACGGGCATCCGCTAAACGGCCCCCGTGGACGGAGCAGGCGGGCCGGGCCGGTTGGCCCGCTCCGCCGGCCTCCAATTCAGGCGCGCCCATGCCGGCGCGGATCGGCGGCAATGCGGCAACGTCGGTTTAACCCCGTTCTGCCCGCAGCGCCGTTTCATCTGGCACACCCGCCCATCGGGCCTTTCGGAGAACCACCATGTCCCCTCGCCTGCTCGCCCTGATCCTGCTCGTTTGCTCCGCCGCCGCGCCCGCGCTGGCGACATCGATGTTGCCGCCGGAGCGACACCGCCCCCTGCCGCCCCTGATGCAAAGCGCGGCCGAAAAACCGATCACGCTGCAGAGCCTGCACATCGACGCCGACATCAGTGGCGGCCTGGCCGAGACCACGGTGCGCATGGTGTTCTTCAATCCGAATCCGCGCCCGCTCGAGGGCAATCTGCAGTTTCCACTGCTTGAAGGCCAGCAGATCAGCGCCTTCGCGCTCGACATCGACGGCGTTCTGCGCCCCGCCGTGACGGTCGAAAAGGCCAAGGGCCGCCAGGTGTTCGAGGCGATCGAGCGGCAGCGGGTCGACCCGGCGCTGCTCGAGCAAACGCAGGGCAACAACTTCAAGCTGCGCGTCTATCCGATCGCCGGCGGCGGCACCCGCACCGTCGAGCTCAAGTACACCGAGGCGCTAATGCGCGCGGACGGGAATTGGCATTACCGCCTGCCGCTGGCGTACGCCGACACAATGCAGGAATTCGGGCTCGGGATCAGGATCGGCGGCGTCGGCATGCCGGTCGTCAACGGCGCGCTCGGCACCGTCAAGTTCGACCAGCAAGACGCCGGCTACCTGACGGCGCGCGTGCGCAAGAACAGCTTCAAGCCGAGCGGCGTGCTCACGGTGCAAGTGCCGGCCTCGGCGCGGCCGCAAACGTTCGTGCAGGAGCACGATGGCGACTCCTATTTCGTCACCGAGATCCCGGTGCCGGCCATGCGCTCGCTGCGCCGCCTGCCCTCGACGGTCGGCCTGCTGTGGGACAGTTCGGGTTCGGGCGCGGGGCGCCAGCGCGAGGCCGAGATGGTCGAACTGGGGCGCTATTTCAGCGCGCTGGGCAACGCGGAGGTGCGCCTGACGCGCCTGCGCGACCGCGCCGAGCCCGTCAAGAAATTCCGTATCGTCGATGGCAACTGGGACAAATTGCGCGCCGCACTCGAAGGCACGGTCTACGACGGCGCCAGCGCCTTGGCCGCCTGGACGCCGCAAGCCGATGTCGGCGAGTATCTGCTGGTCAGCGACGGGCTGCTCAACTACGGCGCGGCACGCTTTCCGGAGCTGGGCCCGAAGCAGCGCCTGTACGCGCTCAACTCCTCGCTGGCGGCCGACAGCACGCGCCTGTCCGCCCTGGCCGAGCGCAGCGGCGGCAGGCTGGTGCAGGTCGATCCGCAAAAGCCGGGCGCGGCCGCCGAGTCCTTGCTGACCGAGGGCACCCATGTTGACCGGGTCGGCGCGGTCGGCGCGACCGAACTCGTGGTCGAATCGATCGATCCCGAGAACGGCCTGGTCCGCGTGGCAGGGAAATTCCTCAATCCGCGGGCGCAACTGACGCTGTCGCTTATGCAAGACGGCAAACCGAGCCAGTTGCGTGTCGACCTGAGCGCCGGCGCAGCGCCCCATCCGTTCGCCGGGCGACTCTGGGCGGCCTACAAACTGCGCGCGCTCGAGGCGGACCTCGAGGCGAACCGGGCCGCGATCCGCCGCCTCGGCACCAAGTTCGGCATTCCGACCCGCGAAACCTCGCTGATCGTGCTCGACCGGATCGAGGACTATGTGCGCCACGACATCTTGCCGCCGCCGGCTTTGCGCGCCGACTACGCGCGCCTGTCGGGCGAGCGCGACCAGCGCCGGCTCGGCATGCGCGAAAAACAATTGGAGCGCGTGGCGCGCGAGTTCCAGCAAAAAATCGTGTGGTGGGAGAAGACCTATCCAAAGGGCCGGCCACTCAAAATCGCGACGGAGCGCGTCGAGGTGACCGGGTCGGCGCCGGCCCGCGCCGTGATGGCGCCGCCGCCTTCGCCGGTGCCCGCACCGGCGCCCATGGCGGAGCCGGCGGGGTCGGCAGCGCCAACGCTCGCCCATAGTGCCCAAAGAAACAAAGGCGGGGAAGCGGCAAGCGGGATCGGCATCACGCTCCAGAAATGGCGCTCCGACGCGCCTTACATCACCCGCATGAACGCCGCCACCGCCGCGACCATCTACCAGGTCTACCTCGACGAGAAGCCCTCATACCTCAACAGCAGCGCCTTCTATGTCGACGCCGCCGACATGCTGCTCGACAAAGGCCAGCGCGACCTGGCGCTGCGGGTGTTGTCGAACCTGGCCGAGATGGACCTCGAGAACCGGCACGTGCTGCGCATCCTCGGCTACCGTCTGATGCAGGCGGGCGCGCCGGCGCTGGCGATCCCGGTGCTCGAGAAGGTGCAATTGCTGGCCGAGGAGGAACCGCAATCGTTCCGCGACCTGGGCCTGGCGCACGCCGCGGCGGGCCACCACCAGCAGGCGGTCGACCAGTTGTACGAGACGGTGATCCGCCCGTGGGACAGCCGCTTCGCCGAAATCGAACTGATCGCATTGTCCGAGATGAACGCGATCATCGCCGCCGCGCCCGCCAGGGCCAACATCGACACCAGCCGGATCGACCCGCGCCTGCTCAGAAACATGCCGCTCGACGTGCGCGCGGTGCTGACCTGGGACGCCGACAACAGCGACATGGATTTGTGGGTGACCGATCCGAACGGCGAGCGCTGCTATTACGGCCATCGCCTGACGTATCAGGGTGGCAGGATGACGCGCGACTTCACAGGCGGCTACGGGCCGGAGGAGTTCTCGCTGCGCAATGCGAAGCCGGGCAAATACAAGATCGAGGCCAACTTCTACGGCTCGCGCCAGCAGGTCGTGGCCGGCGCCACGACCTTGCAAGTGAAGCTGACGACGGGGTTTGGCACGGCCAAGGCCAAGGAGCAGATGCTGATGCTGCGCCTGAGCGGCGATGGCAGGACGGTCAGAGTGGGCGAGTTCGAGGTAAGGTGAGTCCGTCCAAGTCGTGCTCGCTTAGGCACAAACGCATCCATTTTGGCCTTAGCGAGGACGAGCCGCCGGCTTAGCCGTTCGTCTCGATCCGATCTACGACCTTAACACTTGCATTTGTTGGGCAGGAGATTGTGAGGGTTTCCGAATGCTGGTTGATGGTTCCCCACTCACGCGCAACGCTCCAACTCGGAAGGCTATCAGTGTCCTCATTGGACGGGCTGACAGCAAACGACCAATGCCCGCTGTAGAAGGCATGGATAAATACGCCTTGCAGTTCATCGGGAACAAAGATCTCGAGAGTTGCGACATAACCACCATCGTGTAGCTTCGGATGACTTGTTACGTTGAATTCGTCGCTGCCAGCAATGCCCTTGCAACAGATCATTCGATCGCTAGCCCCCCCAGAATACCGCAGGTCTTCCTGTCGGTTCTGGCGCTTTTGGTGTTGCTTCTTTCGGTCTAAAGAAAAACATATTTGTTTCCAGATGCAAACGTTAGCGATTATCGGCGCGCTTTGGCGTGTCCGCATTGGTCGGAAGGTTAGCGATTTCGTTCTTCCATTTTTTGCAGCCCGCAAGCGCCCATAGTACATGGATGCATATCCTGCCGACTCAGATTGCGAGCGGCTTGTAGAAATCGGAACAGCCGCGCGCCATCGCGGCCCCCTTCAGAAAGCTGCGCCGCGCGGTGCCGGCCGCGATCGCCCGCGCCACTTTTTTGGCATTGCGCTCGGCGCCACTGAGCTTGCGCACCCAACCGCGGAACGGCACAGCGCCCTCGACCGCGCGGCGCAATGCGCCGACGGCGGCGTTGCCAAGCTTGTTCGTGCCGCGCTCGAAGCCGCCGGCGATGTTGACGATCGGCGGCGCGTCGAAGTCGGCCTCTAGCACTTGCTCGAGCGCGTCAACAGCGGCGTAGAGGTCGGCGCAGCTTGTGATCGGCGGCAGCTTGTACGGCTGCAGCGCGGCCTCGGCCAGGACCGGCGGAATCGCCGTGTTGGCCATGTTCAAATCGGTCAGGGGTGTCATCATGGCGTCGCCGACGCGGGCTTGCTGGTCGACGGCGCAGCCGCCCAAGGCGACGGCGCAAGCTGCGTACAGGAAAATTTTCATGGTCTCGTTTGTTTTCTGAGGGAAAATTTATAGTCGGCGCGCCGCGCCGCCCGAAGCTTGCGATTTCGCAAATTTACGCGCCGCCGGCCGACTTCACGCAATAGTCGGTCATGGCGTCGATGACGCCGGGGTCCTCGCCGACGGCGCCGGCGACCTCGATCGCCAGCCCCGGGTGGTCGCGCCCGAGTTGCTCGACGATCAGCGGGAGGTCGCGCAGCAAGTGCCCGCCCACGCCGAGGAACACGGGCACCACCGTGATGTGGCCGATGCCTTCGGCCGCCAGCGCGGCGACCCGGGCCGGCAGGCGCGGCTCCATCAGCTCGAGGAAGGCGAGCGACACGGGCACCTGCGGCATGCGCTCCTGGGTCAGGTCGCGCAAGCGTTCGAACGGGGCGGCCCATGTGGCGGCGCGCGCGCCGTGGGCGAACAGGATAAGGGCTTTTCGTTGGTTCATCAATGTCTCTCCACCCACCACAACGCGCCGATCGCGAGCAGCATGAATAAGGCGCTCGGCGCGATCGCGGTCAGCAACGCCGGCCAGGTGCTGAGCAGCCCGAGGTGCGAGAACAGGCTGTTGATCAGCATGAAGCCGACCCCGATCATGATGCCGATGAAAATTTTGAGGCTCACGCCGCCGCTGCGCTGGTGCATGTAGGCGAACGGCAGGGCCAATGCCATCAGCACGAAAATGGCGAGCGGGTCGATCAGCTTTTTCCAGAAGGCGATTTTGAAGCGCTCGGTCTCCTGTTTGCTCTCGGCCAGGTGGCGCGTGTACACAGCCAGCTCGTTGACCGACATGCGGGTCGGGTCGGACGAGGACACCGACAGGATTTTCGGCGTGATCTCGGACACCACCAACAGGCTCGGCAGGGTGCGCGTGCTGACGGCGCTCGTTTCCTGGCCGAAGGTGCCGCCCGGGGCCGCATGTTCGGCCGAGTTGGCGAAGCGCGTTTCGGTCACTTCTTCGAGCTGCCAGGTGTTCTTGCCCTGGAACGAGGCGCGCTTGGCCGTGGTCAGCGAGCGCAGGCGCAAGCTGGTGTCGAATTCGTAGAGCTTGACGTCGAGCAGTTGGCCGTCGGTGCGGAACTGGCGCACATTGAAAAAACGCGAACCCGTCACCGGTCCGGTCAGGCCGTCGCTGTGCACGACGTCCTTGGTCCACATGCCCGAGCGGAACTCCTGCGACACGGCGCCGCCCTTGGCGCTGAGCTTGAGCCGCTCGGCCATCGGGGCCGTGCGCGGGGTGACCAGCTCGCCGAACGCGAACGTGATGAGCACGAACACGAGGCCGATCTTGAAGACCATCGCCGCCGCCATCCGGGTCGACATGCTCGAGGCGCGCATGATCGTGAACTCGGAGCTCGACGCGAACTGGGCCATCGTGTAGATGGTGCCGATCAGGGCGGCCACCGGCATGAGCTTGTAGACATTGCCCGGCAACATGAGAATGACGTACAGGAAGGCGTGCTGGATGCCGTACTCGCCCTTGCCCACCGACGGCAGCTCGCCCGTCAGGTCCATGAACGCGGCCAGCAGCAGCAGCGCCAGCAGCACGAAGGCGACCGCCTGCGAGATCGAGACGGCGAAATAGCGTTGCAGGATCTTCATGCGGGCACGCCCTGCCCGGCCGCGACGCCGCGCCGTTTGAACCTGCCCCACAGCATGAGCGGATGGTAGCGGTGGTTCACGTTCAGGCGCCAGGCGAACAGCACCAGCGTGGCCAGCGCGATGAGCAGGTGCAGCGGCCACCAGCTCATGGCGAATTCGAGCTTGCCCTGCTTGACGCTGGCCTCGAGCGTCTTGACCAGGTTGTTATAGGTGAAGAAAATGAGCACCGCGATGATCAGGTTGACCGAGCTGCCCGCGCGCGGATTGACGAAGCCAATCGGAATGGCCAGCAGCAGCAGCAAAAAGCACATGATTGGCGTGGCCATACGCGACAGCAATTCGGCGCGCGTGTATTTGTTGGGCGCGGCCAGCAGCGCCATGGTCGACATCGCCTCGACCGGCAATTCGGCGCCGAGCACCGGCGTGCCGGTCGACACGCGCATGCTGTAGCGGGCGAACTCCATCGACTCGAAATCGGCCTGGCCCGGCACGCCGTGGTAGCGGCGCCCGTTTTTGAGCACCAGGAACTGGCCGCCCTTGTTGTCCTGTTCGATCACGCCCTCTTTGGCGACCACGATCGTGTTGCCGTCCTTGTCGACCGTATTGACGAACACGTTTTGCACGGTCGTTGACTCGCCGGTGGCGCCTTCGACGAAGAACACGCGGTTGCTCGAGGTCGACTCTTTGAATTGGCCGGGCGTGACTTTTTTAAGGTCTTCGCGCTTTTCGAAGCGCTGCACGAATTCGGCGTTTTTAAGCTTGGCCCAGGGCGTGGCGTAGGTGCTCAGGGCGGCCGTCAGCAGCACGATCGGCATGCCGAACGTGAGCACCGGCCGGATCCAGCGCACCAGCGACAGGCCCGAGGCGAACCAAACGACCATTTCGGAATCGCGGTAGCTGCGCGTGACGACCATCAGCACAGAAATAAAGCTGGTGAGGATCAGGATAGTTGGAAGATAATTCAACGCGGCGAATGCGATCAGCGCGAGCACGTCCCCGGACGCGACCCGACCACCCGCGGCTTTGCCGAGGATGTTAATCAGGCTCCAGGTCACCATAATGGAAAACAGCACCGTGAATGTGGCACCGGCCGAACTGGCCAGTTCGCGGCGCAATGCGCGTTGGAAGATCATTCGAAAGTTATAATCACTAGGTTAGGCAATACGCAGGCAGTACAAGCGGCGGTAGAAGCGGCAGTACAAGGCTGTGCGCACCACAACACGAAACGGAGAATCAAATGGACTTTAGCATAAAAGCATTCGACACAAAAAACACGATCGCGTCGGCCAAAAGCGGCTGCGTCGCGGTTGCGGTATTCGAGAACAAAAAAATGTCGCAGGCGGCCAAAGCCCTCGATCAAGGTGGTGAAATCAGCGCCGCGCTCAAGTCCGGTGACATCAGCGGCAAGGCCGGTTCGACCATGCTGCTGCGCGGCGTCTCAGGCAGTGCCGCGGCGCGCGTTTTGCTCGTCGGTATGGGCGGCGATGAAACGTTCAGCGAGAAAAGCTTCAGCTCGGCCGTGGGCGCCATGCTCAAGGTCTTCGCGTCGCTGGGCAGCGCAGACGCCATTATCGCACTACCGATGACCGATGTGAAAGAGCGCGACGTCAACTGGGCCTTGCGCACCGTCGTTTGCGCCGCCCACGAGAGCGTGTTCCGCACCGATTCGCAGAAGAGCAAGAAAGACCCGGCCTCGGCCGGCGTCAGGAAGATCACCCTGGCGCTGGCCGCCAACGGCGAGCTCAAGAGCACGCTGGTGCAGGCGGTCGCGATCGCCAACGGCATGGACCTGGCCAAGGAACTGGGCAATCTCTCGCCGAACGTGTGCACCCCGGGCTACCTCGCGCAGACGGCGAAACAATTGGCCAAGGATTACAAGTTCGAAGTCGAAGTGCTCGAGCGCAAGCAGTTGCAGGCGCTCAAGATGAACAGCTTCCTGTCGGTCACCAACGGCAGCGACGAGCCGCCGAAGTTCATCGTGCTCAAGCACATGGGCGGCAAGGCCAAGGACGCGCCGGTCGTGCTCGTCGGCAAGGGCATCACGTTCGACTCGGGCGGGATCTCGCTCAAGCCGGGCCCCGCCATGGACGAGATGAAGTACGACATGTGCGGCGCCGCCTCGGTGCTGGGCACCTTCCGCGCGATCGGCGAGATGGGCCTCAAGCTCAATGTGATCGGCGTGATCGCCACCTGCGAGAACATGCCGTCGGGCCGCGCGACCAAGCCGGGCGACATCGTCACCTCGATGAACGGCTTGACCATCGAGATCCTCAACACCGATGCCGAGGGACGTCTGGTCCTGTGCGACGCGCTGACCTACGCCGAGCGCTTCAACCCGGCCGCCGTGGTCGACATCGCCACACTGACCGGTGCCTGCATCGTCGCGCTCGGGCACCACAAGTCGGGCTTGTTCACGCGCAGCGACGCCGCCCACGAGAAGCTGGCCGCCGAATTGCTGGCGGCGGGCCAGCAGGCCAGCGACACCGCGTGGCGCCTGCCGATCGAAGAGGTGTACAACGAGCAGCTCAAGTCGAACTTCGCGGACCTGGCCAACATCGGCTCGCCGGGCGGCGCCAGCGTGACGGCCGCGTGTTTCCTCGAGAACTTCACCCGCAAATACACCTGGGCCCATCTCGATATCGCCGGCACCGCATGGAAATCGGGTGGCGCGAAAGGCGCGACCGGACGTCCGGTGCCGCTGCTGTCGACGTTCTTGCTGAACCGCGTTTAAGGTAGGAGCGGCACGCCGATGTATCGTCGTTTCCGCCATTGGCAGAAACGACTCCCCGCGAAAGCGGGGACCCATATGGCTACGTCATCCCCGCGAATGCGGGGACCCATATAGCTCCGTCATCCCCGCGAAGGCGGGGACCCATATAGCTCCGTCATCCCCGCGAAGGCGCGGCCCCATCTAGCTCCGTCATCCCCGCGAAGGATGGGACCCATATAGCTCCGTCAT
>NZ_PXWF02000264.1 GCF_003011895.2 Massilia glaciei | reverse complement strand
TGAATTTTGATGCAATTGCCCTGGTTTTTCTTGCCAAAAGCTCACGCTGCGGGACCATTCCATGGCATTCTATGCAAGCAAGTCCCGGACACGCGCGCGCGGCGTATTTCTGCGCGCCCTTGCCGGCAGCCGGCGGGTCTTTGCCGTGCGGATTGGTTGTATACTATGAGTGGAATTCATACCGAGAAATCCTGGAGGCGCAATACATGTACCCATCGAGCACGCCCGTAGAGGATGCGCAGGACGGCCAAGACGACCTGATTTTTCTCGACGAGCACCCGGCCCCGGCCACCACCGGCAGCAACCGGCCGACTTGGCGCGTGATGATCATCGACGACGATGAGGATGTCCACTCGACAACGACGTTCGCCCTTGGCAACCTCGAAATGCAACACCGCCCGCTCGAATTCGTGCACGCCTATTCGGCCGGCCAGGCGCGCGAAATGCTCAAACACGAAGCCAACATCGCCGTCATCCTGCTCGACGTCGTCATGGAGCAGGACGACGCCGGCCTGCACCTGGTGCGCTACATCCGCGAAACGCTCAAGCTGGCCGACGTGCGCATCATCCTGCGCACCGGGCAGCCGGGCTACGCGCCCGAGATCGACGCGATCCGCGACTTCGACATCAACGACTACAAGACCAAATCCGAGCTCACCCGCATCAAGCTGTTCACGACCGTGACGGCGGCGATCCGCTCCTACGAGCAGATCCGCGCGATCAGCACGAGCCAGCGCGGCCTCGGCGAAATCGTGCGCGCCAGCACCGAGCTGATGGCGCTGCACGGCGTGAAAAACTTCGCCTCGGGGGTGCTCACGCAGGTCGCCGACATCCTCGCGATCGCCCCCAACGGCGTGCTGTGCGTGCACGACTGCACCGAAAGCGACAGCCACGAACTGAACATCATGGCGACCACGGGCAGCATGCGCCGCCTAGGCGCGGGCCGCCTGGCCGCCGCCGACGATGCGCGCATCAGCGCGGCCATGGAGCGCGCGCTGGCCGAGCGGCGCAACCTGTACGACCCGCAATTCGTGGTACTCTACTTCGCCGGCAAGGCCAGCCGCGACTTCGTCGGCTTCCTCGAACTGGGCGCGCCGATCAGCGAGATCGACGAGCGCCTGCTCGAGGTATTTTGCGGCAACGTCGCGGTCGGCCTAGACAACGTCGAGCTGGTCAGCCACCTGCACAACGCGGCCTTCTACGACAAGCTCTCCAAGCTGCCCAACCGCACCCGCCTGGTCGAGATCCTCGACGCCACGCTGGCCGGCCCGGGGCGCGACGACGCCACGCTGGCGCTGGTAGACATCGACCATTTCGCCGAAACCAACGACGCGCTCGGCCACCAGTTCGGCGACATGCTGCTGGTCGCGGTGGCCGCGCGCCTGCAGCTGCAGCTGGGGCGCCAGCTCACGGTGGCGCGCATCGGCAGCGATATCTTTTGCGTGCTCGGCGACGCCACCGCCGTCAACCCCGAGAACATCCTGGCCCTGTTCGCCACGCCGTTCCTGATCGACGGCCAGGACGTGCAGATCTCGGCCACGCTGGGCCTGGTGCGCCTGACCGAGCACGATGGCAGCGGCGCCGACGCGCTCAAGGACGCCGACATCGCCCTCAAGCGCGCCAAGAGCCAGCAGCGCAACGGCCACTTCTACTTCTCGCGCAGCATGGGCATCGAGATCCGCGAACGGGTGCGCATGATGCACGCGCTGCGCAAGGGTTTTTTGGCCAACGAGCTGTTCGTGGTGTACCAGCCGCAGATCGACCTGGTCACGCGCCGCCCCACCGGCGCCGAGGCGCTGCTGCGCTGGCAGACCAGCGACGGCATCCTGATATCGCCCGACCGCTTCATCCCGATCGCCGAGTATTCGGGCCTGATCATCGAGATCGGCGAATGGGTGCTGCGCGGCGCCTGCCACGAACTGGTGCGCCTGCGCGCGGCCGGCTACCTTGACCTGACGATGTCGATCAACGTCTCGCAGGTGCAGTTTCGGCATCCGCTGTTCCCCGTCATGCTGTGCGCGGCGCTCGAGGACAGCAAGGCGCCGCCCGAATTCATCGAACTCGAAATCACCGAGTCGATGGCGATGGAAGAACCCGACCAGCTCATCGAAATGCTCGCGCAGATCAAGCAGACCGGCGTGTCGATCGCGATCGACGACTTTGGGACGGGATTTTCGTCGCTGTCGTACCTGCAGCGGCTGCAGGTGGACCGGCTCAAGATCGACCGCGCCTTCGTGACCGAAATCACGGGCTCGGCGCGCGGCAGCAGCATCGCCGAGATGGTGATCCAGCTGGGCCGCAATCTGGGCTTGTCGGTGGTGGCCGAGGGGGTCGAGGACGAACGCCAGGCGGCGGTGCTGCAGGCGCTGGGCTGTCCGATGGCGCAAGGCTTTTTGTTCGCGCGCCCGCTGACGGCGGCGGCGCTGCACGAATGGCTGGCCAACGACGGCCTGATGCCGCTGGCCTGAAATCCCGCTCGTCTG
>NZ_PXWF02000263.1 GCF_003011895.2 Massilia glaciei | reverse complement strand
TGATGCCGCTGGCCTGAAATCCCGCTCGTCTGAAATCCCTTACCCGCTCAAAACGCTCGCACCCGACATCGTGAGGCGCGCCATAAATCGCGGTCGCATACAATCTGACATCAAAATCGACGTCATTCCCGCAGAAGCGCAATGCTGTCCGGGATAATCTCCCTGAGATCGCACCCGTGCGAGAACTGGCTCTTTACGCAGAAGAAATTGCGAACTAGATATTGATCGAAAAAAATAACCAACGTCATCCTCGCGAAAGCGGGGACCCATGCTGAGCCCGTCTATACGCAGAGTTCGATTCTTCAGGCCCGGGGCTGTGCAGCTGAAAGCCAATCGCAGGAACCTTGATTTTCACATTTAAGTTGTCTGCGACATAATTTCTGAAGCGACTCAAAGGCCAACTCAGCGCATTGCCATGTCAAGGTTTTTTTCCGGACAGCAGGGCCGCAGGCGGAACGGCAGCTTAGCGCCGTAGTTCCTTGGGGATGGCGCATGCGCCACCGCCCGCGCGAGGCCGAGATTGGTTTTTGCTGTATCTACACAGCCTTTAGAAAACGCCAGCGGCGCTCAGTCTTCCTGGGCCGTTTCGGCCGGCCAGTCGCGGATATAGGCCTTGAGCATGCGGTTCTCGAAGCCTTGCGCCTCGAGCACGGCCTTGGCCACGTCGTAGAACGAGATGACCCCGAGCAGGCTCTTGGCGTTCATCACGGGCAGGTAGCGCGCGTGCTTCTCGAGCATCATGCGGCGCACCTCGTTGACCTCGGTGTCCGGCGTGACCGTGATCGGGTGGTCGTTCATGCATTTGCGCACCGTGCCGGCGCCGACCGATCCGCCGTTGGCGCTGACCGCCTTGAGCACCTCGCGGAAGGTCAGGATGCCGACCAGCGAGCCAAACTCCATGACGATAAGCGAGCCGATGTCTTTGTCGGACATGGTGGTGAGCGCCTCGAGCAGTGGCGTCTCGGGATTGACGGTGTAGAGGATGTTGCCCTTCACCTGGAGGATTTCTGAAACTTTCATGGTCGCCGCCCTATTCGGAAGTGTGTAAGTTCTGCGCGTCTTTTTATTGAGTTCTAGCTGCGAATGTAGCCTAAGCGTAGCAGAAAATCCAGCATTGCGAAAAATCAAAGCTGCCAGGATCCACGAGCAATATTGCGGCGCCAAAGCGACCGTGCGCAGCGGGCCTGGAATCGTGGTTAAACAATGCATTTGATGCTACGATTCGGCCCATTCCCGTTATCCACCGAGAGCCACCATGAGCGGTCCCCAATACCCAGGTTTCGACACGCTGTCACTGCACGCGGGCGCCGTGCCCGACCCGGCCACCGGCGCGCGCGCCACGCCGGTCTACTTCACGTCCTCGTTCGCGTTCAAGGATTCGGACCACGCGGCCTCGCTGTTCAACATGGAGCGCGCGGGCCACGTGTACTCGCGCATATCCAACCCGACCAACGCGGTGCTCGAAGAGCGCATCGCCGCGCTCGAGGGCGGCGTGGCCGGCATCGCCACCGCCAGCGGCCAGGCCGCGATGCACCTCGGCCTGTGCACGATCGCCGGCGCGGGTTCGCACATCGTCGCCTCGCGCGCGCTGTACGGCGGCTCGCACAACCTGCTCGCCTACACGCTCAAGCGTTTCGGCATCGAGACCACCTTCGTCGATCCGCGCGACCACGCAGCCTGGCGCAACGCGATCCGCCCCAGCACCAAAGTGCTGTTCGCCGAAACGCTAGGCAACCCGGGCCTCGACGTGCTCGACATCCCCAACGTGGCCGCGATCGCGCACGAGAACCACCTGCCGCTGATGCTCGACTCGACCTTCACGACGCCGTATCTGCTGCGCCCGTTCGAGCATGGCGCCGACCTGGCCTTCCACTCGGCCACCAAATTCCTGTGCGGCCATGGCACCGCGATCGGCGGCCTGCTGGTCGACGGAGGCACCTTCGACTGGCAGGCGGCCTACGACAAGAGCGGCCGCTTCGGCGAACTGTGCGAGCCGTACGAGGGCTTCCACGGGATGGTGTTCGCGGAGGAGTCGACCGTGGCCCCGTTTTCGCTGCGCGCCCGGCGCGAAGGGCTGCGCGACTTTGGCGCCGTCATGAGCCCGCACAACGCCTTCGCGGTCCTGCAGGGCATCGAGACACTGAGCCTGCGCATGGACCGGCACGTGGCCAACACGCGCAAGGTGGTCGAATTCCTGCTGTCTAATCCGGCGGTGGAGTCGGTGTCGTATCCCGAGCTCGAGTCGCACCCCGACTACGCGCTGGCCAAGACGCTGCTGCCGAAAGGCTGCGGCGCCGTGTTCACGTTTAACATCAAGGGCGATCGCGCCGCCGGGCGCCGCTTCGTCGATTCGCTCAAGGTGTTTTCACACCTGGCCAACGTGGGGGACGCCAAATCGCTGGCGATCCATCCGGCGTCGACGACGCACTTCCGGGTCCCAACCGAGCAGTTGGCAGCGTCCGGCATCACCGAGGGCACCATGCGCCTGTCGGTCGGCCTCGAGGACGTGGCCGACCTGATCGAGGACCTCGCGCGCGGCCTCAAACTGTCGCAAAAGGGAGCCTGAGATGATCTATGACGTACAAGGCGCTCTAGCGTACTGCTACACCGGCGGCAAGGCATTCGACGCCGCGCGCCCTACCGCGGTGTTCATCCACGGCGCCCAGAACGACCATTCGGTCTGGATTTTGCAAACGCGGTATTTCGCGCACCACGGCTTCAATGTGCTCGCCGTCGACCTGCCCGGCCACGGCCGCAGCAAGGGCGAGGCCAAAACCAGCGTAGAGCAAATGGCCGCGTGGGTGCTCGAGGTGCTCGATGCGGCGGGCGTGAAAAGCGCGCTGATGATCGGCCACAGCATGGGCTCGTTGATCGCGCTGGAGGCGTCGGCCGTGGCGCCGGAGCGGGTCAGCCACCTTGCGATGCTCGGGTCGACCTATCCGATGAAGGTTTCCGACGCCCTGCTGGCGACCTCGCGCGAGGACGAGCAGAGCGCGATCGACATGGTCAATTTTTTCTCGCACAGCTCGATGGCGCAAAAGCCCTCGTGCCCCGGCCCGGGGTTCTACACCATGGGTGGCGCGCGCCGGCTCATGCAACGCGTCTCGCAGATCAATCCGGCGCAGCTGTTTTACACCGACTTTTTCGCCTGTAACGCGTATGCGAACGGCCAAGTGGCGGCGGAAGCGGTGCGCTGCCCTACCCTGTTCATCTTCGGCAGCAAGGACATGATGACGCCGCCACGGTCGACCAAGCTGCTGACAAGCTCGATAAAGCACGGGAAAACAGTGATGGTCGATGCGGGGCACTCGTTGATGGCCGAGCAGCCGGATGCAGTGCTAGACGCCTTGTTCGCGTTTGCTACAAAGCGCGAGGGATAGAAGATTGCCGCTCCGTGGGACTAAGCAATGCCGAAGCGTCGGCGGTCACGAAGGCGGAATGGGAAAAACCTCGTCCCTGCTGCACCAACCTACGAAAGTCGCTCGGGCTTTTCGTTCTGGTTGGCTAAGCTGGAAATGCTTGATCCCTTGTAGTCGGCACCCCGTCGCCGGTTTGGCGCGCTTTCCATTCGGATTTATGCGCAGCAAGGTTCAGTGCCGACGCTCACTGGCGCCGCCTTCCGACGTCGGCGCGAAGAACAACAAGGAGATTTTTCCGGCGCCAGCCAAGTCCGACAACATCGATAGTCTGCGAATGCAGGAGTTATTTCCGGATGCGCGTTCCGAGTTGCAGGCGCTTTGCCCTGGCTTACTGGTGCTGACCGCGCGGTCAGTCCCGCGTTTCCACCAGCTCGTTGCGAACCGATTGTTTCAACGCTCTCGGCGCCGTCATCTGAGTGAGCATGAAGGTTTCATTCTCCCTGATCGACAAGGCACCTCAGTTCGCCTGTTAAACTTGCGAAACAGCGACAAACTTTGAGACTTCAATTGAGCAAATTCACTCAATCAAACCACACCCATGGCAGCGCACACTTCCCTAGTTGTGCGCAAAAAATGCAGACCATCGCCGTCGACAGCCGTTTGGCCGGCCCGATCGACATCGATGTGTGCGTGCAGTGCTGCGTCATCTGGTTCGACCAGTCAGAAAGTGCCCAACTTGCGCCTAGCGCGGTGGTCGAACTGTTCAAAATAGTCAACGCTTCAACCGAGAAGCCGCGCCTGCCGCTGTCCAGTGCATTGCCTTGCCCACGCTGCAAAGTTCAACTAAAGTTCACCCATGACATCTTCAAAGCCGGCCGGATTTCTTACCATCGCTGCCAGACGCACGGACGCTTGACCCCGTTTTACCAGTTCCTGAAGGAGAAGCAGTTCATCCGCCAGCTGACGCCAATGCAAATCAGTCAGCTGCGTGCCGACGTAAGGCAAATCAAATGTTCCGGGTGAGGTGGTACGCTCAACCTCGAAAAGGACACGGCGTGTTCCTACTGCGGTGCGGCGATCGCCGTGCTGGACGCCGATGCGGTAACCAAAGCGATGGAAGTCTGGGCCGCTGCAGCCGAACGTCGGCGCCACAGCAGCCCGGCGGAAATTTCCGAGGCTACGCTCAGGCTCGCCTCCGCCCATTCAAAATTGGCCGACAAGCGAAGTCATTCCCTGCCTGATGTCCTGCTTGGCAATGCGGCCAATGCTGACCTGGTCAGTGTATGCATCGCCGCGCTGGGCGGGCTCTTTGCGCTATTGAATGATAGATGAAGTGGTTCCAGCGGTTTGTGGGACATTGACCATATTTTCGCCCCTCCTGGTAGGGCATGGACAGCGCCGTCGCCACGCCCTGCCTGCGCCGTGAGCACGGCAACGTAGGTGCGGCCGACGACGCCATTGCCGATCCAGTTGGCGGCGGGCGGCTTGCTGGCTCGGGCACCAGCAAGCCCGCGCAGCAGCGGGCCATCGGGCAGGGGCAAATGCCTCCATTGGTAGCCCGAATTTGCCGACTGGGGCAGCGCTTCAGGCTTGTGGCGCCATTTACTGCATGCACGATTTTTACGACAACGCTAGCGTGCCGCTGGTCAGGCACGCAAACCGCGCAGCGTTCAGTTTCAGACTACGAGCAGCAGAGGTCGCATGGCGCGCGGGAGGTTTCGGGTGACAAACACGGGAATTCGTGTCGCTATCGGGCGATGCCGGGTTGAACCGGTTGAAATAGGACCTTTTTGGCGGGACGAAAAATTCTGGAGGGTGCATCCGATCGCGGGCGACGTCGATTGCCGAAAGGCTGCGACTCGCTCGAGAAACAAATTCACTTGCGAAAACTATTCAGCCAAAAGTGCGCCAGAAATAATGATGTTGGGGCCGACGGCCGTTGCAAGCGTTTCTTGCTGGCCCGCCAAAAGGCGATTTGGGCCAAAGTCATTCGTTGGCATAGAATGACCGTTCAAAACCTGTAAAGCGAGGAGCCAATGAGCTTGCCAAATTACGCGATCCGTGCAATAACCAGGCCAGAACTCGACAGTGCAATGGACTGGGCCGGCGCTGAGGGTTGGAATCCCGGCCTGCACGACGCCGCCTCTTTCTACGCGGCCGACCCGGACGGCTTCCTGGTCGGCCTGATCGACGGCGTGCCAATTGCGAGCATCTTCGCAGTCAAGTACGGCGCCACGTTCGCATTCATCGGCGGCTACATCGTCAAGCCGGAATGGCGTGGCCAAGGATACGGCATGGCGCTCTGGAAGGCGGCAATGGAAACGCTAAAAGGTGGCAATGTCGGCCTCGACGGCGTCGTCGCGCAGCAAGACAACTACCGCCAATCGGGATTCAAACTGGCGCATCGGAACATGCGCTTTGAAACAGTTTCTTCCGGCCCGCGTGTGCTCGCCGCAGGAATCATGCCTTTGGCGACCCTCCCCTTCGAACAAGTGCGCACCTACGACCAAGACTTCTTCGCCGACGAGCGCACGCAATTTCTCAGGCACTGGATCGGGCATTCACAGGGCGCGGCGTTAGGCATGCTGCGCGGCACCGAGCTGCTCGGCTACGGCATGTTACGCCCTTGCAGGCAAGGCTACAAGATCGGACCGCTCTTCGCCGATACGCCCGAGGTGGCCGATGCGCTCTTGCGAGCATTGATGGGCGAGGCCGAAGCAAACCAGCCGGTCTATCTGGATGTGCCACAGAAAAATCCGGATGCGCTGGCCATGGCCGCCAAACACGGCATGACCGTCAGCTTCGAAACAGCGCGCATGTACACGGGGCCTAAGCCGGACCTGTCGATGCCACGGCTGTATGGCGTCACCACATTCGAGCTGGGCTAGAACGCCACGCAACAGCGCTATGCGCGCCGGCGAAAAACAAAGCCGGCACCGACAAACAGCGTCGCAAAAATGGTTGTAGCAGTAAGCGTGAAATGAAATATGAACGCTCCTGTGGATCTGCTCCGTCCATCGAGCGACAGGAGAAGCGCGGCAATGACGAGCGCAGCACACGCCAGCACTGCGAGCAAAACGATTCTCCACCTTTGCTCGTTTGCCGAACTGGTCCACGGGTAGCCGGGCGTGCGGCGCAGGCTGACGAAATAGGCCAGAACAAGGGCGACAATGCCAAAGGCCGTGCTCAGGTGTTGGAGCAGCTTATAGGCCGGCACCGAGAGGCCGCCAAGCGGCACCGATTCTTGCCGCGCGGGATAGCGAATCACCACCCAACCGCTCACGTGGGTGAAACTATCCCACACCATATGCGTCGCCGCGCCGATGGCAAGCGCAAGAATCGCCAGACAGGCAGCCCGCACGGAGCTGAACGGCCCCGCCGCGACACCACCGGAGAGCATCCCGCGATGCGGCTGCGGCAAAATGTTGCGGATAGACGGCTTAAGAAGTTGGACGATCAACAGCGTGAGCAAGCCGATGGGAATGCAAAGCAACAAGCCTTCGAACATCGTATGCGCCCGCGTTGCCAAGGCAAACTGTCCGAAGTAGTAGCCGATGTCCGGCGAAACGCTCCCCACAACCAGCGCCGAGAGCGGCAACCGCGCAAATCCCCCGAGGCGGAATGGCAGCACCGCGGCGGCATGGGCGAAGGTCCACGGCATACCGAGCCTAAAGCGCAGTAACTTCTACGCCGCCGTCCCGGCATTCCGGCGCGCCGGCCACAGCAAAATGCTGCGCCAGGGTCTGCCCCAGCGAATGCTCCACGGCCAGTTCCACCTGCCGCGCCAGCACACCCGTGTTGAGCGTCAATGGCGACTGCGCGTCCAGGTCTTGCGCCGCGCCGGCGTCGACCGACCTGCCGCCGAACACGAACACGCGATACACCTCGGCCAGCGTGAGCTGGTTAACATTGGTCAGCAGCACCCAGTTGTCGCTGTTCTCGCTCCCGCGGCGGCGCCATTTGGAGCGCGCCGCTTTTTCCGCGTGGATGCGCCCTACCCATCCCTCGGCAACCATGCTCTCGAGCAGCATCGTCATCTCGTCATAGCCGATCCGGGTCGCGGCCCGGATCGTCGGCGACGACACGAGCGCGCTCCCCGTCACGATGGCCGTGCCATGGAGCACCTTGAGGATCGCCATCGCGTCGACGAAGGCGGCGCCCGGCACCGGCTCGTACCACCAGCGCTCATACTTGACCACAGGCAGCGCCGCGGTCAGCAGCGCGCCCATCAGGGTGATCATCCACGACAGGTAGATCCAGACCAAAAACACCGGCAGCGCGGCCAGCGCGCCATAAATCAGGGTGTAGGTCGGAAACTGGCGGATGAACGACGCGAACGCGTGCTTGGCCACCTCGAACGCGAGCGCCGCCACCAGCCCGCCCCAAGCGGCGTCGCGCCAGTCGACGAAGCGGTTGGGCACGGCCATATACAGCAGCGTGTAGGCGGCGGCCGTGATTCCCACCGAGACCAGCGCGTAGAACAGCGCGCCCACCAGCGGCACCACCTTGACGAGCGCGCTGGTGGCCATGAACAATTGCGAGGTGACCGTCAGCGACAGGCCGAACAGCAGCGGCCCGAGCGTGACGAGCGTCCAGAACGTCATGATGCGCTGCCCCAGCGGCCGCGGGCGCTTGACGCGCCAGATCTGGTTGAAGGCGCGCTCGATCGTGCCCATCATGGCCGCCGAGGTGATCAAGAGCGCCACCGCGCCCACCGCCGACAGCCCGGTCGCCTTGCTGGCGAACTGGGTCAGGTTGCCGATGATCGTGTTGGCGATGCCCCTTGGCATGCCGGTCTGGACGAAGTAGGCGTCGAGCGTGACGCGCAGGTTGCCAAACACGGGAAAGGTGGTGAAGATGGCCAGCACGATCGTCAGCAGCGGCACCAGGGCCAGCGTGCTGGCGAAGGTCAGGCTGCCGGCCACCTGCGGCAGCTGCTCCTCGGTCAGGCGGCGGCGCGCGAAACGCAGCAGGTCGCTCGCCTCGCTCCAGGTCAGCCCGCGCATCAGGTCGACGCTGCTGTTGATGATGTCGCTGGTCGAGCGGGAGATCGCGTTGACTGTTTTTGAGAGCATGGATTGGGTAAAATGGCGCCTCGCCGAGCGAAGCATAGGGCGTGGCATTGTGCAAAGCGCCCTATAATACCAACGATGAACCAAACCACTCCCATAATTCTCGTTTTGTACTATTCGCGCCATGGCGCGACCCGCAAACTGGCCGAACTGATCGCGCAAGGCATCGAAAGCGCCGGCGTCGACGCCCGCCTGCGCACCGTGCCCGCGGTCTCGGCCGTGTGCGAGGCCACCGAGTCCGACATCCCCGCCGGCGGCGCCCCCTACGTCGAGCTGCAGGACCTGAGCGACTGCGCCGGCCTGGCGCTCGGTTCGCCAACGCGCTTCGGCAACATGGCCGCGAGCATGAAATACTTTTGGGACGGCACCGCCGCCGCATGGCTGGCCGGCACCCTCTCGGGCAAGCCGGCCGCCGTGTTCACCTCGACCGGCAGCCTGCACGGCGGCCAGGAGTCGACCCTGCTGTCGATGATGCTGCCGCTGCTGCACCACGGCATGCTGATCATGGGCCTGCCCTACACCGAGCCGGCCCTGATGACCACCGCCAGCGGCGGCAGCCCGTACGGCGCCTCGCACTGGTCCGGCGTCGACGGCGACAAGGCGGTCACCGAGGACGAAAAACGGCTGGCCGTAGCGCTCGGACGGCGGCTGGCGCAAACCGTGAGCAAGTTGGAGGCACGTCCATCATGATGAAGTCGCAACGATATTTCCACGCCGGCGCCATCATCAGCCTGGTGACCCTGATCGGCTGGCTGGTCGTGTGGGAGCTGCTGGTGGCCCCGCTCACGCCGGGCGGCTGGATCCTCTCGCTCAAGGCCCTGCCGCTGCTGATCCCGCTGACCGGCGTGATCAAGCGCGATGTCTACACCCTGCAATGGTCGTCCATGGTCATCCTGATCTACTTCACCGAGGGCGTGGTGCGCGGCTACAGCGACGTGCTGCCGGTCTCGCGCATGATGGCCTGGGGCGAGGCCGCGCTGGTGTGCGTCTACTTCGTGTGCGCGCTGCTGTACCTGCGCCCGTACAAACAGGCCGCCAAAAAAATGGCCAAGGAGCTGCTCGACAAGGTCAAAGTCGCGAAATGAAGGCCGCATTCCTCGCGCGCTGCCGCGGCATCGTCGGCGCCGACCAGGTCCTCACCGACGCGCTCGACATGGCCCCCTTCCTGACCGACTGGCGCGGCCGTTTCACCGGCAGCGCGCTGGCGGTGGTGCGTCCGGCCACGCCCGAACAGGTGGCGCTGGTGGTGCGCGCCTGCGCCCAATGGCGCGTGCCGCTGGTGCCGCAGGGCGGCAAGACCGGCCTGGTGCTCGGCGGCGTGCCCGACCAGAGCGGGCGCGCGATCGTGCTCTCGCTCGCGCGCATGAACCGGGTGCGCTCGCTCGACCCGGTCAACCGCACCATCACGCTCGACGCCGGCTGCATCCTCGAGGACGTGCAGGAGGCCGCCGCCGCCCACGGCTGCCTGTTCCCGCTCTCGCTCGCGGCCGAGGGCAGTTGCACCATCGGCGGCAATCTGTCGACCAACGCGGGCGGCACCGCGGTCCTGCGCTATGGCAACACGCGCGATTTGTGCCTCGGGCTCGAGGTGGTCACGCCGCAAGGCGAGCTGTGGAACGGCCTGCGCGCCCTGCGCAAGGACAACACGGGCTACGACCTGCGCGACCTGTTCATCGGGGCCGAGGGCACGCTCGGCGTGATCACCGGCGCCGTGCTCAAGCTCCATCCGCAACCGAAGGCGTCGATCACGGCGCTGGTGGCGCTGGCCACGCCGCGCCACGCGCTCGCGCTGCTCACGCTGATGCAGGACAGCTGCGGCGCCAGCCTGACCGGCTTCGAGCTCATGTCCGATTTTTGCCTGCGCCTGGTCGCGACCCATTTCCCGGCGCTGCCGCAGCCGTTCGTGACGCGCCACGCGCAGTACGTGCTGCTTGAGTTGTCGAGCAGCGAATCGGAGCGGCACGCCGTCGGCCTGCTCGAGCGCGCGATCGAAACCGCGCTCGAGTCCGACATCGCCGACGACGCCCTGGTGGCCACCTCGATCGCCCAGTCGCGCTCGCTGTGGCAGTTGCGCGAACATATCTCGATGGCGCAGGCGGCCGCCGGCAAGAACATCAAGCACGACGTCTCGCTGCCGATTTCCCGCATCGCCGACTTCATCGCCCGCACCGACGCGCTGCTAGCGCAAGCCTACCCGGGCTGCCGGCTGGTGTGCTTCGGCCACGTCGGCGACGGCAACCTGCATTACAACGTCGCCCCGCCCGAGCACACCGGCGACGACGATTTTCTGGCCTGCCAGCCGGGCGTGAACCGGATCGTGCACGACAGCGTGCACGGCTTCGGCGGATCGATCTCGGCCGAACACGGCATCGGCGCGCTCAAGCGGGACGAGCTCGTACGCTACAAGTCCGAGGTCGAATTGAACATGATGCGTGCGATCAAAACCGCGCTCGACCCGCTCGGCATTATGAACCCTGGAAAAATTCTATGAACTCCGGGAGAGACATCATGTTGGGCATCAACACGAACACGGTTTCCTTGCTGGCCCTCGGGGCCTGGTGCGCCGCGGCCGGGGCGCAGACCACGATCCATAAATGCGTGATCGAAGGCAAGGTCAGCTACGGCGACACGCCCTGCACCGCCGGCGCCGCCTCGCAGTTGCTGGTGCCGGCCACCGGCGCGCCCGACCCGCATTACACCAAGCTGATGGCGCGCCAGAAGGCCTACGTCGGCAGGCTCGACGCCGAGCGCCGCGCCGAGGAAATTCAGGCCGAGCGCCGCGGCGCGCACGAGCGCAGGCAGGCCGCGGCGCACCGCCAAAAGTGCGCCAAGCTGGGCCTGCGTAAAAAATGGAACCACGAGGACCTGGCGCGGGCCGAGGGCAAACACGCCGCATCGCTGCGCGTCAAGGCGCGGCGCCAAGCCGAAGAAATGGCGCTTGAATGTCCGGATTGACGGTGTTGTCACGCTGGTTGCTGCTCGGCGAGTGGCGCGCCCACCCGGTGCGCGCGCTGCTGGCGGTGGCCGCCATCGCGGTCGGCGTGGCGCTCGGCTTCGCGATCCACCTCATCAACGCGGCCGCGTTCAACGAATTCTCGTCGGCCGTCAAGAGCCTGTCGGGCCAGGCCGACATCCAGGTGGCCGGGCGCGAGCCGTTTTTCGACGAGGCGATCTACCCGCGCCTGGCGCGGCGCGATGGCGTGGCCGTGGCCTCGCCCGTGCTCGAACTGAACGCGTCGATCCCCGGCAAGGGCGGCGCGCTCAAGATCATCGGCATCGACGCCTTCCGCGCGCCGCAGATCTCGCCCGACCTGATGGGCGTGCCGGCCGCCGACAAGATGTTCGACGTGCTCGCCGACGACGCCGTGTTTCTGTCGGCCGGGGCCAGCGCATGGCTCGCGCCGAGCGGCGCCATCGTGGTGCGGGCCGGCACCAGCGACTTCCCGCTGCGCGTGGCCGGTCCGATCATGCAGGCGCGCGCGGGCCAGAGGCTCGGCGTGATGGACATCGGCGCGGCGCAATGGCGCTTCGGGCTCACCGGCAAGCTCTCGCGGATCGACCTCAAACTGCAAACGGGGATCAACCGCGAAGCCTTCGAGCGCGCGCTCGCGCGGGAGCTCGAGCGCGACTTCCCGGGCCGCTTCCAGGTGGGGCAGCCCAACGACGAGAACCAGAACAGCCGCAACAACAACATGAGCCGCGCCTACCGCGTGAACCTGACCGTGCTCGCGCTGGTGGCCCTGTTCACGGGCGCGTTTCTGGTGTTCTCGACGCAGGCCCTGTCGGTGATGCGCCGGCGCAGCCAGTTCGCGCTGCTGCGCGTGCTCGGGGTCGAACGCGGGCAGTTGCTGCGCCAGGTGCTGGTCGAGGGGTCCAGCCTTGGCGTCATCGGCGCCCTTATCGGCGTCGCCGGCGGCTACGCGCTGGCCGCGACGGCCCTGCATTTTTTTGGCGGCGACCTTGGCGCCGGACTGTTCTCGGGCGTGCGGCCCGAGGTCCAGTTCACGCCGGTCGCGGCGCTCGTCTACTTCGGGCTCGGCCTCGGCGTGGCGCTGCTCGGCTGCCTGGCGCCGGCCTACGAGGCTTCGCGCGCCGCGCCCGCCGTGGCGCTCAAGTCGGGCAACGACGAGGTCGCGCTGGCGCGGTTGGCGCGCATCTGGCCGTCGCTCGTGTGCCTGCTACTGGCCGCCGCGCTGTCGCAGGCGCCGGCCATCGCCGGCCTGCCGCTGCTCGGCTACCTGTCGATCGGGCTGATGCTGGTCGGCGCCATCGGCCTGATGCCGCGCATGGCCTCGGCCGTGTTCACCGTCTTGAACCGCGTCTCGCTGCGGCGCAAGGCGCAGTCGCCGGTGCTCGCGCTGACGCTGGCGCGGCTCGCCAACGCCTCGGGCCAAGCCGCGATCGCGCTCGGCGGCGTGCTGTCGAGCTTCAGCCTGATGGTGGCGATGGCGATCATGGTGCTCAGCTTCAGGAGTACGGTCGACGAATGGCTGGGGCAGATCCTGCCGGCCGACCTGTATGTGCAAATGAAGAGCGGCGGAGACACCGCCGCCTTCGGGCCCGCCGAGCAGGCCGCGATGGCGGCCGCGCCCGGCGTGGCGCGCGCCGAATTCCTGCGCACGCTCTCCCTGTCGCTGCAAGCGGACCGCCCCAACATCACCCTCATGGCGCGCGAGTTCGACATGGCCGACCCCGGCAAAAGCGTCGACCTGGTCGGCGCGGCGGCCGCCGCGCCGCCGGGCGCGATGCCGGCGCTGGTGTCCGAGGCGATGCTCGACCTGTACGGGGTAAAGGTCGGCGGGCGCATTTCGGTGCCGCTCAACGGGCTGGCGCGCGAGTTCTTTATCGTCGGCGCGTGGCGCGACTACGCCAACCAGAGTGGATCGGTCAGCATCCATTTATCCAACTACCGCGCGCTCACGGGCGACCTGAATGCCAGCAACGTGGCGCTCTGGCTCGCACCGCAGACCAGCGCCGGGGAGCTCACCGGGCGCCTGCGCAAGCTGCCGTTCGGAAGCGCGCTGGCGTTCGCCGAGCCCGGCCAGATCCGCGCCATGAGCCTCAAGATATTCGACCGCAGCTTCGCGGTGACCTATCTGCTCGAGGCCATCGCGATCGCGATCGGCCTGTCCGGGGTGGCCGCGACCTTCTCGGCGCAGACGCTGGCGCGCGCCAAGGAGTTCGGCATGCTGCGCCACGTCGGCGTGACCAAGGGCCAGATCCTCGGCATCCTCGCGCTCGAGGGTGGCGCGCTGACCGCGCTGGGCATCGCCTGCGGCTTCGGGCTCGGTTTCGTCATCAGCCTGGTGCTGGTGCATGTCGTCAATCCGCAGTCATTCCACCTGACCATGCAGATGCACATCCCGTGGGGCATGCTCGCGGGCGTCGCTGCGGCGCTGCTGACGGCGTCGGTGATCACGGCGCTGGCCTCGGGCCGCTACGCGCTCTCGGGCGGGCCGATTCGCGCGGTAAGGGAGGACTGGTAATGCGTTTCTTGTATTTTTGGTTCGGCGCGCTGTTGCTGGCGGCGCCCTGCCGGGCCGCCGCGCCCGTGTTCGCCGAGGTCACGCCCGGCCGCACCCTCGCCTTCCCGCGCGATTTTGGCGCCCACCCGGACTACCGCACCGAGTGGTGGTACGTGACCGGATGGCTTAAAAAGGCCGACGGCAAGCCGCTCGGCTTCCAGGTCACGTTCTTCCGCAGCCGCAGCACGCACGACCCGGCCAACCCGAGCGCGTTCGCGCCCAAGCAGATCATCATCGGCCACGCCGCCCTGTCGGACCCCGCGCTTGGCAAGCTCGCGCACGCGGAGCGCAGCGCGCGCGAGGGCTTCGGGATCGCCTACGCCAAGACCGGCAACACCGACCTCAAGCTGGACGACTGGCGCATGACGCGCGCGGCCGACGGCAGCTACGCGGTCAGCATCGCCTCGCCCGAGGTGAGGCTATCGCTGCGGCTCACGCCGACCCAGCCGGTCTTGCTGCAGGGGCGCCAAGGCTTCTCGGCCAAGGGCCCGACGCCCAAGCACGCGAGCTACTACTACAGCGAGCCGCAGCTCAAAGTGGCCGGCACGGCGGCCCACGGCGGCGCCGCGCCGCAGGTGGTGGGCGGCAGCGCCTGGCTCGACCACGAATGGTCGACCGAGGCCCTGCCGCCCGAGGGAACCGGCTGGGACTGGGTGGGCGCGAACCTCGACGACGGCTCCGCGCTGATGGCTTTCCAGATCCGGAACAAGCAAGGTGGTAAACTATGGGCGCACGCAGTGTTGCGTGACGCCTCCGGCAAGATCAGTCAATACGCCCCGGAGCAGGTCAGCTTTACCCCGCAGGCGCGGTGGAAGTCCCCGCGCACCAATGCCGTGTACCCGGTGGCGACGACCATCAACACCGGCGGCACGCTCTGGCAGCTAACGCCTTTGCAAAACGACCAGGAACTCGATTCGCGGCGCTCGACCGGGGCCGTGTATTGGGAGGGCGCGGTCACGATCAAGCGCGACGGCAAGCCGGCCGGACGCGGCTACCTGGAAATGACGGGCTACGACAAGCACATGAAACTTTGAACAAGCAGAACAAAACACGATGACCAACAGCTCCACCAGCTCCACCAGCACCAAAACACCGTCCGAAGAAAGCCGCAAGGGCAGCCTCGCCGCCTTCAAGGGCCTGCTGCCCTTTTTGCGCCCGTACAAGCGCCAGTTCGCGCTGGCCGGCGTGGCGCTCACCGTCGCCGCCGGCGCCACGCTGACCATCCCGTACGCCTTCAAGCGCATGATCGACCAGGGCTTCGGCGCCAGCGCGGGCGTGAGCAGCGTCGACAACGTCAACGCGACCTTCCTCGCCCTGTTCGCCGTGGCCACCGTGCTGGCGCTGGCGACGGCGGCGCGCTTTTACATCGTCTCGTGGCTCGGCGAGCGCGTCACGGCCGACATGCGCAGCGCCGTCTACAGCCATGTGGTGAGCCAGAGTCCCGAGTTTTTCGAGACCACCCAGAGCGGCGAGGTCCTCTCGCGCATCACCACCGACACCACCCTGATCCAGGCCGTGGTCGGGACCAGCATCTCGATGGCGCTGCGCAATGTGCTGCTGTTCATCGGCGGCCTGGTGATGTTGTTCGTGACCAGCCCCAAACTGACGGCCATCATTTTGGGCCTGCTGGTGCTGGTGGTGGTGCCGATCGTGCTGGTCGGGCGGCGCGTGCGCAAGCTCTCGCGCGATTCGCAGGACCGGATCGCCGACGCCTCGGCGATCGCCGGCGAGATCCTCAACGCCATGCCGACCGTGCAGGCCTTCACGCACGAGCGCATCGAGTCGAACCGCTTTGGCGCGTCGGTCGAAAACGCGTTCGAGACGGCGATGCGGCGCATCCGCGCGCGCGCCGTGCTGACCGTGGTGGCGATCGTGCTCATTTTCGGCACCATCGTGTTCGTGCTTTGGCTGGGCGCGCACGCGGTGCTGGCCGGGACCATGACCGGCGGCGACCTTGGCCAGTTCATTTTGTACGCGGCCATCGTGTCGGGCGCGATCGGGGCCTTGTCGGAGGTGATGGGCGAGGCCCAGCGCGCCGCCGGCGCCACCGAACGGCTGCTCGAACTGCTCGCGGCCAAATCGCGCATCGAGAACCCGCCCAAGCCGCTCGCCCTGCCGCCGCGCTCTGCCAGCGGCGCCGCGCTCGAACTCAAAAACGTGATGTTCTCCTACCCGTCGCGGCCCGACACGGCGGCCCTGTCGCACCTGTCGCTGTCGATCAAGCCCGGCGAGACGGTGGCCGTGGTCGGATCTTCGGGCGCCGGCAAGACCACCCTGTTCCAGCTGTTCCTGCGTTTTTACGATCCGCAGAGCGGCACCATCACGCTCGACGGCGTCGACATCCGCCAGCTCGACCTGCACGCGCTGCGCGACGCGATCGGCATCGTGCCGCAAGACACGGTCATCTTCTCGACCGACGCGATGGAAAACATCCGCTACGGCCGCGCCGGCGCGACCGACGCCGAGGTGATCGCGGCGGCGCGGATGGCGGCGGCGCATGAGTTCATCGCGCGCTTGCCCGATGGGTACAACTCGTTTTTGGGCGAGCGCGGCGTGCGCTTGTCGGGTGGCCAGCGGCAGCGCATCGCGATCGCGCGCGCCTTGCTCAAGAATCCGCCGTTGCTGCTGCTCGACGAGGCGACCAGCGCGCTCGACGCCGAATCGGAGCGCCTGGTGCAGGCTGCGCTTGAGGCGGCCATGGTCGGGCGCACGACGGTGATCATCGCGCACAGATTGGCGACGGTGCAGCGCGCCGACCGCATCATCGTGATGGAGGACGGCCAGATCGTCGAGACCGGCACGCACGCGGCGCTGGTGGCCTTGGGCGGGATCTACGCAAACCTCGCCGCGCTGCAGTTCCACAGCGGGCACATGATGCATGAAATTACCGACGTCTGATATTCACCAATTGCACAATACTTTTGTTCGCGCGAGGGGGCAAACGCATGCGTTTGCCCCATACTGAGTTTGCTTACATCCCGATTTCAAACCTTCAGGCTTGGAAACCGGATGCGCTTAATTCCCCTGATTGCCCCGATACAGCTTGCTGAACATCGAGTTCCCGCTCACCGTCGACGACGGCGTGGACTGGTAAATATCCCAGTGCTCCACCAGCTCAAAGTTCACCACCCGATACAAATCGCAAACCATCCCGCCGGCGAATTCGTCACTGTGGTTGGCCCCCACCGGCGTGATCTGCGCGCATGCGGCCGCGATGTCGCCATCCGCCATCGAATGCACCACACGGTATCCCGCCCCAGGCGTTGAAATATAGTGGATCACGCTGGCGAGCGCGGCGCGGCCATTGCCCACATTCGGATTGTGCTGGATGTAGTTCACATGCCAAAGCCGATTGAGCAAGCCGAAATTCTGCTTGCCGAAAACCTCCTCCGACAATCCCTTCACCAGCAAGCGATTGCCCTCGACCTGCTCGTCGGACAACACCGGCGGCGTCGTCGCGTACTGGTACAAATCGCTGAACGCCGAGTTTCCACTGGCCGACCAGGTCGGCGCCTTGGCACGCACCGCCCAATGCTCGACGATGACGCCCTTGTCAAGCCGGTAGACATCGAGCCGGTTCAAACCGCTCTTTTCGTTCGCGGGCGTGGCCGAGATATGCGAGTGCACCATCACCATGTCGCGGTCGCCGAGAATATGCTTCACCGTCAAGGCCTGCCCTGGCAGGGTCTGGCGCAGCGACTCGATAGCCATCAGCATGCCGGTACGGCCGTTGGCCACTGTGGGATCATGCGCGATCAAATTCGGTGCGAAGTATTTGCCCAGCGCTTGGATGTCGGTCCCGCCGAGCATTGCCTCCGACAACTGCCTGACCACGGCTTTGTTACTCGCTTCAACATTTTGCACTTGCTTGTACAGCGCCGGCGCGGCCGAAACCGGCAGGCAGGACAATGCCGAAAGCGCGAGGGAAAGCAGAATTACGGGGGTTTTACGTTGTGGCGATTTCATGCGTGATCTTTCTGATATGAGTGGTGGAAAAACCTGAATCAAGCGGGGTTTCGGGATACCGGACCTGGCCTGATGTGTGCCAAGCTTGCATCATCGGCAATCCATGTGGGACGATGCTGGGACGAGCCGTGTGATTCGCGTGATGGTCGGAATCAAGGGCACACATGAAGCGCTTTACACTCAATCCATTGGCAGACAGGCACTTGCCACCACCTTTACGAGCGGTTTTCAACAAAAACGATGCTTCGACTTAGACTTCCGCCTCCGATCTATTGGGGCGCGTGGGCGCTGGCCTGCTTGTATAACTTTTCGCTCAACTTTGCGAGCGCCTACTGGAAAACCGTACTGGTCTTCAGCGTGTCGCATTTCGCCGTATGGGCCTTGGTCGGCATATTGGCGATGCCGCTCATGCGCCGCTATCCCGTGCGCCGGCATTGGCGGGCATGGCTGTTTCATCTGGTGGTGGGCGCGCTTTTCACGCAGTTCGTTATCACGCTGGGCCACCTCGTCTTTTTCGAGATCACGGGAACGGGCGCGAGGCTGTCCTTCTTGAGCGTGATGCAAGTTGCCTTCGAGACGTGCTTCCACCTTGGCATGCTGACCTACTTCTGCTTTCTTGGCGTGGTCCAGATGCATGATGCGCAAAAGCTGTCGCGGCAGCGCGAATTGCAAGTGGCCGAGCACAAGGCGGCGCTCGTCCACGCCCAGCTGCAAAGCCTGAAGATCCAGTTGCAGCCGCACTTTTTGTTCAACACCCTGCACGCAATCGCCTCGCTGATGCACTACGACGTCGACACCGCCGACCGGATGCTCAACCGCCTCAGCGAACTGCTGCGCATCTCCCTGCAAGAGGTCGGGAGCCCGGTCGTCACTCTCAGGCAGGAGATCGGCTTTATCGAAGCCTATCTCGACATCGAAAAGATCCGCTTTGAAGAACGGCTTAGAATCAGCTGGCACATCCCCGACGCCTTGCTCGGGTTTGAGATTCCCCCGTTTATCCTGCAGCCGCTCGTCGAGAACGCGATCAAGTATGGTGTCGCCCCGCGCGGGGACGGCGGCAGCATCGCCATCCGCGCCCATGCCGACGGTCACGACATGCTGCTTGAGGTCGAAGACGACGCGCCCGCCACACTGGAGGCGCAAAAGGGCTTCGGGATCGGGCTGCGCAACACGCGCGAGCGGCTCGACGCCCTTTACGGCGGCGGCAAACACTTCGACCTGATACGCGAGAACACGCGCACGATCGCGCGCCTGCGCATTCCACAAGCGGCCCTCGGCGAGCGGGCGTATGCATAGGGCCGACACGCCGATCCGCGTGCTGATCGCTGACGACGAGACCTCGGCGCGCAGGCGCTTGCTGCAGTTTCTCGCCGACGAGACCGATATGGTCGTGGTCGCCGAGTGCCGCGACGGCCGGGCGACCTGCCTCGCGATCGAGCAGCTGGCGCCGGACCTCGTGTTCCTCGACGTTGAAATGCCCGAATACACGGGGCTGCAGGTTCTCGAAAAGATCGGTGTCGGGCGCATGCCTGCGACCATATTCGCCACCGCCTTCGACCACTACGCGGTCGCCGCATTCGACGCCAATGCGATCGACTACCTACTCAAGCCCTTCGCCCGCCCCCGCTTTGCGCGGGCGGTGGCAAAGGCGCGCGCGCGACTGCGTTCGGGCGACCTTGCCGAATCGCACGCCGAGCTGGCCGGCGTATTGAGCCGACTGGCCTGCGCAAGCAATGTCAGCGAGCGCATTCTGGTCCGTGTAGGTGAATCGCAACAGTTGATCAAGACGGCCGACATCATGTATGTCACCGCGGAGAAGAACTACGTCCGCCTGCACGCCAAGGAGGAACACTATCAGGTTCGCGAAACGATGGTGGGCATGCTCGAGCGCCTGGAGCCGGCCTTGTTTCGGCGCATCCATCGCTCCCACATCGTCAACCTGGACCATGTGCGCAAAATCCTGCCCTGGTTCGGTGGCGACAGCCTGGTCATGATGAGTGACGGCAGCCGCCTTACGCTGAGCCGAAACTACCGCAGCGCCCTCGACGACCTGGTCTAGCAACCCGTCGGAAACATTCTCAGACGCACCAAATGGTAGTATAGCTACAACCCCTCAGCAAGTCCCGCACCGCCCCTTCCCAACGACCAGCCCTTGATATTACTCAAACCGTGTTGCAAAGCACCATCGAAATCACGAATTTCGATTGTTTTGGTAGTAAAACTACGCGACAATAAAACCGCGTTATCATTCATTCATCGTTTTTCCAACGCTGCGAATGGCACGCTGGCGGGCCGGCCCGCAGCGCGAATGGACCGGCCGCCATGACAAAAAATTATTCCTATAAAAAATCAAGGAGACAGCTTTGAAAATCGTGTTCAACAAAGCACTGATGGCGGCAAGCGTTGCGGCCTGTTTTGCAAGCCCGCTAGAGGCCCATGCCGCGCCGGGCCAGGTGTATGTCAATCTGTTCGAATGGAAATACACCGACATCGCGCAGGAGTGCACCCAGGCGCTCAAACCTGCCGGCTTCAGCGCGATCCAGATCTCGGTGCCGTCCGAGGCCAAGGGCAACACCAACCAATGGTGGGAGCGCTACCAGCCCGCCAGCTACCGGCTCGACGGCCGCCTGGGCACGCGCCAGCAATTGGCCGACATGGTCAACACCTGCCGTAACGCCGGCGTCGCCATCTATGCCGACGTCGTGCTCAACCACATGGCCAACGGCACCGGCACCGGCGAGGCGGGCAGCAGCTACAACGGCGCATCCTACTACCCGGGCCCCGGTTACGGGAGCGCCGACTTCCACCCGCGCTGCGACATCAATGACAGCAGCGCCACCAACGTGCACGACTGCTGGTTGGGCGGCGACCTGCCCGACCTGCGCACGGGGTCCGACAAGGTGCGCCAGGCC
Source organism: Massilia glaciei (assembly GCF_003011895.2). Classification (GTDB taxonomy): domain Bacteria; phylum Pseudomonadota; class Gammaproteobacteria; order Burkholderiales; family Burkholderiaceae_D; genus Telluria_A; species Telluria_A glaciei. Next base: position 12,270 of record NZ_PXWF02000263.1, on the reverse strand, counting down.
ACCGGCGCCTACCTGAAAGACCTGCTGAGCCTGGGCGTGGCCGGTTTCCGCATCGACGCCGCCAAACACATCGCCGCCAACGACCTCAAGGCGATGCTCACCATCGCCGGCCCCCTCAACAGCGCCACGGCGAGCGCCTTCGGCATGACCAAACCATGGGTGACGGGCGAAATCTACGGCGGCTTCGGCCCGATCGACAGCACCGAGCGCGCGATTTACTTCAGCCTCGGCTCGATGAACGAATTCAAGTACAAGGACGTGATGCGCGACACGTTCAACCGCAACGGCACCTCGATCTCGCAACTGGCCAATATGTTGCCGATCAACGACACGAGCCCGAATCCGCGCGGCCTGTACGCCAGCCGCGACGCCACCGTGTTCGTGAGCAACCACGACCTCGAACGCCACAACGATTCGCTGACCTCACGCAACAGCGGCAAGCTGTTCAACCTGGCCAACATCTTCATGCTCGCCTACCCGTACGGCCAGCCGCAATTGCAGTCCGGCTTCAAACTGACCGGCAACCAGGCCGACGACACCACCGCCGTCCCGACCGGAAACATCTACGTCAACGGCACACCCAATTTTACCAACTGGGACCAGCAGCACCGCTGGCGCGAAATCAGCAATATGGTTGAGTTCCGCAACCAGACCCAGGGCAAGTGGCAGATCGACGACTGGACCACCAACGGCGGCGACCGGGTCGCCTTCCATCGCGGCGACCGCGGCTTTCTCGCCATCAACCGCGACGACGGCAATGCGTGGGTCGCGACCTTCAGGACCGGGATGGCGCAAGGCCAGTATTGCAACGTCATCAATGGCTTGTTGAATTCGACCAAGACCGCCTGTTCGGCCGACGTCGTCACCGTCCATGCCGACGGCACCGCCAACCTGAACATCCCCGGCATGAATGGCGCCGGCATTCCCGCCGTCGCGATCCACGCCGGCCAGAAGATCGGTGCGGTTACCGGCGACATCACGCCGCCATCGGTGCCAACCGGCCTTGCCACCACCCTGGTCGGCAGCAACAGTATCTCCCTGCGCTGGAATGCCTCGACCGACAATGCGGGCGGCAGCGGCATGAAGGGCTACAACGTGGTGCGCGACGGCGGCGCTCCCGCTTTCACCGCCGGCACCAGCTTCACCGCCAACGGTCTGCTGCCGAATACGGTTTATCGGTTCACGGTGTCGGCGGTCGACAACGCCAACAACAGTTCGGGGCCAAGCAGCCCGGCGCTGGAGGTGAAGACCCTGGCACTAGGAACTTGCCAGGTGCAGATCAACTTCCAGGTGACCGACAACACCACCGTCGTCGGGCAGGATGTGTACCTGACCGGCAGTGGCACCGAACTGGGCAATTGGGACACCGCCACGGCTACCAAGCTGCCTGGCACCGCCTGGCCCCTGTGGAAAGTATCGCGCAACCTGAATGCGGGCACCACCTACCAGTACAAGTACATCAAGAAAGGCGTCAGGCCGCTGCAGTGGGAAACCGGCGCCAACCGGGTGATCACAGTGCCGGCATGCGGCAGCGCGCCGTACACCGTTCCTGTCAGCGCGTTCCGCCAATAAGGAGTCGTTGACTCCGGAAGCATTGCCCGGCGCCCCGCCTTGGCGGGGCGTTTTTCCGCGGCGGGGCGCCATCAGTTAAAATATCGCCCATGCGCCAATATCTTGAATTCATGCGCCATGTGAAAGAACATGGCACCAAAAAAACAGACCGCACCGGCACCGGCACGCTGTCCGTTTTCGGCTACCAGATGCGCTTCGATCTGGCCGATGGTTTCCCGCTCGTGACAACCAAGAAACTGCATCTGAAGTCGATCATCCACGAATTGATCTGGTTCCTTGCCGGTTCCACCAACATCGCCTACCTCAAGGAAAATGGCGTCTCGATATGGAACGAGTGGGCCGACGAGCAAGGCAATCTCGGCCCGATCTACGGCTACCAGTGGCGCAACTGGCCGACGCCGGACGGCGGCCATATCGACCAGATCAGCCAGGTCCTCGATCAGATCAAGACCAATCCCGATTCGCGCCGCCTGATGGTCTCGGCATGGAACGTGGCCGACATCGGCCAGATGAAACTGCCGCCGTGCCACGCGCTGTTCCAATTTTATGTCGCCGAGGGCAAGCTCTCGTGCCAGCTTTACCAGCGCAGCGCCGACATCTTCCTCGGGGTGCCGTTCAATATCGCCTCGTACGCGCTGCTGCTGCACATGATGGCCCAGCAAGCGAACCTCGAAGTGGGCGAATTCGTCTGGACCGGCGGCGACTGCCATATCTATTCGAACCATCTCGACCAGGTCGACCTGCAACTGTCGCGCGACACCCTGCCCTTGCCCAAGCTGGTGCTCAAGCGCAAGCCGGACACGCTGTTCGATTATAAATTCGAGGATTTCGAGATCGTCGATTATCAATCGCACCCGGGCATCAAGGCGCCGATCGCCGTATGAACCCGCAATTGACCATCGTCGTGGCGATCGACGCCGAGCGCGGTATCGGCGTCAACAACACGCTGCCGTGGCGGTTGCCCGAAGACCTGGCGCATTTCAAGCGCGTCACCTCGGGCCACCCGATCATCATGGGGCGCAAAACCTTCGATTCGATCGGCCGTCCGCTGCCGAACCGGCGCAATATCGTCATCACGCGCAATCCGGACTGGCGCCACGACGGGGTCGAGTCGGTCGGCTCGCTCGACGCGGCCATCGCGCTGGCGGGCGGGACGCCGGCGTTTATCATCGGCGGGGCGCAAATCTTTGCCGAATCGATGGACCTGGCCGGCCGCATGATCGTCACCGAGATCGACCACACCTTCGCCTGCGACACGTTTTTTCCGGCGATCGACCCGAACGTCTGGCAGGAGATAGCGCGCGAGGCGCACCATTCCGAGGCGAACGGCTTCGATTTCTCCTTCGTGACGCTGGAACGGCGCGCTTAAGGCGCGCCGCTGCCGGGGTAGCCGCGCATACCTTGACCAGCGTCTTTTGCGCCGGATCGGCCGTCAAGTGTGGCGCCAGATTGTGCTTTTATGGCGGGGCAAACCCAGCAGTGCGACACCATGTGACTGTTGTGGATACTCTAACAAAAGTTTTTTCACCGGATCACGCGCATTTCTGCGAAAATCCGCATCTTGTTTTCTATCGGTGCCGTGAGCGACGTTCCGCCAATTCTGGCGTGGCAGTTCCTCGCGGCGCTTCGCTTTGGAGCCGCACATGAAATTTCGTTTTCCTATTGTTATCATCGACGAGGACTTCCGTTCCGAGAACACCTCCGGCCTCGGCATCCGCGCGCTTGCCGCCGCAATGGAAAAGGAAGGCATGGAAGTGCTCGGCCTGACCAGCTACGGCGACCTGTCCCAGTTCGCCCAGCAGCAGTCGCGCGCCTCGGCCTTCGTGCTGTCGATCGACGACGAGGAATTCGGCGGCGGCTCGGTCGAGGAGACCAACTTCGCGCTGACCGCGCTGCGCGCCTTTGTGCAGGAGATCCGCCACAAGAACTCCGACATCCCGATCTACATCTACGGCGAGACGCGCACCTCGCGCCACATTCCGAACGACGTGCTGCGCGAGCTGCACGGCTTCATCCACATGTTCGAGGACACGCCCGAATTCGTCGCGCGCCACATCATCCGCGAGGCCAAGTCCTACCTCGACGGCCTGGCGCCGCCGTTCTTCCGCGCGCTGGTCAACTACGCCAACGACGGCTCCTATTCGTGGCACTGCCCGGGCCACTCGGGCGGCGTGGCCTTCCTGAAGTCGCCGATCGGCCAGATGTTCCACCAGTTCTTCGGCGAGAACATGCTGCGCGCCGACGTCTGCAACGCGGTCGAGGAACTCGGCCAGCTGCTCGACCACACCGGCCCGGTCGCCAAGTCCGAGCGCAACGCGGCCCGCATCTTCAACGCCGACCACTGCTACTTCGTCACCAACGGCACCTCGACCTCGAACAAGATGGTCTGGCACTCGACGGTCGCCCCCGGCGACATCGTCGTGGTCGACCGAAACTGCCACAAGTCGATCCTGCACTCGATCATCATGTGCGGCGCAATTCCCGTGTTCCTGATGCCGACCCGGAACCACCTCGGCATCATCGGCCCGATCCCGCTCGAGGAATTCACGCCCGAGAGCATCGCCCGCAAGATCGAAGCGAACCCGTTCGCCCGCAACGCCGTCAACAAGAAGCCGCGCATCTTGACCATCACCCAGTCGACCTACGACGGCGTGGTCTACAACGTCGAGACGCTGCGCGAAATGTTGGACGGCAAGATCGACACCCTGCACTTCGACGAGGCGTGGCTGCCGCATGCGACCTTCCACGACTTCTACAAGAACATGCACGCGATCGGGCGCGACCGCCCGCGCGCCAAAGAGTCGATGATCTTCTCGACCCAGTCGACCCACAAACTGCTGGCCGGCCTGTCGCAGGCCTCGCAGGTGCTGGTGCGCGAGTCCGAGACCGTCAAGCTTGACCGCGACGCCTTCAACGAGGCGTACCTAATGCACACCTCGACCTCGCCGCAGTATTCGATCATCGCCTCGTGCGACGTCGCCGCCGCCATGATGGAGGCGCCGGGCGGCACCGCGCTGGTCGAGGAGTCGATCTTTGAAGCACTGGACTTCCGCCGCGCGATGCGCAAGGTCGACGCCGAATTCGGCCAGGACTGGTGGTTCCAGGTCTGGGGCCCGGACACCTTCAGCGAAGAAGGCATCGGCACCCAGGACGACTGGATGATCCGCGCCGAGGACGACTGGCACGGTTTCGGCAATCTGGCCCCGGGCTTCAACATGCTCGACCCGATCAAGGCCACGGTGGTGACGCCGGGCCTGACGCTCGACGGCGTGTTCGGCGAGACCGGCATTCCGGCGTCGATCGTGACCAAATACCTCGCCGAGCACGGCGTGATCATCGAGAAGTGCGGCCTGTATTCGTTCTTCATCATGTTCACGATCGGGATCACCAAGGGCCGCTGGAACACGCTGGTGACGGCGCTGCAGCAGTTCAAGGACGACTACGACAAGAACCAGCCGATGTGGCGCATCCTGCCCGAGTTCGCGCAGACCAACCCACGCTACGAGTCGATGGGCCTGCGCGACCTGTGCCAGCAGATCCACGACTTCTACAAGGCCTACGACGTGGCGCGCCTGACGACCGAGATGTACCTGTCCGACATGATCCCGGCCATGAAGCCGTCGGACGCGTTTGCCAAAATGGCGCACCGCGAAATCGACCGCGTGGCGATCGAGGACCTCGAGGGACGCATCACCGCGATCCTGCTGACGCCCTACCCGCCGGGCATTCCGCTGCTGATCCCGGGCGAGCGCTTCAACAAGACCATCGTCGACTACCTGCGCTTCGCACGCGACTTCAACGAGCGCTTTTCGGGCTTCGAGACCGATGTGCACGGCCTGGTCAAGCGCGAGGTGGACGGCAAGATCGGCTACTTCGTCGATTGCGTGCGCCAGTAAGTTTGCCGGTACCTCGCCACAAGCCGTGGCGTGGTCTATTTTTTCAGCCGATCCAAGCGAATGGCCTATTTCATCATCCTGCCGGTCTTTGTCGTCTGGCTGTTGGTCGCTGGCGCCGCCATGGTCGCGTGCCGCCTTATTCCAAGTTGCGCCGACGCTTGGCAGTACGTGTGGCGCATCGCGCTGTGGGCGACTGTGGGATTCATCGTCGCCAACGCAGCACTTTGGTTCTTTCTGATGCCTGCGCTGGCGGCGATGCCATCGAATTCCGACAGCAGCGGTATGCTGAAGTCGTTGTGGGGCCTGGTGGCGATTGGCGCTCCATTCCTGATAACGCCTATCGGCTGGGCCATCGGCGCGGCGATTGGATTTTTTCTCGGCCATCGCACGCACCACGCGCGGTTCGCCTGAAACGCAGCCCCAAAACAAAAAACCGTTCAGTCTTCTGAACGGCTTTTTTTGGGGGCGCTGTTAATTACGCTTTTGGCAGCGTCACGCCATGCTGGCCCTGATACTTGCCGCCGCGGTCCTTGTACGAGGTCTCGCACTCCTCATCGCTTTCAAAGAACAGCACCTGCGCGCAGCCCTCGCCCGCGTAGATCTTGGCCGGCAGCGGCGTGGTGTTGGAAAACTCCAGCGTCACATAACCTTCCCACTCGGGCTCGAACGGGGTCACGTTGACGATGATGCCGCAGCGCGCGTAGGTCGATTTGCCAAGGCAGATCGTCAGCACGTTGCGCGGAATGCGGAAGTATTCGATGGTGCGCGCCAGCGCGAACGAATTGGGCGGAATGATGCAGACGTCGCTCTTGATGTCGACGAACGAATTCGGATCGAAGTTTTTAGGGTCGACGATGGTGCTGTTGATATTCGTGAAGATCTTGAATTCATCGGCGCAGCGGATGTCGTAGCCATACGACGAGGTGCCGTACGAGATGATCTTTTTGCCATCGACCTCGCGGACTTGTTGCGGTTCGAACGGTTCGATCATGCCGGTGGCCTCGGCCGTGCGGCGGATCCATTTGTCGCTTTTAATTGTCATCGCGGGAGCTTTTCTAAAAATGTCGGGAGGAAGCTGCAATTGCGCGGGCGCCGGGCGCGGCGGCGCAACAGAATCCCGCGATTTTACGCGAAAAGTGCCCCAAAGCTAAACAATTACGTGGCCTTGCCGGCAAGCTGCCGGGCCTGCTCGAGCAGCTTGTCGAGCATGTCGAGGGTCAGTTTGGCGGCCAGATCGGGCGATTCCATCGGAAACAGGTGCCCGCCCTCGATTTTGGCAAAATTGTCGCGCACCAGGCGGCGCGTGGGGCCGAGCCCGGCCTGCGACATTTCGACCGACGCGGTGCCGGCGATACAGCCGATCGGCACCGGAAAGCGGCGCCGCAGCACGCTGCCCATGTGGTGCGGCAAGCCCGAATAGATCGCGCTTTCGACATCGCGCGAGAAGCGCAACTGCTTGCCTTCGGGGTGGGGCTTGAGGCCGTGCTCGAGGTAATCGGCCAGCACCCCCGGCGCCCATGCCGCAAAAATGTCTTTGGAGCCAAAATGGGCGTGCGCGCTGTCGGTGTCGGGCCACACAAACCGGCGCCTGACCGAAAACTGGGCCGGCGACAGGCGCTCGGACAAGCCCAGCGCCTTTGCGGTGCGCCACACCATCGCGCGCCAGCCGGCCACCACGGGTGAATCGAGCATCACCACGCAGCGCGCCAGGTCGGGCCGCTCGCGCGCCGCCATCATGCTGAGCATGCCGCCGAGGGAGTGGCCGAGCAGAATCACCGGTTGCTTGTACTGCTCGAGTTGGGCGATCAGCTCGGCAACCAGGCCGGGCCAGCCGTCGGTCACCGGATAGGCCGGGTCGTGGCCGAACATGTCGACCGAGCGCACATCGTACCGGGGACGTAGCCGGTCCAGGAACTTGCTGTAAGTCCCTCCGGGGAAGCTGTTCCCGTGGGAAAAATGCAGTATTGGCTTGTTCATCATGGGGGCGATTCGATTCAAAGTGGCTTGAATTGTAAGGCCGATTTTCGCGACATCCTCGCCAATTAGAGGGAATGCACTAGAGATAGGCCGCGCGGGCCCAGCGTCCGTAGCAGTAGCGCGCGCGTGACACGGGGTTCTTCCGCGGTGTTGCCCGGCCCAAACTGAACGCTGGCCTCGTCTTCGAGAGCGAAATGGTAAAGCTTATCAAACCACAATGTTGATGATAAGCTTGCTTATGACAATTCCAACACTCCCCCGCGGTGACCGCCGCGTCGCCGCAATACTCCTCTCCACCTTGCTGGTTTTCCTGCTACCCGGGGCGGCGTTTAGCGAGGAGATTCACCTCGCGCCTTCGCCGGCACTTGTCTGCCTGACGCGCGTAGCGGGTTCGCCCGATAAACCGGCGTTCCCCGATGATCTAGTGGAGGCACAGGCAGAAGGCAAAGTGAGTGTCGAACTCGAATTCCATGCTCCCGACGCCAAGCCCACTGTCAAAATCCGTAAAAACAACGTCGATGTCGGACCGGGGGCGTTCAGCGAGATCGTCAACGATTACGTGCGCGCTTATCGTGTGCCATGCATGAAGGCCGGCGAGGGCAAGGTGACGCTGCTACAGGACTACGTCTTCATCCCCTATGGTGACCGCCGCATCTACGAATCGAAGGCGCGTGACCCGGCCGATGACGAGCGCGCCGAGATCGTGAAGTGCCTGGTGCACCAACAGCCCGGTTCCAAGCCAGCCTATCCGCTCGAGGCAATGAGAAAAGAGCATACCGGCAAGCTGGTCGCGCGCTTGACCTTTACGGCCCCCGACAAAGCGCCGGGCGTTGAATGGGTCGCCGCGGTGCCGCACAAATCGTTGCGCGATGGGGTTGCAAAATTCGTGCAAGGCTATCGCCTGCCGTGCATGAAATCCTCACCCGTGACGACTCGCGTCAGCTACCAATTTAGCCTGGGCGAGACCACCAAAACCTATATGCGCGATTTGAGCCTCGTGGAGTTGCTTGGCAACGCCAAGGACTTGGACCTGCCAGCCGTTTTCGACTTTGGCACAATGGCATGCCCGTTCGATGTGCGCGTGACGTATTACCGTCCTTTCGAACAGAACAGCGTGGAGGAATTCGACCTGTCCAATCCGGCGCGGGCCCCGTTGCTAAAGTGGCTTGAAGGTCTGACCTTCAATCAGAAAGAGGCCAAGCAGTTGGAGATGTGGGGTATGAAAGTCATTGTCAGGATACCCTGTGGCGCGCTCAATCTATAAGATCGACGTGCGCGTCCACGGTTAGAGCGGCAACCGCCATGGGTGGGCCAGGCATAAGATCGGGCTCCTATCTTCCGTACCAGTAGCGCGCATGCACAACCCGATATTCCTGCGCGCTGAGGGCCGGCCCGAACTGCAAGCTGATCGCCCCCGACTGATCCGAACGCAGGCGCCGGATGCCCCGCGCGCCATAAAGTGCATATACCTGTGCCTTGGGATGCTTATAACGGTTGCGGTATCCAACCTGAAACAACGCCAACTCCGGATGCACCGCCGCCAAAAATGCTGGTGTCGACGAGGTGCCACTGCCATGGTGTGGCGCGAGCAGCACATTGGCGCGCAGCGAACCGGCGGCCCCCGCGACCAGTTGCGCCTCTTGCAGCGCCTCGATATCGGCCGCCAGCAACAGCGAATGTGCCCTGGCGGTGATGCGCAAGGTGCACCCGCGTGCATTCGGCTTCAGGCCAGGATCGTCATAACTTGCAATGGTCGGATGCAGCATCTCAAAGCGCACACCATCCCAATTCCAGCTCTGGCCGGCGCTGCAACGCCGATGCAGCGCCGCGGTGCGCACAATCGGGTGTTCAAACCACAGCGACGACGCGACCCAGCCTACCTTAATCGTTTGCATGATCGCGAGCGCGCCGCCCGAATGGTCGACATCGCTGTGTGTGACGACCATGCCATCCAAACGGCTTATGCCGCGCGCTTTCAAATAGGGGACGATAACCCGGTTGCCGCCGTTCGACTCCGGCGAATACGCGGGCCCCGTGTCGTACAACAGGCGATGGCCGCTGGTTTCGATCAGCAACGCCGTGCCCTGCCCCACGTCGAACGCGGTGACCGTCATGCTGCCAGCGGCCGGATGCGATGGCTGCCCCGCCAGCAGCGGCAGCCACGACACGACGCCGAGCCAGCGATGCGGCCAGCCGCGCGGCGCGAGCATCCAGACGGTGCCGAGCAGTGCGAAGCAGAACACCGGCGCCGACGGCAGCGGCGCGTGCCACACCGCAACGTCGCTGGCGCTGATCCCGGCGAGCACAAAGGCCAGCGCCTCGACCACGAGGTGCGCCAGCCACAGCAGCATGGTCGACAACGGCGCGGGCAGCATGCTCCCCACCAGCGCGAGCGGCGTGACCACAAAGCTGATCAGCGGAATGGCCAAGGCATTGGCCAGCGGGCTGGCCAGCGAAACCTGAGCGAACAGCAACATCGTCAGCGGCACCAGCCCCAACGTCACCACATACTGGGTGCGCACGCCCAGCCTGAGCGCCTCGCGCAGCGCGCCGTCGCCGACCGCGATCCGCCCCGTGGTCGCGTAGAGGATGACGGCGACGGCGCCGAACGAGAGCCAAAAGCCCGGCTGCAGCACGGCCCAGGGGTCGAGCAGCACCACCGCGCCGAGCGCCGCGCACAACACATGCGACACATTCGTGATGCGCCCGCACCAGAGCGCGAGCGCGACCACGGCCAGCATGTAAAACGTGCGCTGCGCCGGCACACCAAAGCCGGCCAACAACACATAAAGAAAGGCGATGCCCGCGCCCGCCAGCGCCGCGACCTTTTGCGCCGGCAGCAGCAATGGCAACTGCGCCTGCGTAAAGAAGGAGCGGCGCCACAGCGCCGAGGCCAGCCAGGCGAACAGCCCGGCCACCATGGTGATGTGCAATCCCGAGATCGAGATCAGGTGGCCGACCCCGGTGCGGTTGAACACTTCCCAGTCGGACTGTTCGATGGCGCGCTGGTCGCCGACGACCAGCGCGACGATCACGCCGGCATAGCGCTTGCCTTGCAACGCGCGCAGGATCCGTTCGCGCAGCGCCGCGCGGGCGCGTTCGACCAGGTTGCCCGCGCTGAACACGAAACCGTCGAGCCGGCGGTTCGAGCGCGCTTCGGCGCGCACGTAGCCGGTGGCGCGCAGGCCCCGTTCAAGCAGCCAGACCTCGTAGTCGAAGCCATGGGGATTGGCGTTGCCGTGCGGCCTATTAAGGCGCACCGTAAGCTGCCAGCGCTCGCCGGGCCGCACATCGCCAACCTGCCATACCGCGCGGTGATAGCCGCTGTACCACGCCAGCGCCACGCGCGGCGGGAGCGCGATGCGCGCGCCGAGTACCCGTTCAACCGCGAAATGAAAGCGTACGCCCTGCCCGAAATGGTGAGGCAGGCTGTCGATGGTGCCGACAATGGTGATGTCGCGCCCTTCGTCGGCCCTTGCCAGTTGCGGTGCCAGCGCCAGGTGCGCCAGCAGTGCGGCCCAGGAAAAACCCAGCAAGGCGCCGGCGGCAAGCGCGCATAGCGATCGACGCAACAAGCACAGCAGCACGGCGAGCGCGACCAGCGCCGCCAGCGTTGTGCCACTTGGCAGCGCCGCGGCGTTTTGCAAGACGGCAGCACCGGCGACGAAACCGAGGATCGCACAGCGCATGGGTTTCGGCCGATCGCGGAAAAACCTCCAGTGTGCCCGGACGGGCATGTGGCGAATTTGCTTGGGGTCTAAGGTAAGCGGCGCGGAGAGGCGCTGGGTTCCCGCCTTCGCAGGAATGACGGGGGGCCGCGGGAAGTCATTTCTGCCCTATGGCCCCGCGCCAGCTCCGTGACCCACGCCCTCGCCCGCTCTCTGGCCCGCGCCTCCTCCGTCATTTCCGCCAACGGCTGCCCTCGGCTGGCCTCGGACGTCCGCGGACACCTGCACAGGCACTTCGGTTTTTCCTTCTCCCAATGGCAAACCGCGGGTTGAGCACTGGCATAAAAATTGCTAAAAAGATAATGCAGATCACAATTGCCAATCGATACATTTTCTGAAAGATGATTCCTTAGTGCTCAAAAAATTCGGTCAGGTCGCACTTTTTCTTGCCCTGGCTTGCCATTGGCCGGCATCAACGGCGAAGACCCAAGTCCCACCAACCACCTTTTCACCCGCGCAGTTGAAAGAGGACTTCGTGTTTCTCAAGCAGGCGATCGACAAAACCCACCCGGACCCAAGCTATTCTGCCGACATGAAACGGCTCGACCAAGCATTCATGGACGTGGAACGGCAATTGGAAAAGCCGATGACGAGCGATGAAACATGGCGCGTCCTTACGGCGCTCAACCCCGTTTTCGCCGATGGCCACCTGCTCGTCTCGCTGTCGGACATCGACCAACAGGCCAAGGCACATTTGCGCGGTGGATCGGGATTCTTCCCGTTTGAAGTCCACGTCGAAGCCGACGGCAACGTCTATATCCTCGCCGAGATGGGCGGTGCGGCAAGTCCGCTCGTGGCGCGACGCATCGAAACGATCAATGGCGTTCCGGCACGCGAGGTGGCTGAACGATTGCTCTCGCTGACGCATGGCGACACGCCCGAGTTGCGGGCAAATTTTCTTTCCGGACGGTGGTGGCGGTTTTATTGGAAGACGTTCGGCGCGCCAAGCCATTTCGACTTGGTGATCGCGAAACCGGAAGGATACGAGAAAATTCGCCGAAGCGCCGTTGCCAAACTGCCCGCGTCATTTGCATCTGAAGAAGACTTTGGCCAGCAATTCAAATTTGAGATGCTGGGCGTTCTCAAGAACCAAGTGC
>NZ_PXWF02000262.1 GCF_003011895.2 Massilia glaciei | reverse complement strand
GAGTAGCCCACTTTAGCACACCCTAACGAGAAACTGCCAACCCACCTTTGAGATTGCAATGAAGGAATGCAAGCCTCGCCTGCTCGATCAAGTTCGCGAACGTATTCTTTTAAAACATATCGCATTGGAGCCTAGCAATGTTACGTTGCTTGGCGTCGCCGTTTCGTTCTGTTTCACAATAGGCGTCGCCCAACCCCGGCTCGATAATATAAAAACCGCCAAAAGGGGATAGGGTTGGTGATTCGCGAAGGCGAGGGATTCAAAGACCGCATCACTATGCGGCCGCTCGCCCTCCGCTCGCCCTCATGCCGCCATTGCAGCAGCATCTTACGTGTAGAAGCCCTGCATCAAGGCATCAAGCAGATTCGGCGGCAGGCGATGGCAAGCCAAATCCCAACCATGGAGAACGCCGTCGCAGCCAATGGCAGAAACGACTTTGCTCAAGCCGCGTAACTCTCGCGATCGCGCAATTCAGCGAAGGTCTCGATACTGCCGATCTTGACCGTGACCGGATTCAAACTCATCTGCGGCGCCATCGCGCGCCAGGCAAACTGCCACTCGCGCTCGTGCGCCTCGGCGCTGGTCTTGGTGAAGGCGGCGCCGAGCGCGGCGCGCACGCCGTACTCGACCTCGCCGTCGATCCCCGCCCAGCTCGGCAGTGTGCGCTGCACCGCGCGGTGCAGGCGCTCGCCGAATTCCTCGGTGTTGTGGATCACCAAACAGCTGTCGGCGGGCGCCAGCAGATCGAACAGCGATTTGTCCCACACGGTCGAAAACGACAGCGTCAGACAGTTGTTGGCAGGCACCAGGCGGAACTGGCCAAGCGTCAGCGACAGTTCGAGCTCGGCGCGCGTGGCATAGCGGTGCAGCGTGGGAGGACGTTTGTAATCATGCATAAAAGTGACTCGATCCGGTGACTCAATCTGTTAAGTGCCCTCGCCCTGGCGCTCGGCCGGGCGGCGCGGTTTGCGGCGGCTGCGGCCGCGCACGCGCATGTTTCTTGAGGCGATAAAAATTTCCCGCAGCAGGTAGCTGAAGCTCCCAATCAGCGCCAGCATCCCGACCACGAAGCAGGCCGCGATGTATTTGTCGAGGGGGACGTTGGTGGTGTCGCCAAGGAACAGCATCGCGATGACCAGGCACACCAGCAAACCGCAGGTGGTGCTCAGCGTGATCGACAGGTTGATCAGGTGCGAGCGCTGGTACAGCACGTCGAGTTCCTCGGTGTAGTGCGCGTTGGCGCCAATCTCCAAGCGGTCCTCGAGCACGCGCGAGCGGTCGATGATGCGCGCGAGGCGGTTGGTCAGCACCATCAGGTTGGTGCCCACGCCGGTCAGCAGGAACACCGGCGCGATCGCCAACTGGATCACATGGCCTATGTTGCTGATCTCGATATTCATGAATAACTTGCCTGTTTGACGTCGCCAGCCGCTAGTGTAGCAGCAGCGTCGGCGCCCCGTGCTCAGTCGAAGCGGCCGCGCCGCTTGAACTGTTCGGTGGCCGCCACCAGCGCCGCCGATATGCCCAGCTCCAGCGCGCCGTGGCCGGCGTCGGGAATCATCTCCAGGCGCGAACCGGGCCAGGCCTTGTGCAGGCGCCAGGCCGACAGCGGCGGGCAGATCACGTCGTACCTCCCCTGCACGATCACGGCCGGCAGGTGGGATATGCGGCCCACCTCGCGCACCAGCTGGTCGTCCGCAAAAAAGCCGCGGTTGGCCATGTAGTGCGATTCGAGCCGCCCCACGCCGAGGTCGAGCGTGTCCGACGACGCCTCCTCGGGCTGCGGCAGCAAGAACACGCGGCGGCCCTCGAACCGGCTCCACGCGCGCGCCGCCGGCCAGTACACGTCCGGGTCGTCGCACAGCATGCGCGCGGCGTAGGCGCCGAGCAGGTCGGCGCGCTCGGCGGCGGGGATCGGGGCCACGAACTCCTCGTACAGCTCGGGGTAGAACCACTGGACGCCGTGCAGGAACCAGTCGATTTCGGCCGCCGTGCACAGGAAGATCCCGCGCAGGATGAAGCCGAGGCAGCGCTCGGGATGGGCTTCGCCGTAGGCCAGCGCCAGGGTCGAACCCCACGAGCCGCCGAACACCAGCCACTGCGCCACCCCGAAGCGCACGCGAAAGGTCTCGATGTCCTCGATCAGCAGCGCGGTGGTGTTGTTGCGCCACTCGCCCAGCGGGGTCGACTTGCCGGCGCCGCGCTGGTCGAACAGGATGATTCGGTAATGCGCGGGATCGAAAAAACGCCGGTGCTGCGGCGACAGCCCGGCGCCCGGGCCGCCGTGCAGGAACAACACGGGCACGCCGTCGGGGTTGCCGACCTCCTCCCAGTAGATCGTGTGCAGCGCGTCGACCTCGAGCATGCCATGCCGGATCGGCTGAATCGGCGGGAACAGGGGTGTAGCTGGCATGGGTGCGTCTCGTTTGTGGTCGTGGTGAATGCGCCGATTGTAGCCAATGCGGCTAAGTTAAGCACGTCATTCCCGGATTGGGCGCCAAGGTTTTCAGTCGCCCGAATCGTGCGAGAAGCATTCCAATGCCACAAACCAACATCATCCTCGCGGAGGCGGGGACCCATAGAACAGTTGCTAGGTGCAAACGTCCTTCCTATGGGGTCCCCGCCTCCGCGGGGACGAGGTGAGTTTGTTTCAACTAGCTTCCTCTCGCTACGATTTCTAAAGCAATTCAAAATCTATTACGCGACCGATTCGTATCTTCCAATCCATACGAAGCTGCGCGCGCCCCGCGTTCAGCGCAGCGGCTGGCCGCCGCTGGCGCGCACCATCAGCTCGGTCGGCAGCAGCAGCGACGGCGGCTGCTCGCCGTCGATCAGCGACAGCAGCGAGGCCACCAACGCCTGGCCCGCCTCGGCGATCGGCTGGCGCACGGTCGTCAGGCGCGGCTGGAAATAGGCCGACTGCTCGACGTCGTCGTAGCCGACCACTGCCACCTCGAGCGGCACGCTGATGCCGCGCTCGCGCATGGCGTCGATCGAGGTCATCGCGATCAGGTCGCTGCTGGCGAACACGGCGTCGTAGTGCACGCCGCGGCGCGCCATCTCCCCGACCGCCTGCACCCCGCCCTCGGGGTCGAACGTGACCGACACCTGCAGCTGCGGGTCGATCTGCATGTGGTGCGCGGTGAGCGCCGCGCAATAGCCGCGGTAGCGCTGCTCGGGTTCGGGCAGCGCCAGGTCGCCAAAGAACGCGATCCGCTTGCGCCCGAGCGAAATCAAATGCTCGGTCGCGAGCCGGCCGCCGGCCACGTTGTCGGTGCCGATGCAGCAATAGCGCTGGTCCGGCAGGTGCGCGCCCCACACCACGATCGGCACGCCGCGCGCGGCCAGTTCGTTGATCTGGTCGTGGTGGCCCCACTGGCCCACCAGGATGACGCCGACCGCGCGCCCGAGGTCGTACGGCGCCGCCGCCGACAGCAACTGGTCGGTGCCGATGCGCGAGAACAGCATGTCGTAGCCCTGTTCGGTCAGGGCGTCGCCCAGGCTGCCCAGCATCGCGAGCAGGAAGGGGTCGGACAAACTGCGCAGCGTGTCGCGATCGACCGGGATGATGACGGCGATGGTGCGGCTTTGGTGTGTATCTGTACCCATGGTGCTTGTCTTTCGTGCGCCCCGCGGGGCCGTGTCCCACGATTGTAAGCGAGCACCGGCAAGCCTGCTTCGTGATCTGGAAATAAAAACGGGCGCCTCGCGGCGCCCGTCGTTGCTGTGTGAAACCCAGCTCGTTTAGGACATGTGCTGGCCGCCGTTGATGGCGATGTTGGCGCCCGTGACGAAGGCGGCCTCGTCGGACGACAGGTAAGCCACCAGCCCGGCGACTTCCTCCGGCTTGCCAAGGCGCGCCATCGGAATTTGCGGGATGATCTTGCTGTCGAGCACTTCCTGCGGAATCGCCATGACCATCTTGGTGCCGATGTAGCCCGGCGAGATGGTGTTGACGGTCACGCCCTTGCGCGCCACCTCGAGCGCGAGCGCCTTGGTGAAGCCGTGCATGCCGGCCTTGGCGGCCGAATAGTTGGTCTGGCCGAAGGCGCCCTTCTGCCCGTTGACCGAGGAGATGTTGATGATGCGGCCCCAGTTGCGCTCGACCATGCCGTCGCAGACCGGCTTGGTCATGTTGAAGACCGAGTCGAGGTTGGTGGCCATCACGGCGTCCCAGTTAGGCTTGTCCATTTTTTTGAACGTCATGTCGCGCGTGATGCCGGCGTTGTTGACCAGCACGTCGACCGGGCCGACCTCGGCCACGATTTTGGCCACGCAGGCCTGGGCCGACTCGTAGTCGGCCACGTCGCACGCATAGGCCTTGAAGTCGAAGCCCATGTCCTTGGTCGTGGCCAGCCACGCGTCCACCTTGGTGTTGCCAGGGGAATAGGTTGTGACAACTTTATATCCGAGCGCGGCCAGCTTGATGCACACCGCTTCGCCCAGACCGCCCATTCCACCTGTCACTAATGCAACTCTTGCCATTTTGTCTTCTCCTGTTTTTTTAACTACCTACCGCGAACACAGCGGGACTCAATCCCGCTCTACTGCCAAAGCCACACCCATGCCGCCGCCGATGCACAGGCTGGCGAGCCCGCGTTTGGCGTCGCGCCGGATCATTTCGTGGATCAGGGTGACCAGCACGCGCGCCCCGGACGCGCCGATCGGATGGCCGATCGCGATCGCGCCGCCGTTGACGTTGATCTTGCTGGTGTCCCAGCCCATTTCCTTGTTGACGGCGATCGCCTGCGCGGCGAACGCCTCGTTGATCTCCATAAGGTCGACGTCCTCGTGGGTCCAGCCGGCCTTTTGCAGGCACAGGCGGGTGGCCGAGACCGGGCCCATGCCCATGATGGTCGGGTCCAGCCCGGCCGAGGCGTAGGCCTTGATGCGCACCAGCGGCGCCAGGCCGAGTTCCTTGGCCTTGGAGGCCGACATCATGACGACCGCGGCGGCGCCGTCGTTGAGGCCCGAGGCGTTGCCGGCGGTGACCGTGCCGTCCTTGGCGAAGGCCGGGCGCAGGCTGGCCAGCGACTCGGCCGTGCTGCCGTGCTTTGGATACTCGTCGGTGTCGAAAAAGGTGCTGCCCTTTTTGGTGACGATCTCGAACGGGATGATCTCGTCCTTGAACTTGCCCGCCTTTTGCGCGGCCTCGGCCTTGTTTTGCGAGGCCAGCGCGAACGCGTCCTGCTCGGCGCGCGAGACGTCGTATTTCTTGGCGACGTTCTCGGCCGTGACGCCCATGTGGTACTGGTTGTAGACGTCCCACAGGCCGTCGACGATCATGGTGTCGACCAGCTTGGCGTCGCCCATGCGGAAGCCGTCGCGCGAGCCCGGCAGCACGTGCGGCGCGGCGCTCATGTTCTCCTGGCCGCCGGCCACGACGATGCTCGCGTCGCCCGACTTGATGGCCTGGGCCGCGAGGTGGGTGGCCTTGAGGCCGCTGCCGCAGACCATGTTGATGGTGAACGCCGGCACCATGTCGGGCAGGCCGGCCTTGATGACGGCCTGGCGCGCCGGGTTCTGGCCCACGCCGGCGGTGAGCACCTGGCCCAAAATGGCCTCGCTGACGGCGGCGGGATCGATGCCGACCTTGCCCAGCAGGGTCTTGATTACGTGCGCGCCGAGTTCGGCAGCGGGGATTTTGGCGAGCGCGCCACCAAATTTGCCCACTGCGGTGCGGCCAGCGGCCACGATTACGACGTCTTCCATGTCATTCTCCGTTAGATCTACAGTTGAAAGTGACGGCTGGCTCCGGCCAGTAGTTAGCGCGAAGTGCCAGCCGCCGTTTTATTCTCAGGCGGTGCGGGCGCGCGCGCGTTGCCGGGCAGCGCCGCCAGCTCGAGCTGGCCATCGTTCACAAGGTGCGCGACCGGGGTCAGCCAGTCGTTCGTTTTGCTGGTCATAAACCATTGCCGGGTCGCGACAGTGGCCGTTGCCATCAATGTTTTTACAGCTTCGGCCTGCAATTCGGCCGCGTTGACGCCGGCATCGACGAGCGCGTGCACGGAATCGGTGAAAAAGGCCACCTGGGCGTCGAACATATCCCGGGATGCTTGCAGTAATTGCTCATAGGTCGAAAACATGGCGTTCCTTTTGATGGTCAATCTTAGACACGCAAATACGTGGCAAAGTCGCCCATCTTAATTTCCGCCGTCTGTTTGTGTTTGAGCAAGATCAATCTTAGCAGCATATGCCAAAAATCATCTACCCCCAAATAAATACCCTTGCGGATTTCCTTTTATTAACTTAGCAATTCGATGCCGTCCAGGCTCGCCGCGCACTGCTCGCGGATCACGCTGACGAAATCCTTGACATAGGCCTTGCCCGACAGGGCCGGCGGCACCGACACGTAGAGCTCGCTCCACAGGCCGTGCTCGCCGACCGGCTTGGCCATCACGTAATCGTAGTCGACGTAATTTTTGATCGCCCAGTTGGGCAGCGCGGCCACCCCGCGCCGGCTCGCCACGAGCTGCAGGATGGCCACGGTCAGCTCGGCGGTGCGGCGCTCGAACTTGACGCCGGCCGGCTGCAGCACCTCGCGGATCAGGTCGATGCGCTGCTCGGGCACCGGATAGGTGATGATGGTCTCGCCCTCGAAGTCGGCGGCGGCCAGGCGCCGGTGCCCGTGCAGGCGGTGCTTCTGGGCCAGCACGACCAGGATTTCGAAGCGGAACAGCGGCGAGACCGCGTACTCGGGCCCGCAGGGCGAGCCGATCACGAGGTCGGCCTGCCCGGAGCGCAGCAACTCGACGGGCGTGCTGTGGAAGCCCGACACGAGGTCGATCTCGACGTCGGGCCAGCGCTGGCGGAACTCGTCCATGACCGGCATGAGCCAGTCGAAACAGGTGTGGCACTCGAGCGCCACGCGCAACTGGCCCTTGTCGCCCTGCGACAGGCGGGCGACGTCGCGCTCGGCCTGCTCCACGCGCGGCAGCACCAGGTCGGCCAGCTCGAGCAGGCGGCTGCCGGTCGCCGTGAAGGCGATCGGCACCGATTTACGCTCGAACAAGGCGCAACCGTAGCGGTCCTCCATCAGCTTGACCTGGTGCGACAGCGCCGACTGGGTCAGGTTGAGCAACTGCGCCGCGCGCACGAGGCTGCCGGCGGAACGCAGCGCGGCGAGGGTGCGCAGGTGGCGCAGTTCTAGCATGGCAAGTCCGGGGGAAAACGCATGTATTAGTTTCTTTCATGTGGAAGCGCAAAATCTTTCGTTTTTATTATAGTCCGCTTTCACGCACACTTGCGTGGTCAAAAACAATTCCGATCGAACCCCATGAACAACGTGCACACCCACCTCCTCGGCTTCCCGCGCATCGGCGCCAACCGCGAACTCAAGCACGCGCTCGAGGCGCACTGGCGCGGCCAGTCCAGCGCCGCCGAGCTCGAAGAAACCGGACGCGCCCTGCGCGCGCGCCACTGGGCGCAGCAGGCCGCGGCCGGGCTCGATTTCGTCACCGTCGGCGACTTCGCCTTCTACGACCAGATGCTGGGCCAGATCGGCCTGTTCGGCTGCGCGCCGGCGCGCTTCGGCTTCGCGGCCGGCCAGACCGACCTGGCGCAAAGCTTCGACCTGGCGCAAAGCTTCGCCATGGCGCGCGGCACGGGCGGGCGCGGGGCGGACTGCTGCGGCGATGGCGGGCACGCGCACGGCAACGGCGCCGCGCTCGAAATGCGCAAATGGTTCGACACCAACTACCACTACCTGGTCCCCGAGTTCTCCGAGCACACTACGTTCTCGCTGGCGGCCGACCGGCTGCTCGGCGAAGTGGCCGAGGCGCAGGCGCTGGGCCACCCGGTCAAGGTCGCGCTGGTCGGACCGCTCTCCTTTTTATGGCTGGGCAAGGAGCGCGACAACGCCCCCGGCTTCGAACGCGTGGGCCTGCTCAACCGCTTGCTGCCGGCCTACGGCGAACTGCTCGCGCGCCTCAAGGGGAAAGGCGTGGAATGGGTCCAGCTCGACGAGCCGATCCTCGGACTCGACCTGCCGCCGGCCTGGCGCAACGCCTTCGAGAGCTGCTACTGGCAACTGGCGCAGGCGGGCGCGCGCATCATGCTGGCGACCTACTTCTCGCCGCTTGAGGAAAACCTGGGCCTGGCTTGCCGCCTGCCCGTGGCCGGCCTGCATGTCGACGGCGTGCGCGCGCGCCACGAACTGACCAGCATCAGCGACTGGCTGGCGCACCCGAAGGTGCTGTCGGTCGGCATCGTCGACGGCCGCAACGTCTGGCGAACCGACCTCGACGCGGCCATCAGCGTGCTCGCGCCGCTGCTCGAAAAGCGCGGCGGCGCGCTGTGGCTGGCGCCCTCGTGCTCCCTGCTGCACGTGCCCTACAGCCTCGAAGGCGAAACCGCGCTCGACCCGGAGCTGCGCTCATGGATGGCGTACGCGGCCGAAAAGCTGGCCGAACTGGCGACCCTGAAGGCGGCGCTCGGCGGCCGCCTGGACGCCGCCACCGGGGCGGCGCTGGCGCAGGCGCGCCAAGCCATCGGCGGCCGGGCCCGCAGTACAAGGGTGCACAACGACGGCGTCGCGCAGCGGGTGCGCGCGCTCGGCCCCGCCGACGAGCGGCGCAACGCCCCCTTCGCCCAACGCCAGCGGCTGCAGCGCGCGCGCCTGAACCTGCCCGACTGGCCGACCACGACCATCGGCTCGTTCCCGCAGACCGACACCATCCGCGCCGCGCGCGCCGCCCACAAACGCGGCCAGCTCGCCAGCGATGACTACGAGACGGCGATGCGCGCCGAAATCGCGCACGCGGTCGGGCGCCAACTCGAGATCGGCCTCGACGTGCTGGTGCACGGCGAGGCCGAGCGCAACGACATGGTCGAGTATTTCGGCGAGCAGCTCGACGGCTTCGCCTTCAGCGCGGGCGGCTGGGTGCAGTCGTACGGCTCGCGCTGCGTCAAGCCGCCGGTCATCTATGGCGACGTCGCCCGCCCGCGCGCGATGACGCTGAAATGGGCCACCCACGCGCAGAGCCTGAGCGAGCGCCCGGTAAAGGGCATGCTGACCGGCCCGGTCACGATGCTGCAATGGTCGTTCGTGCGCGACGACCAGCCGCGCGCCCAGACCGCGCTGCAGATCGCATTGGCGATCCGCGACGAGGTGGCCGACCTGCAGCGGGCCGGCATCGGCATCATCCAGATCGACGAGCCGGCCATCCGCGAGGGGCTGCCGCTGCGGCGCGCGCGCTGGGACGACTACCTGGCCTGGGCCACGCGCGCGTTCCGCGTGACGGCGGCGGCGGCGCGCGACGACGTCCAGATCCACACCCACATGTGCTACTCGGAGTTCAACGACATCCTGCCGCAGATCGCGTCGATGGACGCCGACGTGCTCACGATCGAGTCGAGCCGCTCGGACATGGCCACGCTCGACGGCTTCGGCCGGCTCGGCTACCCGAACGCGCTCGGCCCGGGCGTGTACGACATCCATTCGCCGAGCGTGCCGGGCACCGGGGCGATGGTGCGGCTGCTGAGGGAGGCGTCGCGCGTGATCGAACCGGCACGCCTGTGGGTCAACCCCGATTGCGGCCTGAAGACGCGCGGCTGGGCCGAGACCGAAACCGCGCTGGCGAACATGGTGGCGGCGGCGCGCCAGATGCGCGCCGCCACTCCCCCCGTGACGCACCGCGACGGGCAATAGCACCGCACCCGCATCACGCCGCGACGCCCCACGTCATCGCATCCCCCCACCACCAGCGGCGCGACCTCGGCCCTTGTCATCCCCGCGGTATTGCCCGATACTCGCAGGCCGCGCCCGATCGACGCGCCAACCCTCCGGACATATCAAGGCACATGGCTACAGCATACAAATGGCAATTCGCCCCGCGCTTGCGCCGCAGGGCATTCGGCTGGAAATCCCAACCGCCCATCCAACGGATCAAGGAGGCGTTGGTTGAAATAAAGGCGGCCGCGAAGAAGGAGCCCGTACTGGCCGCCGAAGGCGCCGTGCTGTTTCTGGAAAAGCTGGCGCCGGCGATCGAGGGCGTCGATTCATCGAGCGGCGCCATTGGCACCGCGGTGAACCGCGCGATCGAGACCCTGGTGCCGATCATCGCGACGGCGCAGGTGAGCCGAGCGGTGCGCGAGAAATGGCTCGAGCGCCTGTGGGAGGCGCTGCAGGAGGACAACATGCCATATCTCGAATACCTGGGCGAATGCTGGGGCGAGTTGTGCGCTACGCCGGAGATTGCATCCAAGTGGGCCGATGACCTGGTTTACACCGTGACAAGCGTCTGGGAGCGCAACGCGGCCGGAGAGCACGGCTTCTTCAAAGGCACGAGTGCCTGCCTGAGCGCCCTCTACGCCGCCCAACGGTACGACGAGCTTCTCGCATTGCTGGAAAAACCCGTCCACAAGTCCTGGCACGACCGCCAATGGGGCGCCAAGGCACTGGCGGCGTCAGGCAAGGGCGCCGAGGCGATACGCTATGCCGAGGACACCCGCGGACGTTACACATCGGACACCGCGATCGCCCAATTTTGCGAACGGGTGCTGCTCGACTCCGGGTTCGCGGACGAGGCATATGTGCGCTATGGCATCGAGGGGACGTTCGCGACGACCAATCTGGCCACATTCAAGGCCATCGTCAAGAAGTACCCGCACCTGCCCAGGGAGAAAATCCTGCGCGACTTGGTGGCGAGCCTGCCTGGCCAGAAAGGAAAGTGGTTTGCCGCCGCCAAGGATGGCGGCTTTTTCGACCTGGCCATCGAGCTCGCAAACAGCAGCGGGGCCGACCCCCGAACGGTGATCCGCGCCGCCAGGGACTATGCGGCGGCGCAACCGGAATTTGGGTTCGCGGCGGGCATGGCAGGTTTGCGCGGCATCGCCGCCGGATGGGGCTACGAGATCACCGGCACCGACGTGTTGGACGCCTACGCGGCCGTCATGCAGGCGGCCGGCGCGTGTGGCGTGGATGAGGCGGCGGTCAAGTCCGATTTGCTGAAGCTGGTTTCGGCGAACAGTGACGGGGGCGCGTTTGTCGGCCGCGTGCTCGCGCGGCAGCTGGCCGGAACTTAGGACTTGGCATCGCCGGGGGGAGCGCCGAACAGGTCATCGAGCCCGGCCGGCCGCTCCGCCTTGCGCGCAACGCCGCGCTTGCCCGAGAACTCCTCTTCTATGTTGTCGCGGTAGTAGCTCCAGGCCGATCCCGAGGTCGACAACTTGCGCCACACCTCCGTGCCGACACCTTGGTAATCGATCGCGTTTCCATCGTCGAACTCGACCCGCAGCACACGCTCGCGCGGCGCGTATCCGATCGCACGCAGCTTGCCTGCGTTGATGCGTTTCATCTCCATGACTGCCTCCTGATATCTGGCTTGGTGCCGCCGATTGTACAGGCGCCGCCCGTTTACACCACCAGTTCGGGACCGCAAAAGGGCAAACCGGATTCATCCACGTGGAAGTTTGTCTGGTGTAATATTCCCGGCATCTTCCACCGATCGCCTTGCCAACTGGAGTCTGCCCCGTGCCCGTACATACAACCCGTCTGCGTTTTGCCCTCTCGAGCGCCGCGCTCGGCCTGTCGCTGTGCTGCGCCGCGACCGCGCAAGCCGGGGAGGTGCTCGTCACCGCCGCCAAGATGCTCGACGTGCGCTCCGGGAAAATGCTGGCCAATCCGCAAGTGCTGATCCGCGACGGCCGCATCGTCGGCGTCAAGCAAGGCGACGACGCCCCGTACGCGGTCGCGGCATCGACCAAACGCATCGCCCTGCCCGGCATGACGCTGCTGCCGGGGCTGATCGACATGCACGTGCACCTCGACAGCGATCCGAGCTACGGCGGCTACTCGGGCCTCGAATTCGGCGACCGTTTCTGGTCGGTCCTGACGGTGCCGCACGCGAGCCGAACGCTCGACGCCGGCTTCACCACGGTGCGCAACGTCGGCAGCGACGCGTGGAACGATGTCGGCCTGCGCCAGGCCATCGAGCAGCGCAAGGTGCGCGGCCCGCGGGTGGTGACGGCGGCGCATTCCTTCGGCGCCACCGGCGGGCATTGCGACGCCACCTACTTCCCGCCGTCGATGAAACAATCGAGCCAGTTCAACGCCGACAGCCCCGAGGAAGGCCGCAAGCAGGTGCGCGAGTTGCGCAAGTACGGCGCCCAGGTCATCAAGATCTGCGCCACCGGCGGCGTGTTTTCCAGAAACACCGAACCCGGCCAACAGCAAATGAGCTTGCCCGAGATGAAGGCGATCGCCGACGAGGCGCACCAGTGGGGCCTGCAGGTCGCCGCCCACGCGCACGGCGCGGCGGGCATCAGGGATGCGATCCGGGCCGGCATCGACACCATCGAGCACGCCAGCCTGATCGACGACGAGGGCATCGCGCTGGCGAAAAAGCACGGCGCGTGGCTGTCGATGGACATCTACAACACCGACTACACGCAGTCCGAGGGCAAGAAGAACGGCGTGCTTGAGGACAACCTGCGCAAGGACCGCGAAATCGCCGACCTGCAGCGCGAGAATTTCCGCCGCGCCCATGCGGCCGGCGTGAAGATGGTTTATGGCACCGATGCGGGCATTTACCCCCATGGTAACAACGCGAAACAGTTCGCCGTGATGGTGCGTTATGGAATGAGCCCGCTGCAGGCGATCCAGAGCGCGACCATCAACGCGTCGCAGGCGCTCGCGAGCAAGGATGTCGGCGTGATCGAGGCGGGGCGCTATGGCGACATGATCGCCGTCAACGGCGACCCGACGCAGGACGTCAGCCTGCTCGAGCGCGTCGAGGTGGTCATCAAGGGTGGCGAGCAGGTCCGGGCGGGGCGCTAGCGGCGGCGCCTTGGCGGCGTTCGCGGGCGCAATCGCCCGCGCCCGCGCCAGGCGAAAAAAAGCCCGGTGCGCTTGCACCGGGCCTTCACAACTTACTTCTCGTCGGCTTTGGGTTTGATGAACAAACTCGCCAGGCAGCTTGCCGTGATCAGCACCGCCACCACCACCAGGGACGCCTGGACCGGCACGTGGTACCACGGCATGATCAGCATTTTCGCGCCGATGAACGTCAACACCATGGCGAGGCCATACTTGAGCAGGTGGAAACGGTCCGCCACGTCAACGAGCAGGAAATACAGCGCCCGCAGGCCAAGAATCGCAAACAGGTTCGACGTGAACACGATGAACGGATCGGTCGTGATCGCGAAAATCGCCGGGATCGAATCGACCGCGAACACCAGGTCCGTCACCTCGATCAGGATCAGCACCAGGAACAGCGGTGTGACATAGCGGATCCCGTCTTTCCGGATGAAGAAGCGCTCGCCATGGTCGCCTTCCGCGACCCGCAGGTGGCGGCGCGCAAACTTGAGCACCGGATTGTTCGCCACATCGGGTTCCTGGTCGGCCGCCACCAGCATGCGCATACCGGTCAGGAGCAAAAACGCGCCGAACAGATACAGTACCCAGCTGAACTCGCTCACGACCCACGCACCCGCCATGATCATCACCGCGCGCATCACGATCGCGCCCAGCACACCGTAGATCAGGACCCGGCGCTGGTACTGCTGCGGTACCTGGAAGGCCGTGAAAATTAGCAGGAACACGAACACGTTGTCGACCGAGAGCGCCTTCTCTATCAGGTAGCCGGAGAAAAACTCCAGCGCCTTCTGGTCGGCGATCGCCTCGCCCTGCGTGCCGTTGAGGTACCACCACAAACCGGCACCGAAAATCAGCGCGAGGCTGACCCACACCAGCGACCAGAGGCCGGCCTCCTTGACGCTGACCTTGTGTGCCTTGTTACCGCCGAACACGAACAGGTCGAGGGCCAACATGACAAGCACAAACGCGATGAAGGCGCCCCACATCGGGGCACTGGCGATACTTTCTAAACCATTCATTCAGTTCTCCTTGGATCAAACGCGCCGCGGCGCCTAGCGGTAGTCGTTCTCGGCAAGCTCCGGCTCGCCGGGCGTGGTTTCATGCACGGGGGCATCGGGGGCCAGGCGCACATGGTTGAAGTCGCGCCTGCGCTCGACGCGGCGCACCAGGGCGCGGTCGGCGCGGTCGGCGGCGCGGTCGATCGCCACGTACAGGTCGGCCTCGGTGTCTTCGATGATCACCTCCGTACCGGCGTCCAGCTTAGCCTGAATTTTGCAGCGCTTGTCGATGCCGCCGCGCGGGCCATTGATGTCGGACAGCGACACCGCGACCTTGCGCACATGATCTCCCGCCCAGCCCAGCGCGATCGCCAGGCGCTGCTCGGTGTAGGTCCGCAGCGCCTCGGTCAACACAAATCCGTTTGCTTGAATAATCACACGCATGATGGTTCTCCTTTTAGGTTGGTGGGAGCATAATAGGGGCCGGAAACCCATCGCACAACTCGATTATAATTCGATATACCATCGAAAAAACCGATCT
Source organism: Massilia glaciei (assembly GCF_003011895.2). Classification (GTDB taxonomy): domain Bacteria; phylum Pseudomonadota; class Gammaproteobacteria; order Burkholderiales; family Burkholderiaceae_D; genus Telluria_A; species Telluria_A glaciei. Next base: position 22,110 of record NZ_PXWF02000262.1, on the reverse strand, counting down.
ATAAGGACAGCCATGGCCGCGCTCAATTTCAAACACCTGCGTTACTTCTGGACGGTGGCAAAAACCGGCAGCATCGCCAAGGCGGCGGTGCTGCTGCATCTCGCGCCCCAATCGATCTCGGGGCAACTGACGGAGTTCGCCGAATCACTTGGAGTCGAACTATTCCGCAAGGTGGGCCGCAACCTCGAGCTGACCGACATGGGGCATCGCGTGCTCAGTTACGCGGAGGAGATTTTCAATACGAGCGATGCCTTGCTCGACGTCGTGGCCGACAAGACGATGACGAGCGCCATCGCGTATCGGGTCGGCTGCTCCGACTCGGTCTCGAAGTTGATCGCCTGCCGGCTGGTCGAGCCCGCGCTCAGGCTGGCCGAGCCGGTCAGGCTGATTTGCCGCGAGGGCAGATTGGCCAGCCTGGTAGCCGACCTCGCCGTCCACAAGCTCGACCTGATCATCGCCGACCGGCCCATGCCGAGCCACCTGAGCGTGCGCGGCTACAACCATTTGCTGGGCGAAAGCGGGATGACCGTGTTTGCGACGGCGTACTTGGCGGCGCGCCTGAAGGCGCCATTCCCGGCCTGCCTGAACGGCGCGCCCATACTGCTGCCCGGCGAGGACTTCGCGATCCACCAGCGCGTGTTGCATTGGCTGGAAAAAATGGGCCTGCACCCGCGCATTGTTGGCGAGTTCGACGACAGCGCCATGATGAAGGCGTTCGGGCAGTCCGGCGCGGGGGTGTTCTTCGCCCCCACCGTCATCGCCGAGCAAGTGAGCACGCAGTACGGGGTCGTCCAACTCGGGCGTGTCGATACGCTGGTCGAGCAAGTCTACGCCATCACCACCGAGCGCCGCCTCAGCCACCCGGCCACGGTGGCGATCAGCAGGATGGCCAAGGACAAGCTGTTCGCGTGACGCGGAAGCGAATTGGCGAGTTGGCGAGTTGGTGAATTGGCGAATTGGCGGGTCAGCGGGTCAGCGGGTCAGCGGGTCAGCGAGCAGACACGTTAACGTGGCAGAAATCACGATCTAGATTTTGATCTGAAAAATAGCCAGCATCAACCACGCGAAAGCGCACTGCTTGCTATATCCAACGTCATCCCCGCGAAAGCGGGGACCCATGCTGAGCACCCAGTCATGCGCCTTTCAAAGTCTTGGACGCACAGTTCCCAAGCATGAAGGTTGGAACTCTTCATATAGGCAAGCTCAGCATGGGTCCCCGCCTTCGCGGGAAGTCATTTCTGCCAATGGCAGGAATGACGTTGGTTGTTGGTGGTAGTGAAGATTCGGTTTCGCGATTTCTGAAGCTGCTTTCTAAAAAAGTTGGTGTCCAGTGCGACGTCAAGCTGCATATTCCGTAAACGGGAATGTCGTTGGTTGTTGTAAGTGGCGATTCGGTTTCGCGATTTCTTAAACTGCTTTTCAAACCAGCACGGTTGGATTCATCTTGTTTCGGTCCTAGTAAAAAAGCTTTATCCAGCCCTGGTACAAGGGCAAGCCGACCAGCACGTTGATCGGGAACGTGATGCCGAGCGCGGCGAGCATGGCCAACCCGATGTTGGCGCTCGGGATCGAGGCGCGTATCGCGGCGGGCGCGGCGATATACGAGGCGCTGGCGGTCAGGCCGGCGAGCACCAAGGCACTGCCCTCCGGCAGGCCCAGCGCGAGCGCGGTCCCGATGCCCACCCACGCCAGCCCAAACGGCATCAGCGCCGCGAACAGCATCAGGCGCCATTGGTGCAGGGGCAATGGCATGCACGCTTTGGCGGTGCACAGGCCCATTTCCAGCATGAACACGGCGAGCATGGTCTTGAAACCGTCGAGCAACACCGGCTGCAAGGGGCCCAGCCCGACCGGCCCGTAAAAATAGCCGATCAACACGCCGCCGACGAGCAACAGCACGCTACGGCTCGTCAACGCCTCGCGCAAAATCCCGTGCCTGGCCGCGTGGGCCGCGTGGGCCGCGTGGGCCACGTGGCCCGCGTTGCCGCTGAGCGTGCGGTGCAACCACAGCATGAGTACGATCGCGGGCAATTCCAGCACGACCAGGTACAAGGTCGTCTCCGGTCCCAGCGGCAGAGCCGATTTTTCGGCCAGCGCCAGGACCACGGCGAACGTGCCCGCGCTCACCGATCCGTAGTGGGCCGCGATGCTGGCCGCGTCGTCGAGCGGCAAACCGACCGCGCGCCGCAGGATCGGGTAGCAGATCAGGGGTATGAGAATCCCGAGCGCCATCACCGGCAGCAGGGTCGACAACATTGCGAGCTCGAACTTCCCATGCAAGGCCAGCCCGCCTTTGAGGCCGAGCACGAGCATCAACAGGATGGACAGCGTTTGATAGATCGCGTCCGGCACCTTGAGATCCGATTTCACCACACCGGCGAGCAGGCCCAAGGCAAAAAAAGCGGTGACGATATCGGGCATGGAATGTTGAACCAAAGTAGGCGAAGCAAGAAGAGGTGGCGATTGTCGGCAATTCTGGGTATATTGGCCAATGAATATTTGACCAATTTTATATAGACGATCATCTATGGACGTTCGCCAGCTCAGTTTTCGCCTGCTCCAGGTTTTTGTCCACGTCGCGCGCACCAGGAACATCTCGGCCACGGCGCGCATGCTGCACCTGACCCAGCCGACGGTGTCGATGCAGCTCAAAAAGCTGCGCGACGCCGTCGGCGAGCCCCTGTTCCACTATCACGATGGCGAAATGGTCTTGACCGACGTCGGAAGCGAGCTGCAGCTGGCCGCCCGCGATGTGCTCGGCCGCTTCGACGACTTCGACCTGTTCCTCGGGCGCCTGCGCGGCGGCAGCGCCGGGCACATCAACATCGGCATCGTCACCACCGCTAAATACGTGCTGCCCCGCATCCTCGGCCCGTTCTACCGGCAATTCCCCAAGATCACCGTGACCTTGAGCATCGGCAACCGGGCCCACATCATGGACCGCTTCGCGCGCCAGGACGACGACCTGTATGTGTTCAGCCATCCCCCAACCGGCACCACGGTGCAAGCCAACCGCATCCTCAAAAATCCGTTGCAGATCATCGCCCCTCTGGACCATTGGGCGGCGGGCCGCGCCGGCCTCGCCTTTTCCGAGATAAGGGACGAGCGGTTTTTGATCCGGGAGCCGGGCTCGGCCACCCGGATGATGTTCGATGCGTGGCTCACCGGCCATGGGGTGGAATTGACCGACACGATGCAAATCGAAAGCAACGAGGCGATCAGGCTGAGCACGGCATCGGGCCTGGGCCTTGCCTTGATCTCGGCCCATACCCTGCAGGAGGGGCGCGACGAAGTGAAGGTCCTCCCCGTCGAGGGCTTTCCCCTCGAGAGCAATTGGTATCTGGTGAGCCGCAAAGACCGCCGCCTGCCGCACGCCGCCATGCAGCTGATCGAGTTTATCGCGGACAATCTCGCCGATTGCGTCGATCCGGCCCTGGTTGCGCCTGATATCGCCAAGCTTGCCGGCCATTACACGGCCGACGCCGGCGCCCCGGGCTGAGCGTCAGATCTAAAAGGACTCGACGGCTCGCTGCCGAGTTGCGGCGCCATGCTCATGGTCATCCCGTCATGGCGCCTCTGTGGGCACTGCGGGCACCTTTTCAAAGCGCAAGGGCGGCAGCACCACGCGCTCGTCGACGATCGCCTCACCCCTGACAAACCCGCCCAGCAGCGCGCGGATCGCCTGATTGCCAAACACGTTGAACTCATGGGCCGCGTTCTCCACCACCACCAGCTTGGCGGCGCTGAGCGTGGCGGCGATCTCGCGCCCGTTCTCGACCGGCGTGCGCGCATCGAGGTCGCCCGCCAGAATCAAGGTCGGCACAGCGCCCGTGACCGGCTCGTTGAATCCACCATCGAGCGCGCGCGCGCCCCAGGCGGGGCCCAGATAACGACCAGGAAAGTTGATCGCGTCGCCCAGCAGCGCGCTGCCGGCCTCGCGCTTGATGCGCGCCTTGCGATCGCCGCTCTCGCCCGAACTGAGGTTCATCATGTGATTCATTGCGGAGATGATCCCCAGGCGGGGGCGCAATGCCAGCGACATCTGGGCCACGCGCCGGAAGTCGCCACCATGCATCTCGTGCACTGCCGCCGGCAAGGTCGCCAGCGCGCGCGGGTCGCCGATCACCTGGGCGATCACCCACTGCACGTCGCACGGGACGATGACGACGTTCACCGTTTTCTGCGTGGCCGGGTCGGGCAGCGCGACCCGCACCGGCGCGCGTCCCAGCCGGTCGACAATCTCACGCAACTGCGCCGTCATGCGCGGCGCCCCGGCGCGCTCGCCTATGCGCCCCATCACCAGGTCCACTTGGGAAGGCAGCTTCCATTTGTGGTCCGGCCCAAGTGGACTGACCAGGATCATGCGCTTGACCATGGCCGGGTGGCGCCGCGCCGTCGCCAGCGCCAGATGGGTGCCGTAGCTGCGCCCCCACAGCGTCATCTGACCGTAGCCGAGGACCTGGCCCACCGCGGCGACGTCATCGGCGCTTTCCTCGGTGTTGTAAGCCTGCAGGTCGATGCCGCGCCGGCGCATCTCGGCGGCGACCGTGCGGGTGGCCGCCTCGATGATGGGCAGCCAGGTGGCCACCGAGCCTTGCGCCTCCAGCGGCAAGCCGTAGCGCACGGGCGGGAGCAGGCTGGGCGTGGAGCCGCCGATCCCGCGCTGGTCGATGCCAATCAGGTCGCCATCGATAAACCCCGACAGCGCCGCGCCTCCCCGCCTGGCCATGTCCAGCGCCAGCCGCACCCCGGAGTCGCCCGGACCGCCGGCCAGCATCACGTGCGCATTTCCGCCAACATTGCCTGCCCGCCGCACCCGTACCACCGCCAGCTCGATTGCCGCGGCATCCGGAGCGGCGCGCCGCTGCGGGACCTTGACGCGGGCGCTGGTGACGACGAAGGCCGTGCCATCGCTGGCAATCAAGGTTGCATCCTTCGCATCGATGAGTGTGGCCGACAGCGAGACGGCCGCGACGGCGAGCGGCGCGCACAACGCCAACTCGACAATAAGAAACAAGTTAAGAAGTAAGCGCGAGCTGATTGAATTCATGGTCCCTCCGTTGATGTGAACGGTAGTTGTCGAATGCGTGAAAAGGTTCACGACCGCAGGCAGTCTCATGCCGTTGCGGAGCGTGCCTCTCAGCAAGGCAAAGGCCGGCGTTCCGGTGGAGTTGGGCGTGGAGGGAAAAAACACCGCGGAGACCGTGGAACCATCGCTGGCCGGGAGTGCCGCGGACGTGATCGAGGCGGAGCGTTTCGGCGCCATAGCCCCGCGGGCGCAAATCAAGTGGAACAAATACCGGACATTAAAGATTGCCTCCGGTTGATTGATGGACCGGCAAATTTAACCGACCGCTTTTTTTGACGAAGTCGGCGTCCCCCCGGGGCAAAGCCGGGAATTGGCACACGGACCAAACCTCCCCATCTAGCAATTTTCAAAGTAGAATGCACCAGCCTGCACTTAATTGGCAGACGTTGCCGTCAAGAACGCGGTGGCGCCCCGAACCCTTCACCCACTACCAATGTCAAAAAGCCCGTCCCCGCAGCCCATCGAAATCAAGATTTCCACCGTCGTCGCCGTGTCGGCCATCCTGCGCTCGGTCGACCTGGCCGTCATCGACGCCGCGCTCACCCGGATGACCGGGGGCAGCCCGGACTTTTTCGACGACGAGTTCGCCGTCATCGACGTCAGCGCCCTGGCCGCCGACAATCCCGAGATCGACTGGGCGCAACTGGTCGCGCTGCTCAAGAAATACAGCCTGAACGCGGTCGCCGTGCGCGGCGCCGCGCCCGCCATGGGCGAGGCCATCCGCGCGCGCGGCCTCTCGCTCGACGACGGCGGCGGCAACCACGCCCGCCCGCTGCCCGACTTCCAGGTCGCGCCCACGCCGGCCCCGGCCGCCGTCGCGCCGGCCCCGGTCGAGGCGGCTGTCGTTGCGGCCACCGCCGTGGCCGCGCCCGGCACCATGATCATCGACACCCCGGTGCGCGCCGGCCAGCGCATCTACGCGCGCGGCTGCGACCTGATCGTCGCCGCCGTGGTCAACAACGGCGCCGAGATCATCGCCGACGGCAGCATCCACGTCTACGCGGCGCTGCACGGGCGCGCGCTCGCGGGCGCCTCGGGCAACGCCAATGCCCGCATCTTCGCGCTCGCGATGGAGCCCGAACTGGTCTCGATCGCCGGCGTGTACCGCACCTTCGACGAGGGCTTTCCCGCCGACATGGCGCGCAAGCCGGCCCAGATTCGCCTGGTCGGGGACCGGATAGATATACAATCGATAACCCCGGCAACCCGCGCCTGACCCATCACCATATCCAAAGGACCTTTTTGTGGCTCGAATTATTGTTGTAACGTCCGGCAAGGGCGGCGTCGGAAAAACGACCTCCAGTGCCAGTTTCTCCTCCGGCCTGGCGATGCGCGGGCACAAGACCGCGGTGCTCGACTTCGACGTCGGCCTGCGCAATCTCGACCTGATCATGGGTTGCGAGCGGCGCGTCGTGTATGACCTCATCAATGTCATCAACGGCGAGGCCTCGCTCAACCAGGCCCTGATCAAGGACAAGCACTGCGACAACCTGTTCATCCTGCCGGCCTCGCAGACGCGCGACAAGGACGCCCTGTCCGAGGAGGGCGTCGAGCGCGTGCTCAACGATCTGATCAACATGGGCTTCGAGTTCATCGTCTGCGATTCGCCCGCCGGCATCGAGCACGGCGCGCTGATGGCGCTCACCTTCGCCGACGAGGCGGTCATCGTGACCAATCCCGAGGTGTCTTCGGTGCGCGACTCCGACCGCATCCTCGGCATCATCCAGGCCAAGTCGCGCCGCGCCCAGACCGGCGCCGAGCCGGTCAAGGAGCACCTGCTCATCACGCGCTACTCGCCCAAGCGGGTCGAGGCCGACGAGATGCTGTCCTACCAGGACGTGCAGGAGATCCTGCGCATCCCCCTGATCGGCATCATCCCCGAGTCCGAGTCGGTGCTGCACGCGTCGAACCAGGGCAATCCGGCGATCCATTTCAAGGGCACCGACGTGGCCGAGGCGTACGAGGACGTGATCGCCCGCTTCCTGGGTGAGGAGCGGCCGCTGCGCTTCACGACCTACGAGAAGCCGGGCCTGCTGCAGCGCATCTTCGGGGGAAAGTGATATGGCCCTGCTCTCATTTTTGTTCCCGCCCAAGGCGAAAAGCGCCTCGGCCGCCAAGGAGCGCCTGCAGATCATCATCGCGCGCGAGCGCACCGGGCGCAGCGGTCCGGACTTCCTGCCGGCCCTGCACAAGGAGCTCATCGAGGTGATCTCGAAGTACACCAAGGTCAACGCCGACGACATCAAGATCTCGCTCGACCGCCAGGGCAACCTGGAAGTGCTCGACGTTAACGTGGTGCTGCCGGACCACTGAGCGCGGCCGGCGCTGGAATGGCAAGGGCCGGCCCCGGGCCGGCCGGCGCGGCGTTGGGAGCGCGCCACAGCGTTAGGGTTGCGCCCCAGCGTCAGGGGGTGGGCCCCAGCCTTATGGGCGCGCCACCATGAGTTCGCGCGCGACGACCGCGCAGGCGTCGACGTGTTCGTAGCCGAGCTTGCGGAACACCGCGAAGCCGATCGCCGCCGAGGCGATCTGGCCGGCGATCGGGACCACCCGCGCGGCCGACTTGGCGAACATTTTCAGGCCCGCGCGCTTGAACAGCTGCATCACCAGTTCGCGCGTGATGACCCGTCCGACCATCATCCCCCCCATCCCGACCGCGCCCTGGTAGGCGATCAGGCGCCATTTCGGCTGCAGGTTCTCGACCTGCTGCTGGGTCAGGCCGAAGGCCTTGTTGACGTCGTTGATGAGCAGCGTGAACAGCGACAGGTCGGACACCACGTCCACGCCCGGGATCGGCACGGCCGACACGCTGGCGGCGATGAAGGCGCGCCGCCGCACGAGGCGCCGGCAATGCTCGCGCATCTGCTCGATGTCCTTGCCATTTCCTGGAATCAAGGACCAATCCACGCCGACAGGCTTTCTCATGGGAATTTCCTATTTATTTTGGGCAATATTTCTTGCGAGACTTGTAAAGTCGGTTGAAATGCACGTTTAAGCAGTGTAACGTGTATCGAATTCGTTGCACGTTCTGTACGGCAAACCTGTTGCTCAATGCAAATATCTATCGTGCGCCGCCTGTTTCATTGTAAATGTCTGTTATATTCAAAGTAACTATTCATCTGGATACGTAGGACCCGTCCTACAGATAAACGCGAAAAGCGTACACGAATCGCCCCATCATGAGAATCGCCGTCCTCGACCACGACCGCAGCGAAGCAGAACTGATCTGTCAGGTCCTGACCGCTGCCGGCCACCTATGCCACAGCTTCGACAGCGGGCGCGACCTGCTCGCCCAATTGCGCAAGGAAGGCTACGACCTGCTGATCCTCGACTGGCAGGTCAACGACCTGACGGGCGTCGAATTCGTGCGCCGCGCCAAAGAGAAATTGCCGGCCACCACGCCGATAATTTTTTTAACCGGAAGTTCCGGTGAAGACGACATCGTGGCCGGCCTCGGCGCCGGCGCCAACGACTACCTGATCAAGCCGTTGCGGCGCGGCGAAATCGTCGCGCGGGTGCAAGCCCTGCTGCGGCGCGCCTATCCGTCGCAGGCGGGCGCCGAGCAACTGACGTTCGGCCAATACGTGTTCGAAACGCGGACCGGGCGTTTGCTCATGAACGGCGTGGTGGTCGAGGTGACGCACAAGGAGTTCTACCTCGCGCTGCTGTTCTTCCGCAACATCGGGCGGCCGCTGTCGCGCGCCTACATCCACGAGGCGGTGTGGATCCGCGAGACCGCCGTGCCCTCGCGCACGATGGACACCCACGTCTCGCGGGTGCGCAACAAGCTCCAGCTGCGCCCCGAAAACGGCTTCCGCCTGGTGCCGGTCTACAGCTACGGCTACCGCTTCGAAAAGCTCGGCGCGTAACAATCCCCCGCCGGGATTGGCGCGCCGGCCGGCTCGCCGCCCCTCCCCGTACCACCCGCGGCAATCACCCGGCTGATTGTATCGCCGGCGATCCGAATTGGCGTTGTGCAAGAAAATCGAGGATGGTAACGTGACCTTGTCCGCTGACGCATGTCAGCCGCGCAAAACAAGGGGATCAATTGGAACGACGTAACTTCATGCGCACGGTGGTGGCGGGATCGGCCGCCGGCGGCCTGCTTGGCGCGGGCCCGGGCACGCTCGCCGCCGACGCCAACGCCGCCGGCAGCGCCGACCGCGCGTACATGGCCGGCTTGCTGCAAAGGATTGCCGAACCGGTGCTGTCAAACATGTCCAGGGGCGAGCTGCGGAACAATTTCGCGCTCGAACTGAGCCCCACCTGGGATAAACGCGACCAGCGCGTCGCGTACATGGAATGCTTCGCGCGCCTGATCTCGGGCATGGCGCCGTGGCTCGGCCTGCCCGAAAGCGGCACCGCCGAAGGGCGCGAGCGCAAGCGCCTGCGGCAGATGGCCCTGCAAAGCTATGCCAACTCGGTCGACCCGAAAAGCCCCGACTACCTGCTGTGGAAGGGCCAGGGCCAGGCGCTGGTGGACTCGGCCTACTTCACCAACGCGCTCATGCGCACGCCGCACGCGCTGTGGGATCCGCTCGACGCCATCACCAAGCGGCGCATCATCGCCGAGGTGAAGGGCTTGCGCCGGGTCGATCCGCCGTACACCAACTGGCTGCTGTTCGCGGCCATGAACGAGGCCTGGCTGCTGTCGATCGGCGAGGAAAGCGACCCGATTCGCATCAACCTGGCGGTCCGCAAGGTCAACGAATGGTATATGGGCGACGGCTGGATCAAGGATGGCGAGACCTTCCACTTCGATTACTACAGCTCGTTCGTGATGTACCCGATGCTCGTTGAAATACTCGAGGTGCTGGTCAGGTTCAAGGCGCCGTTCTGGGGCGCCAAGCCGGCCGAACTGCTGGCCCAGTCGGTCAGGCGCATGCAGCGCTTCGGCGAACACCTGGAACGCTTCGTCTCGCCCGGGGGCACCTTTCCGCCGGTGGGCCGCTCGCTGACCTACCGCACGGCGGCGTTCCAGCCGCTGGGCCTGCTCGCGTGGCGCAAGCAATTGCCGGCGAGCCTGCCGGAGGGGCAGGTCCGGGCGGCCATGCAGGCCGTGCACAAGGCCGTCTGGAGCGCGCCGGGCAATTTCACCAGGGATGACTTCCTGACCATCGGCTTTGTCGGCCACCAGCCGGAACTGGGCGACTGGTACTCCAACAACGGCAGCATGTACATCACGTCGGAGGGCTTTCTGGCGCTGGGCCTGCCGGAGACCGATTCGTACTGGAGCGCGCCGGCGCAGGACTGGACGCAGAAGAAGGCATTTTCGGGCGGCAAGTTCCCGAAGGATTATCCCGTCAAGTATTGATGCCGCGCCGCGCGCCGTCCCGCGCGCGCCAAAGCGACGGCCGCCCTCCCCCCCCGAAGCGGCCCGGGCCCGACGCGCTATAATGGCGGCATCCGCCCCGCGCGCTTGTCACGCTAACAATACAGCTTTAAAAATGCAACTGCTCGCCGTCGGCCTCAACCACACCACCGCACCGGTCTCGCTACGCGAGCAGCTGGCGCTCGCGCCCGACCAGCTCGGCGAGGCGGTGCTGGCCGCGCGCGGCTGGTTCGCGCGCATCGACGACGCGCGCCCGGCCGGCGCCCGCGGCAGCGACGAGGCGGCGATCCTCTCGACCTGCAACCGCACCGAAATGTACGCCGCCTCCGGCGCGCCCGACCCGCTCGACGCCGGCGCCCACTTCCTGGCCGACTACCACCACCTGTCCTACCCCGAGCTGCGCCCGCACCTGTACCTGCTGCCGCACGACGGCGCCGTGCGCCACGCGTTCCGGGTCGCCTCCGGGCTCGACTCGATGGTGCTGGGCGAACCGCAGATCCTCGGCCAGATGAAGGACGCGATGCGCGTGGCCGACCAGGCCGGCGGCCTGGGCACCTATCTGCACCAACTGTTCCAGCGCAGCTTCTCGGTGGCCAAGGAGGTGCGCAGCACCACCGAGATCGGCGCCCACAGCGTCTCCATGGCGGCCGCCGCGGTGCGCCTGTCGCAGCGCATCTTCGACAAGATCGCCGACCAGAACGTGTTGTTCATCGGCGCCGGCGAAATGATCGAATTGTGCGCCACCCACTTCGCCGCGCAAAACCCCAAATCGATCACCATCGCCAACCGCACCATGGAACGCGGCGAGGCGCTCGCGCTGCGCTTCAACGGGCGCGCCATCAAGCTCGCGCAACTGCCCGAGCACCTGGCCCAGTTCGACATCGTGGTCTCGTGCACCGCGTCCTCGCTGCCGCTGATCGGCCTCGGGCTGGTCGAGCGCGCGATCAAGACCCGGCGCCACAAGCCGATGTTCATGGTCGACCTGGCGGTCCCGCGCGACATCGAGCCCGAAGTCGCGCGCCTCGACGACGTCTATTTGTACACCGTCGACGACCTCGGCCAGGTGGTCCAGACCGGCCTCGAAAGCCGCCAGGCCGCCGTGGCCCAGGCCGAGGCCATCATCGAGACGCGCGTGCAGTCGTTCATGCACTGGATCGACGACCGCGCCGTGGTGCCGGTGATCCAGGACATGCAGGAGAACAGCGAAACCATGCGCCTGTTCGAACTCGAACGCGCGCGCCGCATGATCGCCCGCGGCGACGACGTCGAGGCGGTGCTCGAGGCGCTTTCAAAGGGGCTCACCGCCAAGTTCATGCACGGCCCGCAGCAGGCGCTGCACCGCGCCCAGGGCGACGAGCGCGCCCGCCTCGCCACCCTGCTGCCCCAGTTGTTCCGCGGCCGCCGTTAGCGCCCCGCACGTCCCCGGCGGCGCGCGCCGCCCCCGAACCCGACCGACGACCCGACCGACGTCCCACTTGAGACCCCCTATGAAACCAACGATGCTGGCCAAGCTCGACCAACTGGCCAACCGCCTCGTCGAACTCGACGAACTGCTCATGAGCGAAGGCGCGACCTCGAACATGGACAACTACCGCAAGATGACGCGCGAGCACGCCGAGATCGGCCCGCTGGTGGCGCTGTACCGGCAGTTCGAGCTCGCCGGCGGCGACCTGGCCCAGGCCCAGGACATGTTGCAGGAACCCGACATGAAGGATTTCGCCCAGGAGGAGATCGAGGGCGCGCGCGCGCGCATGGCCCAGCTCGAGCTCGACCTGCAAAAAATGCTGCTGCCCAAGGACGTCAACGACGAGCGCAACATCTTCCTCGAGATCCGCGCCGGCACCGGCGGCGACGAGTCGGCCCTGTTCGCCGGCGATCTGCTGCGCATGTACACCCGTTTCGCCGAGCGCAACCGCTGGCAGGTCGAGATGGTGTCGGAGTCGGCCTCCGACCTGGGCGGCTACCGCGAGGTCATCGTGCGCCTGGTCGGCAACGGCGCCTACTCCAAACTCAAGTTCGAGTCGGGCGGGCACCGGGTGCAGCGGGTGCCCGCCACCGAGACCCAGGGCCGGATCCACACCTCGGCCTGCACCGTGGCCGTGATGCCCGAGGCCGACGAGGTCGAGGACGTCAACATCAACCCGGCCGAGCTGCGCATCGACACCTACCGCGCCTCGGGCGCGGGCGGCCAGCACATCAACAAGACCGACTCGGCGGTGCGGATCACCCACCTGCCGACCGGCATCGTGGTCGAGTGCCAGGACGACCGCAGCCAGCACAAAAACAAGGCCTCGGCGCTCAAAGTGTTGGCTGCGCGCATCAAAGACGTGCACCTGCGGGCCCAGCAGTCGGCCGAGGCGGCCACCCGCAAGAGCCTGATCGGCTCGGGCGACCGCAGCGAGCGCATCCGCACCTACAACTTCCCCCAGGGGCGCATGACCGACCACCGCATCAACCTGACGCTCTACAAGCTCGATTTCATCATGGACGGCGACCTGGCCGACCTGACCAACGCCCTGGCGGCCGAGCACCAGGCCGAACTGTTGGCCGCCCTCGGCGATTAAAGTTTGCCATACGACAATAGAAGGGAGATACTCTATCAGGCTTGCTTTGTGCGAAAATTAGCCGAGGCCCAACAAACCGCCCACCCGTAACGAAAGAATCCGATGCCCGCTTCCCGAATCCTGTTGAATGCGATCGCCCTGTTCTGCTTTTCGCTGATCGGCCTCGCGCTATACCTCCAGCACATGGTCGACATGCTGCCCTGCCCGCTGTGCGTGATCCAGCGCTACGCCTTCCTCGTGACCGGCCTGTTCTGCCTGCTGGCGGCGTCGACCATGCGGGTCAAGACCTGGGCCGCCGCCGCGCTGGTCGGCGCGCTGGCCGGGCTGGCGACCGCCGCCAAGCATGTGCACCTGCTGGCCAACCCGGGCCTGTCGTGCGGTATCGATCCGATGGAAACCATGCTCAACAAATGGCCGACGGCGGTCTACATGCCGGCCCTGTTCCAGGCCGACGGCCTGTGCGAGGACGCGGCCGACCTGATCTACGGCTATTCGATTCCGCAGTGGTCGCTGCTGGCCTTCGGCATGATCACCCTCGTCCTCGTGTACATTTTGGTACGCAAGCGCCACTGATGCACGTCGAACCCGGCAGCACGGTCGGCGCGCTGCAGGCGGCGCTGCCGCTCGGCGCGCTCGAGAACCGCATCCTGCTGTGCCACGCGCTCGGCATGACGCGCGTGAGCCTGATCACCCAGGACACGCGCGCGCTCACCGCGGCCGAGGCGGCGCGGCTGGGCGCGCTGGTGGCCCGCCGCCTGGCCGGCGAACCGATCGCCTACATCGTCGGGCAGCGCGAATTCTTCGGCCTCGCGCTGCGCGTCACCGACGCCGTGCTCATTCCCCGCCCCGACACCGAACTGCTGGTCGAACTGGCGCTCGAGCGGCTGCCCGACCTGGGCCGCGTGCTCGACATGGGCACCGGCAGCGGCGCCATCGCGGTCGCCATCGCCCACACCCGGCCCGACGCGCGCGTGTGCGCGCTCGACGTCAGCGCGGCGGCGCTGGCGGTGGCGGCCGGGAACGCGGCCAGCCACGGCGCGCGGGTGCGTTTTTTGCACAGCGACTGGTTCGGCGCGGTGGCCGGCGAGCGCTTCGAGCTGATCGTGTCGAACCCGCCGTACATCGCCCATGCCGACCCGCACCTGGCGCAGGGCGATTTGCGCTACGAGCCGCCGGGCGCGCTCAGCGACGGCGCCGACGGCCTGTCGGCGCTGCGCACGATCATCGCCGGCGCCGCCGCGCACCTGGTCCCGCACGGCCACCTGCTGCTCGAGCACGGCTACGACCAGGCCGCCCAGGTGCGCGCGCTGTTGGACGAGCACGGCTACACCGACGTGCGCAGCTGGCGCGACCTGGCCGACATCGAACGCGTCAGCGGCGCCCGCAGGGCCGCGCATTCGTGATCGGCGCCGCAACAGAAGCGGCAGGGATTACGTCGATGGCGGCGCCCTTCGCGTCGATGGCGGCGGGATCATGTGGATGGCGGTGGGGATAATGTGGATGGCTGCGCGGAACCGCAAAAATAAACCCGTCATTTCCGCCATTGGCAGAAATGACTTCCCGCGAAAGCGGGGCCCATGATGAGTTTGCAACGATGCGCCTTGTGCGGATTTAACCTCGCAAGCCGTAGGTCTGGAGTATCAAGCGCCGTTTGATGGCAAGCCCGGCCAGGTCCCCGCTTTGCCGGAAGTCATTTCTGCCAATGGCGGGAGCGCCGATGGGTTTTGCGCGGGCACGAGGTCGATGGCCGCGGACACGCCATCGCTGCCGCACCACCGGGCCGGCGCGCGCCAGCGCTTCGCCCGCTGCACTAGAATAGCGTTCTCGTCCCTGGAGCCGCGCATGCGCAAACTGCTGGTCCTCTGTGTCTTCGTGATCGCTCCGTGCACTTCCATGGCGGCGGGCAACCCCGATGCCGCCGCGCGCGCGCTGTTCGACGCCGAATGGCAATGGCGCATGCAGAACCGGCCCGAACTGGCAACCGCCGCCGGCGACCACCGCTACAACGCCACCTTGTCCGACACCTCGCTAGCGGGCAGCCGAGCCGCCACCGCGCACGCCCAGCAGATGCTCGAACAGGCGCTGCAACTCGAGCACGACAAACTGAGCCCGCAAAACCAGCTTTCCCTCGAGCTATTCGTGTATGAGCAGGCCCAGAAGCTCGAGGCGGCCTCGTTCTATCCCTACCAGGTGCAACCGCTGAGCGGGCACGAGGGCATCCACATCAGCTTCGCCCAGCTGGTCGCGCAGATGCCCTTCGCCCACGAGACCGACTACCGCAACTACCTGGCCCGCATCGAGGCCCTGCCGGCCCACATAGACGGCATCATCGAGCAGCTCGGCGAGGGGCTCAAGACCGGCTGGAGCACCCCGCGCGCGGTGCTGCGCCCCGTGCCCGAACTGCTGCGCCAATTGCGCGAGGGGGTCGAGAGCGGCGCGCTGGGCCTGCCGTTCCGCCAGATCCCGGCCACCATCCCCAAGGCCGTGCGCGACGAACTGGCCGCGGCCGGCCCGGCCGCGCTGCGCGCCAGGGCCGCGCCCGCGCTGCAAAGGCTCGAACAATACCTGCGCGCCGACTACCTGCCGCTGTCGCGCGAGAGCATCGGCGCCAACGCCCTGCCCGGAGGCAACGACTACTACGCCTTTCTGGCGCGCGTCCACAGCACCGCCGACCTGACCCCGTCCGAGATCCACGCGCTCGGCCTGCAAGAGGTCGCGCGCATCCGCGCCGGCATGCGCGCCGCCATCGCGCGCACCGGCTTCGCCGGCAACTTCGCCCAGTTCGTCCGCTTCGCCACCACCGACCCGCGCCTGTTCTACAAAGAACCGGCGCCGCTGCTGGCGCGCTACCGCAGCGTGGTCGCGCGCGCCAGCGCGCGCCTGCCCGAGCTGTTCGCCGCGCTGCCGTCCGAGGCGCTGGTGGTCAAGCCGGTGCAGGCGCTCGGCGCCGAGACCCAGTCCCCCGCCTACTATCAGGCCGGCAGCCTGTTCACGCCGGCCGCGCTGGTGGTCAACACCTCGCGCCTGGCCGCGCGCCCGATCTGGGAGATCGAAACACTGGCCCTGCACGAGGGCGTGCCGGGCCACCACCTGCAGACCGCGCGCGCCCACGAACTGGCCGACCTGCCCGAGTTCCGGCGCCGCGGCTGGTACGTCGCCTTCGGCGAGGGCTGGGCCCTGTACGCCGAAAGCCTGGGCCCCGAGCTGGGCCTGATGCGCGACCCGTTCTCGCGCTTCGGCCAGCTCAACTCGGAGCTGTTCCGGGCCGCGCGGCTGGTGGTCGACACCGGCATCCACGCGCGGGGCTGGACCCGCCAGCAGGCGCTCGACTACCTCAACGCCAACACCGCCAACACCGCGTTCGACAACGAGGTCGAGGTCGACCGCTACATCGGCTGGCCCGGCCAGGCGCTCGGCTACAAGCTCGGCCAACTGCGCATCCGGGCGCTGCGCGAGCAGGCCCAGGCCACGCTCGGCGCGCGCTTCGACCTGCGCCGCTTCCACGGCGCCGTGATCGACAACGGGCCGCTGCCGCTGTCGCTGCTCGAGCAGCAGGTCGGACTCTGGATGGCGTCCGTGGCGCCGCCGCGGCCGCCCCCTCCGGCCGCGCCGCCGGCCGCGCCGCCGGCACTTGGCGGCGCCCGATAAAATCGCCGCCGGCTCGACGCGCTTGCCCGATTTCGGTTAATCTCTGCTCAAATTACCAATTTAGCAGGTCAAGAAAGGATCTCCGTGCCGAACCAACTCACCCGCCGCCTCGCCCTGCTCGGCGACGACGCGCACCGCGCCCTGCTCGGGCAGGGCCTGCGCGGCATCGAACGCGAAGGGCTGCGCATCGACCCACAAGGCCATCTGGCGCGCACCCCCCATCCGGAGCAACTCGGATCGGCCCTGACCCATCCGCAAATCACCACCGACTACGCCGAAGCCCTGCTCGAATACATCACCCCGGCCGAACACGACATCTCCCTCACGCTCAACCGGCTCGACGCGATCCACCGCTTCGCCTACACCCGGCTCGGCGCCGAGATGCTGTGGAGCCAATCGATGCCGTGCGCGCTGCCGTCCGAGGACGAGATCCAGATCGCCTGGTACGGCAAGTCCAACATCGGCATGCTCAAACACGTGTACCGGCGCGGCCTGGCTCTGCGCTACGGCAAGGCGATGCAGTGCATCGCCGGCATCCACTACAACTACTCGCTGTCGGAGCGCCTGTGGGACCTGCTGCGCGAGAACGACGGCGTGCCCGAAGAGGGCGGCTGCCCGCTGCGCGACTACCAGTCGGCCAGCTACTTCGCGCTGATCCGCAATTTCCGCCGCTACAGCTGGCTGCTGATGTACCTGTTCGGCGCCTCGCCCGCGCTCTCGGCCGGCTTCCTGCGCGGGCGCGCGCACCAGCTCGAGACGCTCTCCGACGACACCCTGTTCCTGCCCTTCGCGACCAGCCTGCGCATGAGCGACCTCGGCTACCAGAACGACGCCCAGTCCGGCCTGACCCCGCACGAGAACTGCCTCGAAAGCTATGTCACGACGCTCATGGACGCGGTCAACCGGCCCTACCCGCCCTACCAGGAGCTCGGCACCCGCAGGGACGGCGAGTGGATCCAGCTCTCGACCAACGTGCTCCAGATCGAGAACGAATATTATTCGACCATCCGCCCCAAGCGCGTGATCCGCAGCGGCGAACGGCCGGTGCAGGCGCTGTGCAAGCGCGGGGTGCAGTATGTCGAGGTGCGCTGCCTCGACGTCGACCCGTTCGAGCCGATCGGCATCAGCCTCGAGACCGGCCGCTTCATGGACGCCTTTTTGCTGTTTTGCGCGCTCGACGAAAGCGCCCCGATCACGCCGGCGCAAAGCGACGTCCACGCGCGCAATTTCGCGCGCACCGTCAAGGAGGGCCGCCGCCCGGGCCTTACCCTGACCCGCGACGGCGCCGAGGTCGGCCTGCGCGAGTGGGCCGCCGAACTGCTCGAGCGCATCGCCCCGTGCGCGCGGCTGCTCGACGAGCAGCACAAGGAGCAGCACAGCGACGGCGCCGTGCACGCGTCCTCGCTCGCGGCACAGCGCGCCAAGGTGGCCGACCCCGAACTGACGCCGTCGGCGCGGGTGCTGGGCGCGGTGCGCGAACTGGGCTCGTTCGCCGCCTTCGGCCTGCAACAGAGCGTGCTGCACGCGGCCCACTTCCGCGCCGACGCGCTGATGCCGGCCGAGGAGCAGATGTTCGCCGAACTGGGCGCCGCCTCGCTGGCCGAGCAGCTGATCATCGAGCAGAGCCAGACCGGCGGCTTCGACCAGTTCGTCGCCGCCTACAATTCCAGCACGCTGTGTGGTGACTGACACCCTTGCTCACCTTTTACAATAACCACCACGCCCAGCACCACGGCCGCGGCGAGATCTTCCGCGGCGCGGCCGTGCCATGCTCCGAAAAACCGGAGCGCGCCGGCCTCGTGCTGGCCGAACTCGAACGGCGCGCGCTCGGGCGCATCGTCACGCCGCAGGGCGTCTCGCTGGCCTCGCTCGAACGCGTGCACACGCCGCGCTACCTGCATTTCCTGCGCAGCGCCTGGAGCCAATGGGCCGCGCTCGACCCGGCCAACGCCGGGCGCGACGCGCTGCCCTCGCTGTGGCCGGCGCACGGCATGCGGCGCGACGTCGAACCCGACAACTTCACGGCCCGCCTCGGCATGTACGCGTCGGACGCCGGCAGCGCGCTCACGGCCGGCACCTGGATCGCCGCCAAGACCGGCGCCGACTGCGCCATCAACGCCGCGCACGCGCTGCGCCTGGGCGAGCGCGCCAGCTTTGCGCTCACGCGCCCGCCCGGCCACCACGCCGGCGCCGACTACTTCGGCGGCTACTGCTTCCTGAACAACGCCGCGCTGGCGGCCCAGCACCTGCTCGACGACGGCGCCAGCCGGGTCGCCATCATCGATCTCGACTACCACCACGGCAACGGCACCCAGAGCATCTTCTACGGGCGCGCCGAGGTGCTGTTCGTCTCGATCCACGCCGACCCGCGCCACGAGTACCCGTTCTACCTCGGGCACGCCGACGAGACCGGCGAGCACGCGGGGCTTGGCTGCAACATGAACCTGCCGCTCGCGCCCGGCGCAAGCGCGGCCAGCTGGTTCGCCGCGCTCGAGACGGCATGCTACAAGCTGGCCGGCTACGCGCCCGAGGCGCTGGTGGTCTCGCTCGGCGTCGACACCTTCGCCGGCGACCCGCGCTCGAGCTTCGCGCTGCAAAGCGACGATTTTTCGCGGATCGGCGAGCGCCTCGCGCACCTCGGGCTGCCGACCGTGTTCGTGCTCGAAGGCGGCGCGGCGGTGCCCGAGATCGGCGTCAACGTGGTCAACGTGCTCGCAGGTTTCGACGGCGCCGCATAGACGGCATATGGACGGCATATGGACGGCATCACTCACACGGCTCACAAACAAAAGGAATCGCAATGACGGAATGGCAGTGGTGTGCGTTTGACGCGCTCTCGGGCGCGGAGCTGTACGCGGTGCTGGCCCTGCGCCAGGAGGTGTTCATCCTCGAGCAAACCTGCTTTTACAACGACATGGACGGACTCGATTTCGCGGCCCACCACCTGCTCGGCTGGCGCACCATCAAGGGCCAGCGCCGGCTGGCCGCCTACATGCGGGTGCTGGCACCCGGCGCCAAGTACGCCGAGATGTCGATCGGGCGCGTGCTGACCTCGCCCGCCGCGCGCGGCACGGGCACCGGCAAGGAGCTGCTCGAACAGGGCATCTGGCACGCCGGCCAGCTCTATCCGGGCCAGCATATCCGCATCGGCGCGCAGCGCTACCTCGAGCAGTTCTACGCCAGCTTTGGCTTCAAGACGGTCTCGGAACCGTACGACGAGGACGGCATCGTGCACATCGACATGCTGCTGCAATCATCCTAGCAGCTTGTCGATGAGCGGTCAGCCAGCGCCAACGGGCGCGCGGCGCGCCAGTTGCACCACCAGCGCGTGAGCCAGTACATCAGCGCCAGCATCGCGACCCACGCCACATAGCACACCAGCAGCGACGGCACATACGCCAGCGGCAGCCCGCGCGGCGTGTCCATCGACCCGAAGCGCGCGGTCAAATACACGTTCCCGAGCAGGTGGATCAATGCGATGTGCACCACGTAGAAGAACATCGGCGTGCGCCCGAACAGCAGCAGCGGCGGCACCGGCTTGATGCGCTCCATCGCCACCAGCAGCAGCAGCGCGAGGCCCACCGTGACGCACAGGTACAGCAGCGAAGGCGGGTATTTTTCCACGTCCATGAAAGCCATCAGGTCGACCGCCCAGCCGCGCCCCTGCGCCAGCCACGGCTTGGGATTGCCGTACAAATTGGCCGCGCGCAGCAGCACGAACGCCAGCAGCAGGCCGCTTGCCGCCCACAACAGGAAGCGCTGGCGCCGCGCAGGCTCCCAGCGGAACACCGGGCCGAGCGCGTAGCCGACGGCGATCAGCCCGAGCCAAGGCATCAGCGGATAGCGGAACACGATTCCGTGGTTGCCCGGCAGCGGCGAAAAGCCGGCGTGGTGCCAGGCCATCATCAGCGCGCCGGGCTTGGCCCCCGGCGCCAGGTCGAGCAGGTTGTGCGGCAAGATCAGCGCCGCCCCGATCAGCGCGATGGCCGGCAGCGGCAGCCACACGAGCAGCCCGAGGAACATCATGCCCGCGCCGAGCGCCCAGATCACCTGCAAGATGATGACGTTGAACCCGAACTGCCAGCTGAAACTGATCCAGGTCATCTCGAGCAGGATCAGCATCGCCCCGCGCGAGAGCAGGTAGCGCGACAGTTCCGCCTGGTCGCCTTTCAGGCCGCGCAGGAAGGCCGAGGCGCCAGCCAGCAGCACAAAGGTCGGCGCGCACAGGTTGGTGATCCAACGGGTCCAGTACCAGCCGGCCGAACCGAGCGTCAGGTCGAGCGGGTCGAACGGCGTGGGCGCGAAAAAGTCGCGCGTGTGGTCGAGCGCCATGAGCGCGATGACGAACCCCCGCAGCATGTCGATCGAGGTCAGGCGGGAAAGCTTGGTCATGCTGTGTCCTCGGTTTGGCGCACGGTGCCGCCGGTCAGAATGTGATGATGAAGCGCGCCCCGGCGCTGAGCGACTTGGCGTAGCGCACGGTGCCGCCGTTGGCGTGGATCAGCTGGCGCACCATCGCCAGCCCGATCCCGCCGCCCTGCTTCTTGATCGTGAAGAACGGCGTGAAGATGTGCGCGACCAGCGCGTCGGGCACGCCGGCGCCGTTGTCGCCGACCTCGATGCGCAGCCGCGCGCCGCGTCCCAGCCGGGCGCTGACCTGCGCCTGCGGCGCGCCCGCCTGCGCGCTCGCCTCGAACGCGTTTTTGAGCAGGTTGATCAGCGCCTGCTCAAGCTGGCCCGGATCGACCATCAGTTCGAGCGCGTCGCCCTCGAGCGCGAAGCGCACATCGCCGCCGCGGTCGCGCCACACCGGCGCCACCAGCGCGTTGATGCGCTCGAACAGCTCGCCCACGCGCACCAGCTCGGGCCGCGCCGGCGGCAGGTTCGACAGGCTGCGATAGCTGCCGACAAAGTCGACCAGGCTGTCGGCGCGCCGGCGGATCGCGTCGAGCGCGGTGAACAGGTCGGCCGCCGGCTCGGGCGGCAGCGCGGCGCGCAGTTCGTCGAGCAGCTCGTAGGCGGTGTGCGAGAGCGAGGCCACGGGCGTGAGCGAATTCATGATCTCGTGGGTGAGCACATGCACCAGCTGGCGCCACGCGTTCAGGGCCTCGGCCTCGAGCTCGCTCTCGACCGGCATCAGCGCCACCAGCCGCTGCGCCTCGCCGTGCAGCGCCAGCGCCGACACCGACACCAGCGCGCGCTCGACCCCGCGTTCGGAGTCGAAGCCGATCATGCTGCGCCGGCCGATCGGCTGCGCGCCCAACTGCCGGTACAGCGCGTCGGCGTCGCTGGCGCGGCCCGGGGCCACCAGCCGGCGCGCGTTGGCGTTGAGCGGCGCCACCGGACCGGGGCCGCCGGCCAGGCCGATCGAGAACAGCGCGATCGGGGCGTGCTCGAGCCGGGCCTCGAGCGCGAGCGCGTTGGCGACCAGGCTTTGCTGCCCGGGCGCCAGGCCGGCGCCCGCCCCGCGTTCGGCC